>NZ_JBFAAD010000003.1:55003-368922 GCF_040639555.1 Streptomyces sp. NPDC023838
TCCCGGATGCGGGCTTCGCTGCTGTCCGGGCCCGCCCGCGAGGCCGCGCCCCGCGGCGGAGCCGCGCAATGGACACAGCAAATCCCGTCAGGACCGCAGTGAAGCCGAAGCCCGCATCCTTCCCGGATGCGGGCTTCGCTGCTGTCCGGGCCCGCCCGCGAGGCCGCGCCCCGCGGCGGAGCCGCGCAATGGACACAGCAAATCCCGTCAGGACCGCAAGTGAAGCCGAAGCCCGCATCCTTCCCGGATGCGGGCTCCGCCGCTGTCCGGGGCCGCCCGGGGCGACCGCAGGAGCACGTGGGCCCGGATCCGCTTGGATCCGGGCCCACTTGGCTTTCCCGGCCGTCTTGACGGGGCCAACCGCCGCCGGTACCCAGGGAGAAGGCAGCGGGCCCCACCCGGGAGGTGGCGCATGAAGGCGTCGTCCGCGAGGCACGAGACGCGGGCGCTCCTGCGCGCCCATCTGTCGGCCGCGAGCGGCTACCGGCATCTCACCCGGCACTGCCCCATCTGTTCGCGCCTCCTGCGGCTCGCCATGGATCCCTCCGAGCCCGACCTCCTCGCCGGGCTGCCCGAGGACGAAAGTCCCGCCGAGCGGTGACCCATGGCGGGTTGGCCGCTCCCGTGGCGGTGGCAGGCTCTGTCCGGAGGGCGGTCGCGGCGGTGTGACGGGAGTCACCGAATCAGTTTTGGGAACCGGGGAACTTACACCGTGCCTACAACCCCCCAATTTAATATGTGCAATTGCACCACCTCTCCAGGGCCACCCGGGAGACTCCCGACATCCCCCGCAGACCCCCCGCGAACGACCCGGACCGGGGCATAAACCGGGGCCCGGGCCGGCCCGGAACGGGTCTGGGCCGGGGCATAAAAAAGATCGCGCTGGACCCGGCGGAGTCCAGCGCGATCGATGACGGTGAGCCCGTTGGGGCAGGCCTGGCGTCAGTGGAGCTAGGGGGTGGGCGACCGGGGTGGGGGCCCCGGAATGCCCGTTATCGGGGTGTTGTTCAGGCCTCGCTACGCTGCTGCGGAATACCCGCAAGCAGCGCACGGACCTCTGCTTCGCGGTACCGGCGGTGTCCACCCAGCGTGCGGATGGACGTGAGCTTGCCCGCCTTCGCCCAGCGGGTGACCGTCTTCGGGTCCACGCGGAACATCGTGGCAACCTCAGCCGGGGTCAGCAGCGGCTCGGCATCAGGGGTGCGAGCGGTCATGAGCGGCCTCCTCGGGAGAACCGAACCTTCTCGGTTCTTTCCTCTAAATTCTGCACCTTGACCCGCGTTGCCCGAAATGGCGGACGCGAGCCGAGTCGGTTATAGGACGAACGGCTTGTCCTCGGCACTACAACTACACCATCCGTCCAGCCGCGTCGGCCAAACCGATGGAATTGCCCTCCCAGGTGTTCATCAGCGACGGAAGCCGATGGACCATGCCATAGCGGACAGTCACGCCACAGTGACGATCAGTCACAGAGCGATCAGGAGTCATCAGACCCCCCATGGCAGGCAATACCAAGCAATCCGCCCTTAGTTGGACGGAAGGAGCCCTCGCCGGACTCCTTGTCCTATTTTGGCACGAGGGTGGGGGATCGACGCAAGAGCCCAGTAAGTGCGGTCCGTCACGCTTGGGGGAAAGGCCCGGATCAGGACCTACGTCCCGACCACAGGGCCGAAGAGTCACTCAGCCGTACGAAAACACTCACCCGAACGGGGCAGCGCGCGGCCCGTACCGAAGCTCCCTCAGTCCGACGGTCCCTCAGTTCGCCATCCGGCGCTCCCTGACGACCCGCCAGCGCTCCGTGAAGCGCTCGTACGCCCTGGCCGCCCCCGCGCCGTCCCCGGCCCGCAGCGCGGCGATCCCCTCGGCCACGTCGGCCGCCGAGCGGTCCTCCTCCAGGCGCTCCCGCGACAGGGCGTGCACCAGGCCGCCGTAGTCCAGCTCCACCAGGGAGCGCGGATGGAACTCCTCCAGCCAGCGCCCCACCTCGACCAGCCCCTCCGTCAGGGGTCCCTCGTCGATGTGGTCGCGCAGCGTCCGAAGCGCCCGCGCGAGGCGGCGGCGGGCCTGGACCATCGGGGTGCGGTAGCGCAGCACGGGCGCCGCGCCGCTCTCCGCCGGGACATACTCCCTCTCTTCGTCCGAAAAGACTGTGAACCAGCTCACAGGGACGTGCCAGACCGCGGTGAGGATCCACGGCCGGGCGTCCGGGTTCTCCTCCCGCCACCGCTCGTAGTCCGCCGCGGCCTGCCGGCGCACCACCGGCGGCAGCAGCGCGTCGAGCACCGCCGCCGGGAACTGGTCCGCCAGCACCTCCAGGGCCTGCCAGCCGCGCAGCCGGGTCCGCCACGGGCAGACGCACACCACGCCGTCGACCTCGGCCACGAACGCGTCCGCGCTCTCGTGGACCGGCACCGCGACCGGCGGCGTCGGCACCAAATCCGCCAGGGCTCGCCGGAGTTCGTCCTGGGCACCTGGGGTACGCCCGCTCTCGGCGTACCGCACCCAGTGGGCGCGCTCCGGTTCGGGGAAGGCCGCCAGCGGCTCGTACACCCGCAGATAGGACGCGTACGGGACGATCACCGAGGACACCACCGCCATGCGTCGAATCGTCCCACGCGCACGCACGACGGGAGGGTGATCCTCGGCACTGCGCCTGATCTACGCACGCGTAGGACTTACTCTGCTCCCAGCGCGGCCCCGGGCGGGCCGCGACACGGCCCGCCCCACCCTCAGGCGGGCCGATAACCGCCGCTTCGTACTTGGGAGTCACCACCGTGACCGATGTGACCGGCGACGCTGTCAGCTCAGCAGACGTTCTGCACACCCTGTTCCGTTCGGACCAGGGCGGCCATGAACAGGTCGTGCTGTGCCAGGACCGCGCCTCGGGCCTCAAAGCCGTCATCGCCATCCACTCCACCGCCCTGGGCCCCGCCCTCGGCGGTACGCGCTTCTACCCCTACGCGACCGAGGCGGAGGCCGTCGCCGACGCGCTCAACCTCTCCCGCGGCATGTCCTACAAGAACGCCATGGCCGGGCTCGACCACGGCGGCGGCAAGGCCGTGATCATCGGTGACCCGGAGACGGTCAAGACCGACGAGCTGCTCCTGGCCTACGGGCGCATGGTGGCCTCGCTCGGCGGCCGTTACGTGACGGCGTGCGACGTCGGCACGTATGTGGCGGACATGGACGTCGTGGCGCGCGAGTGCCGGTGGACGACCGGCCGCTCCCCCGAGAACGGCGGCGCCGGCGACTCCTCCGTACTCACCGCCTTCGGCGTCTTCCAGGGCATGCGGGCCAGCGCCCAGCACCTGTGGGGCGACCCGACGCTGCGCGGCCGCAAGGTCGGCGTCGCGGGCGTCGGCAAGGTGGGCCACTACCTGGTGGAGCACCTGGTGGCGGACGGCGCCGAGGTCGTGATCACCGATGTGCGCGAGGAAGCGGTCCGCCGCATCCTCGACAAGCACCCGGGCAGCGTCACCGCCGTCGCCGACACCGACGCGCTGATCCGGGTGGAGGGGCTGGACATCTACGCCCCGTGCGCCCTGGGTGGCGCGCTCAACGACGAGTCGGTCCCGGTCCTCACCGCGAAGATCGTGTGCGGCGCGGCCAACAACCAGCTGGCCCACCCGGGCGTCGAGAAGGACCTCGCGGACCGCGCGATCCTCTACGCGCCCGACTACGTGGTCAACGCGGGCGGTGTGATCCAGGTGGCCGACGAGCTGCACGGCTTCGACTTCGACCGCTGCAAGGCGAAGGCCTCGAAGATCTTCGACACCACGCTGACCATATTCGCACGTGCGAAGGAAGACGGCATTCCGCCGGCCGCCGCGGCCGACCGGATCGCCGAGCAGCGCATCGCCGAGGCGCGCAAGCGCTAGACGCCTTTGGCACCCGATCCGCCGACCGGCGAGAGAAGACTCACGCCGGTCGGCGGGTCGGACGCCAAGAAGAGGTTAAAATCGCGGTTGACCAGCGAGGAAGGGGCTCCTTGCGGGTTCTGCGAAGTGGCACGTCATGCGGGCGGCGTACCGTATGGCCGCGGAAGCAGGTACCGTTGAAGCCCTACGGACACGGTCTCTCCACGGAGAGCCCGTTCCGACTCATGAACGCGTGTCAAGACTCTGGGGCCGTTGAGCCCCGTCACCGAGGGGGTCGAGCCATGGGGCGCGGCCGGGCAAAGGCCAAGCAGACCAAGGTCGCCCGCCAGCTGAAGTACAGCAGCGGCGGGACTGACCTGTCGCGTCTGGCCAACGAGCTGGGCGCATCGACTTCGCAGCCGATCTCGAATCAGCCGCCGAATGGCGAGCCGTTCGAGGACGACGACGAGGAAGACGACCCGTACGCCCGCTATGCGGAGTTGTACAACGAGGACGACGACGAGGACGAGGAGTCCGGTCCGTCGTCGCAGCGTCGCGGTGCTTGACGCGCGGTCGTCTTCATAAGCCTTCGGGTTTCGCAGCAATCGTTTTCGCTGCTCACAGCAGTACCGACCCGGTCCGGGGCCCAGGCCCCGGACCGGGTTCTGTGCTGTCCGCGGTCCCTACTTGGCGTAGTCGCCGGTGAGCTCGGCGCCCGTCGCGTGAGCGCCGCGCTCGGTGATCCGGCCCGCGACCCAGGCGTCCACGCCCCGGTCCGCGAGGGTCGTCAGCGCCACGTCCACCGAGCCCTCGGGGACGATCGCGATCATGCCGACGCCCATGTTCAGCGTCTTCTCCAGCTCCAGCCGCTCGACCTGACCGGCCTTGCCCACCAGGTCGAAGACCGCGCCCGGCGCCCAGGTCGAACGGTCGACCGTGGCGTGCAGGTGGTCCGGGATGACCCGGGCCAGGTTGTTGGCGAGACCGCCGCCGGTGACATGGCTGAAACCGTGCACCTCGGTGGTACGGGTGAGGGCCAGGCAGTCCAGCGAGTAGATCTTGGTCGGCTCCAGGAGCTCCTCGCCCAGGGTCCGCCCGAACTCCTCGACCTGCTGCTCCAGCGACATCTTCGCCCGGTCGAAGAGCACGTGCCGGACGAGTGAGTACCCGTTCGAGTGAAGTCCGGAGGACGCCATGGCGATGACGACGTCACCCGTGCGGATGCGATCCGCGCCGAGCAGCTGGTCGTACTCGACCACACCGGTGCCGGCGCCGGCCACGTCGAAGTCGTCCGGGCCCAGCAGGCCCGGGTGCTCGGCCGTCTCGCCGCCGACCAGCGCGCAGCCCGCCAGGACACAGCCCTCGGCGATGCCCTTGACGATGGCGGCGACCCGCTCGGGGTGCACCTTGCCGACGCAGATGTAGTCGGTCATGAACAGCGGCTCGGCACCGCACACGACGAGGTCGTCGACGACCATGCCGACGAGGTCGTGGCCGATCGTGTCGTACACGCCCATGCGACGGGCGAGGTCGACCTTCGTGCCGACGCCGTCGGTCGCGGAGGCGAGCAGCGGGCGCTCGTAGCGCTTGAGGGCGGAGGCGTCGAAGAGTCCGGCGAAACCGCCGAGGCCACCGAGCACCTCGGGGCGCTTGGTCTTCTTCACCCACTCCTTCATCAGCTCGACGGCGCGGTCGCCCGCCTCGATGTCGACGCCCGCGGCTGCGTAGCTGGCACCAGTGGTCTCAGACATGACAGTGAGAACTTTCGTGTCGTACTGCAGGGTTCGTGCGGGCGCCTACGGGCGGCGCAGCGCGTCGGCCGCGGCCGTAGCGGCGGGACCGGCCGCGAGCTCGGTCTCCAGGAGCTGCTTGCCGAGCAGCTCGGGGTCCGGGAGCTCCATCGGGTAGACCCCGTCGAAGCAGGCGCGGCAGAGGTTGTCCTTGGGGATGGTGGTCGCCTCGATCATCGCGTCCGTCGAGATGTACGAGAGCGAGTCGGCGCCCAGCGAGGTGCCGATCTCCTCGATCGTCATGCCGTTGGCGATCAGCTCGGCGCGGGTCGCGAAGTCGATGCCGAAGAAGCACGGCCACTTGACCGGCGGGGACGAGATCCGGATGTGGACCTCGGCGGCCCCGGCCTCGCGGAGCATCTTCACGAGCGCGCGCTGGGTGTTGCCGCGGACGATCGAGTCGTCCACGACCACCAGGCGCTTGCCCCGGATGACTTCCTTGAGCGGGTTCAGCTTGAGGCGGATGCCGAGCTGGCGGATGGTCTGCGAGGGCTGGATGAAGGTCCGCCCGACGTAGGCGTTCTTGACCAGGCCCGAGCCGTACGGAATGCCGCTGGCCTCCGCGTAGCCGATGGCGGCGGGGGTGCCGGACTCGGGAGTGGCTATCACCAGGTCGGCCTCGACAGGCGCTTCCTTGGCGAGTTTCCGCCCCATCTCGACGCGCGAGAGGTAGACGTTGCGTCCGGCGATGTCGGTGTCCGGGCGCGCCAGGTACACGTACTCGAAGACACAGCCCTTGGGCTTCGCTTCCGCAAATCGCGAGGTGCGCAGGCCGTTCTCGTCGATGGCGACGAGCTCGCCCGGCTCGATCTCGCGGACGAAGCTGGCGCCGCAGATGTCGAGGGCGGCGGTCTCGGAGGCGACCACCCAGCCGCGCTCCAGACGGCCGATGACCAGCGGGCGGATGCCCTGCGGGTCACGGGCGCAGTACAGCGTCTGCTCGTCCATGAAGACCAGCGAGAACGCGCCCTGCACCTGGGGAAGGACCTTGGCGGCCGCCTCCTCCACGGTGAGCGGCTTGCCGTCGTCGTCGGTCTGCCCCGCGAGCAGGGCGGTGACGAGGTCGGTGTCGTTGGTGGCGGCGACCTGGGTCGCGCGACCGTTCTCCTTGGGCAGGTCGGCGACCATCTCCGCCAGCTGGGCGGTGTTCACCAGGTTGCCGTTGTGGCCGAGCGCGATCGAGCCGTGGGCGGTCGCCCGGAACGTCGGCTGCGCGTTCTCCCACACGGAGGCACCCGTGGTCGAGTAGCGGGCGTGACCGACCGCGATATGACCCTGGAGGGAACCGAGGGATGTCTCGTCGAAGACCTGGGAAACGAGCCCCATGTCCTTGAAGACAAGGATCTGGGAGCCGTTGCTCACCGCGATTCCCGCGGATTCCTGGCCCCGATGCTGGAGGGCGTAAAGCCCGAAGTAAGTGAGCTTGGCGACCTCTTCACCCGGAGCCCAGACGCCGAAGACGCCGCAAGCGTCCTGGGGGCCTTTCTCGCCGGGGAGCAGATCATGATTGAGTCGACCGTCACCACGTGGCACGCCACCGAGTGTAGGCGAGATCGACCACTGGTCCGAATTGGGGATACGGACGAGGTGGGGGCGGTGGGCGGTTTGTGTCATCTGCCGGGGGCTGCGACCGGGGGGTTTTCCGTGTGCGCGGGGGTTGGGGCGGGCCGGGGAATGTGACGGATCCCCCACGCGGTCGTGTGGGCGGCGCGGGTGGGGGTGACGGTGGGTTTCCGTTTGTCTGCGGGCCGTATGTGGCAGGTCGCGCACATGCGGCGGGCGGCGGTTACGACATCAGGGGCAGCAGCACCGCCAGGTCCGCCCGCTCGCCGCTCGCCGTGGTCTTCGCCGTGTCGAGCGCCTCGGCCCACCCCGTACGGCCCGTCGCCAGCCGGAGCCAGGTGAGCGGGTCGGTCTCCACGACGTTGGGCGGGGTGCCCCGGGTGTGTCGGGGGCCCTCGACGCACTGCACCACCGCGTACGGCGGGATCCGCACCTCGACCGAGCCGCCCGGCGCCTTCACGGCGAGCGCGTCGGCGAGGAGGCGGGTGCAGGCGGCGAGCGCCTGGCGGTCGTACGGGACGTCGAGGCCGGGCACGGCCGCGTTGAGGTCGTCGGTGTGGACGCAGAGCTCGACCGTGCGCGTGACCAGGAAGTCGGCGAGCGCCATGGCGCCGAACCGGGTGGGGACGAGGCGGGCGGCGGACGCCTGTGGCAGCGCCGCCTCGACGCGGGCGCCGACGTCCGCGTACAGCGCGTCCAGGTCCTGCCGACCGGCGGCGGCGGCGAACTCACTCGTCCCGTCCGCGATCTCCCCCGCCCGGGACGCCGTCGCGAACGGCCACTCCAGCAGGGCGACCTCGGGCGCCGCGGGCTCGGGCGCGGCCAGGTAGCGGGGGACGGTCTCCACGGCCAGGGCGATGTGGACGACGAGCTCGCGCACCGTCCAGTCGCCGAGCCGCGTCGGCAGCTCCAGCTGCTCGGGAGCGAGGGTGCGGACGGCTTCCCGTACGTGCGCGTACTGGGCGAGCACGGCGGCGCGCGTCTTCGCCGGGTCGTAGCTGCGCGTGCGCTTCTTGGCCGGTGGCATGGGGCGAGCCTACGACGTACGTCCACGCCGTCCGCTACGCCTTCGTCGCGTAGTCGCCCAGGCCGTGTTCGACCAGGTCAAAGGCGCGTACGGCCAGCTGAGCGGCGTCCCGCGCGATCTCCTCGGCGGGGTCGCCCCGCAGCAGCCGGCGGTGGTTCTCCCTGACCAGCGTGGCGCGCGTACCCATCACCTGGGCCGCCGCGACCTGGGCCATCACCAGGTCGCCGGTCTCCTCGGCCAGTACCTCGGCCACCAGCTCGGAGCTGTGGACGAGGGCGGCGTGGGCGCGGGTGAGCAGGACCGGGGTCTCCATGATCAGCCGGGTCAGCTGGACCACCAGGGGTTCGTCGTCGAGGCCGATGGAGGGGTCGCGCTCCTCGACGGCCCGCAGGTAGTGGCGGCGTACGGCGGCGACGGCGGACTCGCCGGGGGGCCGCTCCCGTACGACTTCGGCGACATCGAAGATGTGCTCCTCGACTGGCCGCAGCACCAAGTCCTCTTTGGTGGCGAAGTGGTTGAAGACGGTCATCTTCGAGACCTCGGCCGCCTCGGCGATCTCGGCGACGGAGACCTTGTCGAAGCCGCGCTCGCCGAAGAGCTCCATCGCGACGGCCATCAGCCGCCGCCGGGTCTGGAACTTCTTGCGCTCACGCAGCCCCATACCGGCCAGTGCCACCTCGTTCGCCATGGCTCCACTGTAGCAGCGGGTGTACCGGGATGAATTTTGATCCGAGATGAAAAGTTGACTCGGTACAGGATGTGGGTCCATGGTGGTGGCCAAGAGCCGCGTACGACGTGCCGCGAGCGACGAACTACGACGAGTTACGGGGAATTCGCCATGCCCAAGACCTTGAGCACAGCCATGCCGGAAACGGCGACACCGGCCGGAGGAGCGGACGAGAGGGGCGCGATGTCGGCCCTCCACCGCCGGATCGGCTTCGCCGTCTGCCTGGTCACGATCCTGCTCGCCGTGATCGACGTGAACATCGTGTCGGCGGCGACGGTCCCGATCGTCCAGGACCTCGACCCGGCCCACGGAGTCGACAAGATCCCCTGGCTGATCAGCGCGTTCGCCCTCGCCTCGGCGGCCGTGCTGCCGCTGTACGGGAAGCTCTGCGACACGATCGGCGCGAAGAAGGTCTTCGTCGGCGCGGTCGCCACGTTCCTGGTCGGCTCGGCGCTGTGCGGGGCGGCGCAGTCCATGGGCCAGCTGATCGCGGCGCGCGCGGTGCAGGGCGTCGGCGGAGGCGGCCTGATGAGCGTGACGATGGTGGTGCTGGCGCAGCTCATGGGGCCCGGGGACGGTACGGGCCGGAGCAAGGGCGGCAGCATCGGCGGCCTCGTGGCCGGTGCCGGGATGGCGCTCGGCCCCTGGCTCGGCGGCACACTCGCGGACCGCGCGAGCTGGCGCTGGATCTTCTACGTGAACCTGCCGGTCGGGATCGCCGTGCTCGCCGCGGCCGTGGTCGTCCTGCGGCTGCCGGTCGCTCCCGTACGCCACCGGATCGACTACCTGGGCGCGGCGCTCGCGGCGGCCTTCTCGGTCTCGCTGCTCCTGGTGACGGAGTGGGGCGGCAAGGACTACGCCTGGTCGTCGCCGGTGATCCTCGGGCTGGCGGGCGGCGGCGCGGTGGCGCTCGCGCTGTTCCTGCGCCGGCAGACGACCGCGGCCGAGCCGATCCTGCCGCTGTCGATGTTCAAGGTCCCGGCGGTCCGGCTCGGCTTCGCCATCCAGGGGCTGGTCGGGGCGGCGATGATGGGCGCGCTGGTGTACGTGATGATCTACCTCCAGGTCGTCCGGGGCATCGAGGCCACGTCGGCGGGCCTGTTCCTCGTCCCGATGGCGGTCGGGATGACGGCGGTCGGCCTGGCCTCGGAGCGGCTGGCTCGGCGGGGCTGGTCGCAGAAGACGTTCGTGCTGGCGGGAACGGTGGCGGCGGCGCTGGCGCTCGGCCTGCTCGCCACGACGTCCGTCACGACGAGCCTGTGGCTGATCCGGGCCGAACTCCTCCTGATGGGCGCGGGCTTCGGCCTCCTGGTCGGCCAGCTCGTCCAGCTGGTCCAGGCGGCGGCCCCGCGCCACCAGCTCGGCGTGGCGACGACGGGCGCACGCTTCTTCCAGACGCTGGGGAACGCGGTGGGGGCGGGGGTGTTCGGGACGGTGCTGAGCCGGGTGTACGAGTCGTCCGGGCCCGGGGGGTCGACGAGCGCGCTGGGGGCGCTGCGGGGGGCCGCGCACCGGGACGGGGTCCATGCGCTGACGTCCGGGATGGATGTGGTGTTCGTGGTGGCGGCGGGAGTGATGGCGGGGGCGGCGGTGCTGGCGACGCGCCTGCCGGGGGGTGCGCCGCGGGATTGAACCCGGGGCTCGTTCCCGGGGGCTACGCCCCCGGACCCCGTTCCGGGGCTGCGCCCCGAGCCCCTTTGTTCGCCTGCGGGCCGGTGGGGGCTGGTCGCGCAGTTCCCCGCGCCCCTAAAAGACCCGCCGTCGGTCGAGTGCAGGCCGGAGGGGGCCGGGGGCGTTGCCCCCGGGGAAAGACCCCGCCCCTTCCCGCTGTGACATCTGCGGGAAGGGGCGGGGAGGGGCTCACGCCAGAAGGGACGGAATCGTCGCCTCGTGCGTGGCCCGCAGCTCACCCAGCGGCACGCTGAACTCGCCCTGGACCTCGACCGACTCCCCGTCGACCACACCGATCCGCGCCGCCGGCAGCCCCCGCGCCCCACACATGTCCGTGAAGCGGAGCTCCTCGCTGCGCGGGACGGCGACGACCGCCCGCCCGGCCGACTCGCTGAACAGGAACGTGAAGGCCGACAGCCCGTCGGGGACGACGAGGCGCGCGCCGTGCCCGCCGCGCAGGCAGGACTCCACGACCGCCTGCACCAGGCCACCGTCCGACAGGTCGTGCGCCGCGTCGATCATGCCGTCGCGCGACGCCGAGATCAGGATCTCGGCGAGCAGCCGCTCCCGGTCCAGATCCACCCGCGGCGGCAGACCGCCGAGGTGGTCGTGGATCACCTGGGACCACGCCGACCCGCCGAACTCCTCGCGCGTGTCGCCCAGGAGGTACAGCAGCTGCCCCTCCTCCGCGAACGCGATCGGCGTACGCCGCGTGACGTCGTCGATCACACCCAGGACCGCGACCACCGGCGTCGGGTGGATCGCCGTGTCACCGGTCTGGTTGTAGAGCGAGACGTTGCCGCCGGTCACCGGCGTGCCCAGCTGGAGGCAGCCGTCCGCCAGGCCGCGCGTGGCCTCCGCGAACTGCCACATCACGTCCGGGTCCTCGGGGGAGCCGAAGTTCAGGCAGTCGGAGATCGCCAGCGGCTTCGCGCCGGAGGCCGCCACGTTGCGGTACGCCTCCGCCAGCGCCAGCTGCGCACCCGCGTACGGGTCGAGCTTCGCGTACCGGCCGTTGCCGTCCGTCGCCATCGCGACGCCGAGGTTCGACTCCTCGTCGATGCGGACCATGCCCGCGTCCTCGGGCTGCGCCAGGACCGTGTTGCCCTGCACGAACCGGTCGTACTGGTCCGTGATCCAGGACTTGGAGGCCTGGTTGGGGGAGCCGACCAGCTTCAGGACCTGCGCGCGCAGCTCCTCGCCGGACTGCGGCCGCGGCAGCTTGCCCGCGTCGTCGGCCTGGAGCGCGTCCTGCCAGGAGGGACGCGCGTACGGACGCTCGTAGACCGGGCCCTCGTGCGCCACGGTCCGCGGCGGTACGTCCACGATCTGCTCACCGTGCCAGAAGATCTCAAGCCGCTCGCCGTCCGTCACCTCACCGATGACCGTGGCGATGACGTCCCACTTCTCGCAGATCTCCATGAACCGCTCGACGTACTGCGGCTCGACGACCGCGCACATCCGCTCCTGCGACTCGCTCATGAGGATTTCCTCGGGAGACAGAGTCGCGTCGCGCAGCGGGACCGTTTCCAGGTCGACGCGCATGCCGCCCGAACCCGCCGAAGCGAGCTCCGAGGTGGCGCAGGACAGGCCCGCGCCGCCCAGGTCCTGGATGCCCGCGACCAGCTTCTCCTTGAAGATCTCCAGGGTGCACTCGATGAGGAGCTTCTCCTGGAAGGGGTCGCCCACCTGGACCGCGGGGCGCTTGGCCGGGCCGGTCGACTCGAAGGTCTCCGAGGCCAGGACCGACACACCGCCGATGCCGTCGCCGCCCGTGCGGGCGCCGTAAAGGATCACCTTGTTGCCGGGGCCGGACGCCTTCGCGAGGTGGATGTCCTCGTGCTTCATCACGCCGATGCACCCGGCGTTGACCAGCGGGTTGCCCTGGTAGCACTCGTCGAAGACGACCTCGCCGCCGATGTTCGGCAGGCCGAGGCAGTTGCCGTAGCCGCCGATGCCCGCGACCACGCCCGGCAGGACGCGCTTGGTGTCGGGGTGCTCGGCCGCGCCGAAGCGCAGCGGGTCGACGACCGCGACCGGGCGGGCGCCCATCGCCAGGATGTCGCGGACGATGCCGCCGACACCGGTGGCCGCGCCCTGGTAGGGCTCGATGTAGGAGGGGTGGTTGTGCGACTCCACCTTGAAGGTGACCGCGTAGCCCTGGCCGACGTCGACGACGCCCGCGTTCTCGCCGATGCCGACGAGCATGGCGTCGTTCTCGGGCACCTTCTCGCCGAACTGGCGCAGGTGGACCTTGCTGCTCTTGTACGAGCAGTGCTCCGACCACATCACGGAGTACATGGCGAGCTCGGCGCCGGTGGGGCGGCGGCCCAGGATCTCGCGGATCCGGGCGTACTCGTCCTCCTTGAGGCCGAGCTCCTTCCAGGGCTGCTCGACGTCGGGCGTCCCGGTGGCGTGCTTGACGGTGTCGAGGCTCATCAGGCGTTGACCAGCTTCTTGAGGATCGAGGTGAAGAAACCGAGGCCGTCGGTGCCGCCGGTGCCGACCAGCGGCTCCACGGCGTGCTCGGGGTGCGGCATCAGGCCGACGACGTTCCCGGCGGCGTTGGTGATGCCGGCGATGTCGCGCAGCGAGCCGTTGGGGTTCATGTCGAGGTAGCGGAAGGCGACGCGGCCCTCGGCCTCCAGCTCGTCGAGCACGCGCTCGTCGGCCACGTACCGGCCGTCCATGTTCTTGAGCGGGACGCTGATCTCCTGCCCGGCGGTGTAGTCCGCCGTCCAGGCGGTCTCCGCGTTCTCCACCCGCAGCTTCTGCTCGCGGCAGATGAAGTGCAGGTGGTTGTTGCGGAGCATGGCGCCCGGCAGCAGGTGCGACTCGGTCAGGACCTGGAAGCCGTTGCAGATGCCGAGGATCGGCATCCCCGCCTTCGCCTGGTCGATGACCGTCTCCATCACCGGCGAGAAGCGGGAGATGGCTCCGGCCCGCAGATAGTCGCCGTAGGAGAAGCCGCCGGCCAGGACGACCGCGTCGACCTGCTTGAGGTCCTTGTCGCGGTGCCACAGCGACACCGGCTCGGCACCCGCGATCCGCACGGCCCGCAGGCTGTCGCGGTCGTCGAGCGTCCCGGGGAAGGTGACGACACCGATGCGAGCAGTCACTTGGACTCCTCGACCTTCACGGTGAAGTCCTCGATGACGGTGTTGGCGAGGAACGTTTCAGCCATCTCGTGGATGCGGGCGAGGGCGGCCTCGTCGAGGGGCCCCTCCACATCGAGCTCGAAACGCTTCCCCTGGCGGACGTCCGCGATCCCCTCGAAGCCGAGACGGGGCAGTGCGCGCTGCACCGCCTGTCCCTGCGGGTCGAGGATCTCCGGCTTGAGCATGACGTCGACTACGACGCGTGCCACTGGCACTCCCGTGGTGGTGTGGTGCGAAGGCGGTTCCCTCAGAGTACCCGGCCGGAAAATCTACGCGAGTAGATATCGGAGGTGTCCGATCACGTTCCGGTTTCGGCCGTGACAACACGTGGGAAAAATCCCGGGAAAAACGGTCCACGCACATTGCGATCGGACACGCTGATGCAATTGGCTGGGCTTCACAATGCAATGCCTGCCCCTGTACAAAGGTTTCTCGGGCGAAACCCGAGAGAAACAGCATTGCTCCAAAACTGCCGGAAGGCCGGGATCGCCGCACGTCAGACACGTGGGAACGGCGGACCGTAGGAAGGAACCGATATCCGTGGCTCAGCGCGTAGTGGTCACGCTCTCCGACGACCTGGACGGCGGAGAAGCGGCGGAAACGGTCACGTTCGGCCTGGACGGGAAGGCCTACGAGATCGATCTCAATCCCGCCAATGCAAAGAAACTGCGCAAGGCACTCGCCCCGTACGTGGAGGCGGGCCGCAAGCAGTCGAAGTCCGGGAAGACGTTCCGGCACACGTCCGTCGCCCCCGACCCGGCGGCGGTCCGCGCCTGGGCCCGGTCGAACAAGATGGAGGTGCCCGCCCGCGGCCGCATCCCCAAGAAGGTCTACGAGGCGTTCGGCGCGGCGGGCTGAGGGCATACGAGGAGGAGCGGCGCCGGGGCTCCGGACTGGCGGCCCCGGCAGCCGAGTTGCATCGCACCCCGGGTGATCGGCTAGAGTCTGGAGCACGCCGAGGGGCGAGGCCGCAGGGCCGAGTCCCCAGCAGCGTGCGGGTGTAGTTCAGTAGCAGAACATCCCCCTTCCAGGGGGAAGGCGCAGTGTGCAATTCCTGTCACCCGCTCTGCATCGCTTACCGACCACTCTTGTGGATCAGGTAGAGTGGTGTTCGCACCGCCCGGTGAAAGCCGGTCGGCAGCATGCGGACGTGGCTCAGTTGGTAGAGCATCACCTTGCCAAGGTGAGGGTCGCGAGTTCGAATCTCGTCGTCCGCTCAGTGAGAGAAGCCCCCGGCCTTCAGGTCGGGGGCTTCTTCGTGTCCCGATGCCTCCGGGTTCCCGGGTTCCCGCGCCCCCGACTGACATTTGTCATGCCGAGCCATGACACCGCGCACTGCCCCGGGCCCCGTTCCCCCGGAACGCTGGACGCATGCCAGATGTGATCGAGGTCGAGGAGCTGCGGCGCACATACGCCGGGGGCTTCGAGGCCGTTCGTGGAATCTCCTTCTCCGTGGCGCGCGGCGAGCTCTTCGCGCTGCTCGGCACCAACGGCGCGGGCAAGACGTCCACCGTCGAGCTGCTCGAAGGCCTCACCCCGCCGAGCGCCGGATCCGTGCGGGTGCTCGGCCACGACCCGTACACCGAACGCGCCGCCGTGCGCCCCCGCACCGGGGTGATGCTCCAGGAAGGCGGCTTCCCCTCCGAGCTGACGGTGGCCGAAACCGTACGGATGTGGGCGGGCTGCACCACCGGGGCGCGTCCCGTCGGCGAGGCGCTGGAGCTGGTCGGGCTGGAGCGGCGGGCCGGCGTACGCGTCAAGCAGCTCTCCGGCGGCGAGAAGCGGCGGCTCGATCTCGCGCTCGCCCTGCTCGCCCGGCCCGAGGTGCTCTTCCTCGACGAGCCGACCACCGGCCTGGACGCCGAGGGCCGCCACACCACCTGGGAGCTGGTCCGCGAACTGCGGGACGCGGGCACCACCGTGCTGCTGACCACCCACTATCTGGAGGAGGCCGAGGCGCTGGCCGAGCGGCTCGCGATCCTCCACGAGGGGCGCATCGCCGCCGCCGGGCGCCTGGACGAGGTGGTCGCCGCCCAGCCCTCGCACCTCTCCTTCGACCTGCCCGACGGCTACCACCTGGGCGACCTCCCACCGCTCGCCCGGCTCGGCGTCACCAGCCACGAGACCGAGGGCCGGACCGTACGGCTGAAGACGACAGCGCTCCAGCACACCGCCACCGAGCTGCTGCTGTGGGCCAGGGGCAGCCGCGTCGAGCTGCGCGCCCTCGACATCCGGTCGGCCTCCCTCGAAGAGGCCTTCCTGCACATCGCCCAGACCGCCCGGGAAGAGGAGCCGACCCGATGAGCGCCACGCTCGTGGAGACACGTGCCGGGACGCCGTCGCCCGGCACCCCCGCCTCCCGGATGAAGGCGCTCGCCCGCGCCGAACTCACCCTGCTCGGCCGCAACAAGGCGGCGATGTTCACCGCGCTGGTGCTGCCCGCGATGCTCACCTTCTCGATGAACTCGGCCGTCGACGGCATGGACCTCAAGGAGAGCGGGCTGACCGTCGGCACGGTCCTGCTGCCCGGCTCGCTCGGCTACGTCCTGCTCTTCGCCGTCTACTCGGCGCTGACCGGCGTCTTCGTCGTACGCCGTGAGGAGCTCGTCCTGAAGCGGCTGCGCACCGGCGAGCTGCGGGACCTGGAGATCCTCGCGGGGGCCTCGCTCCCGGCCGTCACGCTGGCACTGGCGCAGTGCGTGCTGCTCGCGGCCGGCTGCTCGGTGGTCCTGGACGTCGCCGCGCCCCGTGCGGTGTGGCTCGCGGTGGCCGGGCTGCTGCTCGGCACGGCGCTGATGTGCGTGCTCGCGGCGGCGACCGCGGCCTTCACCCGGTCCGCGGAGGGCGCGCAGATCTCGGTGATGCCGATGATGCTCCTGTCGATGGCGGGCTCCGGCATGGTCGTACCGCTGGACGTCATGCCCGACGCGATGGCGTCGGTGTGCGAACTGCTGCCGCTCTCCCCGGTGATCGCCCTGATCAGGGGCGGCTGGACCGGGGCGCTCGACGCGGGCGAGGTGCTCGGCCACGTCGCCACGGCGGTGGCCTGGACGCTGATCGGCGTGTTTGCTGTACGCAAGCGGTTCCGCTGGGAACCGCGGCGCTGACACGGGGGGATGACGGGGTGTTCGGTCCGACAGGCCGGATCAGTGGCTGGCGACGGCGCTGGCAGGCGCGCAGCAGGATCCAGAAGATGGACCTGTACACGCGCAACACGATGAAGGCGATGCTCTGGTTCTTCCTGCTCACCTGGGGCGTGCTGCCGCTGGTCGCGGCCGGGCCACGGGGCGCGCTGGTCAGCGCCCTCGACGTGGCCCTGCTCGTGGTGAACGTGGCGCAGAGCGTGGTGGGCACCCGCCGGATCGGCCCGGCCTACGACGACTACCTCGGCCACGGCGCCTTCCCCCGCCGCCTGCTGGTGACCCCGGCCGTGCTGCTGGGCGTGGGCACCGCGCTGATCTCGGTGCTCACCGCGACGGACGCGCGCGGCGTGTTCCCGCTGCTCATCACCGACCTGCCGATCGCGCTGATGATCCCGTACGCCCTGCTGGTCCAGGTCCGCACCTTCCTGCTGCACTGCCTGGGGTACGCGGCCGTGGTCGTCGCCGTCTTCGCGGCGGCCGGGGTGCGGGGCATGGAGCTGGTGGCGCCACTGCCGACGGTGGTGATCACGGGCGCCCTGATGCTGATCACGGTCCGGCCCGGCGCCTGGGGGCTGCGCAACATGTGGCAGGCCGAGGAGGCCAGGGACGTCCAGGCGCGGCTCGCCGTCGCGGAGGAGCGGCTGCGCTTCGGGCGGGACATGCACGACGTACTGGGCCGCAACCTCGCGGTGATCGCCCTGAAGAGCGAGCTCGCGGTGCAGCTGGCCGAGCGCGGACGGCCCGAGGCGGTGGCCCAGATGATCGAGGTCCAGCGCATCGCGCGGGAGTCACAGCGAGAGGTACGGGAAGTGGTGCGCGGATACCGCGAGGCGGACCTGGGCGTCGAACTCGACGGCGCCCGGGGCGTGTTGGAGGCCGCCGGGATCGACTGCGCGGTCACCGGCACGACGGCCGGGCTCCCGGCCGGGGTGCAGTCGGCGCTCGGCTGGGTGGTGCGCGAGGCCACCACCAATGTGCTGCGGCACGGCAACGCGCGCCGGTGCGCGATCCGGCTGGCGGCCGGGCTCGCGGCCGGCGGCCCGGCCGTGCCCCCGGCCGTGACCCTGGTCGTGGAGAACGACGGCGTCCCCGACCGCACCCCCGCCGCCCCCGGCTCGGGCCTGGCCGGCCTGCGCGAGCGGCTCGCCCCGATGGGCGGCACGCTGGAGGCGGCCCGCACGGGCGAGCGCTTCGTGCTGACGGCGACCGTGCCGCTGCACAACGCGGCGGAAACAGGCGCGGGACCGGGGGCGGAACCGGGGGCGGGACCGGGACTGGGCGCGGGCGCGGGACCGGTCCCGGAGGTGGGTGGGAAGCCGGGCGGAGAACCGGGCGGGAAGCCGGGCGGGAAGCCAAGCGGGGAGCCGGGCGGGGAGCCGGGCTCGGCACCGGTGAAGTCCCTGGGCGAGGAGCTGGCCGTATGACGGCGCCCGAGGAGGGAGCGGCGGCGCCCCTGCGCGTCCTGCTCGCCGACGACGAGCATCTGATCCGGGGCGCGCTCGCCGCGCTGCTCGGCCTCGAAGACGATCTGACCGTGGTCGCGGAGGCCGCGTCCGGGCCCGAGGCGCTGGCGATGGCGCGGGCGCACCGGCCCGACGTGGTCGTCCTGGACCTGGAGATGCCCGGGGCGGACGGTGTGAGTGTCGCCACATCCCTGCGGACCGAACTGCCCGGCTGCCGCACCATGATCGTGACGAGCCACGGGCGCCCCGGCCACCTCAAGCGGGCGCTCGCCGCCGGGGTGCGCGGCTTCGTACCGAAGACCGTGAGCGCGCGGAAGCTCGCCGAGATCATCCGGTCCGTCCACGCGGGAAACCGCTATGTGGACCCGGAGTTGGCGGCCGACGCCATCTCCGCCGGGGACTCGCCGCTGACCGTCCGCGAGGCGGAGGTCCTGGAGCTGGCGGCGGACGGGGCGCCCGTCGCGGAGATCGCGGAGCGCGCCGGACTCTCCCCCGGAACGGTCCGCAACTACCTCTCCTCGGCCGCCTCGAAGCTCGGCGCCGAGAACCGTCATACGGCGGTGCGTCTCGCACGCCGCAGAGGTTGGGTATAGTTGGCTCCGCGCTACGGCGCATGCGGACGTGGCTCAGTTGGTAGAGCATCACCTTGCCAAGGTGAGGGTCGCGAGTTCGAATCTCGTCGTCCGCTCAGTGAAAGAAGCCCCCGGCCTCCTGGCCGGGGGCTTCTTCGTGCGCTCAGCTCCAGCTGGTGCCGGTCAGCTGCTCGTACGCCTCCAGGTACTTGGCCCGGGTGGCCTCCACGACGTCCTGCGGCAGCGGGGGCGGCGGCTGCTCGCCGTTGCGGTCCCAGCCCGAGGCGGCGGAGGTCAGCCAGTCGCGCACGTACTGCTTGTCGTACGACGGCTGCGCGCGGCCGGGCTCCCAGGTCTCGGCGGGCCAGAAGCGCGAGGAGTCGGGCGTGAGGACCTCGTCGGCGAGCACCAGCCGGTCCTCGCCGTCGACGGTCTCGAAGCCGAACTCGAACTTGGTGTCCGCGAGGACGATGCCCCGGTCGCGGGCGATGTCGCGGGCGCGGCCGTAGACGGCGAGGGTCGTCTGGCGCAGCAGCGCGGCGGTCTCCGCGCCGACCTGGCGGGCGACCTCCTCGTAACTGACGTTCTCGTCGTGGTCGCCGACGGCGGCCTTGGTGGCGGGCGTGAAGATCGGCGCGGGCAGCTCGGAGCCGTTGCTGAGCCCCTCGGGCAGGGCGAGCCCGCAGACCGTACGGGACTCGTTGTACTCGACGAGACCGGAGCCGGTGAGGTAGCCGCGCGCCACGCACTCGACCGGAACCATCCGCAGCGACTTGCACACCAGCGTGCGCCCGGCCCAGTCGGCGGGAGCGCCCTCGGGGAGCTCGGTGGAGAGCACGTGGTGGGGGACGAGGTCGGACAGCCGGTCGAACCACCACAGCGAGAGCTGGGTGAGCACCCGGCCCTTGTCGGGGATCTCGGTCGGCAGCACCCAGTCGTACGCGGACATCCGGTCACTGGCGACCATCACCAGGTCGCCGGCCTCGTTCTGGTAGAGGTCGCGGACCTTGCCCGTGTGGAGGTGGGTGAGGCCCGGAACCTGAATCGGCTCGGGCTTTTCTACAAATCCGGACACGGTTCCTCCGCGTAGATTGATCCAGGAGCGCTTCCGATTCTCTCGCATGCGACGAGTACCCGGTGACTGGGGCTCGTCGCATGCGGCGCGGACCGGCCGCGGCCGGCCGCGGCCCTGGTCCCGCTTCCCTGGTCCCGCTTCCCTAGTCCCGCTTGCAGATGCGGTCGAGGAGGTTGGCCGTGGCGCGCTGGACGCGGGGGTCGGTGTGCCCCGGGCGGTCGAGCGCCGGGGACCAGGCGAAGGTGCCGGAGGCGAAGACGAGCGCGCCGGACGGGGCCCGGTAGAGGGACGTCTCCTGGTGCCGCACGGCCCCCTCGCTGTCGCGGTACGGGGAGTGGGCGAGCAGGATGCGGTCCTGGTGCTCGGGGAGCGCGGTGCGCGGGAAGTAACGGTCGGCCTCGCCCGCCACCAGCCCGTCGATCTCGTCCCCCTCGCCCGCGCCGGTGGCCTCCCAGAGCCAGTGCTTGGCGTTCCGCACGACCAGCGGGGACGGCTCGGGCACCCGCCCCGCGTACTGGATCCCCAGCAACTGCTGCTCGGCCCGGGCCACTTCGCGCCACAGCGCCGGCCGTCCGGGCCCGCGCCGCTTGCGGCAGGTCAGCAGCCGGTCGGGGACGCCGGAGGGCGAGGGCGCGAGCTCGACCTGCCAGTAGAGCGTGTTGGCGGAGAGGAACACCAGCGAGGTGCCGTGCTCCCGGGCGAGCTCGACGGTGCGGCGCATGGGGGCCGACCAGTACTCGTCGTGGCCGGGGAAGACCAGCCCCCGGTAGCGGGTCGGGTCGACGCGCCCGGCGTGCAGATCGCGGGTGTCGGCGTACGCGAGGTCGTATCCGTACCGCTCGGCCCAGCGGATGAAGTCGTACGCGTGCCCGACGTGCAGCGGCAGCCCCGCCCCCGCGTAGGGACGGTCGAAGGAGACGGTGATGGCCGCGTCCTCCTCCCCGAGGAGGCGGCCCTCCTCGTCCCACGCGTGGTAGAGCGAGGCGCCGGTGCGGCCGTCCTCCGGGAAGAGGTTGTAGGCCTGCCAGGTGATGTCGGGAAGCAGGAGCAGCAGATCGGCCGGATGGCTGTCGCGCACGGTGAACGGGATGTGCGACCGGTATCCGTCGGCGGTAGTGAGCACGGCCACGTACGCGCCGAGCGAGGCGTGCGACGGGACCTGGTACCGCCACGAGAGCCACCAGTGGTGGCAGGAGACGGTCCGGTTGGCGGTGAGCGGCGGGGGCTGCACGATCCCGGCGAGCCGGGGGCTGGTGGAGACATGGGCGGCGCCGTCCCCGCCGTAGTGCCCGATGCGATAGATGTCGACCGAGAACTGCTGCGGCGGGTCGACGGTGATGTGGAAGTCGATCGCCTCACCGGGCGCGACGGCCCCCGTGGAGGCGAACCCCTTGATCTGCTTCCGTACGTCGTCGGCGGTACGGGGTCCGGTGGCGCCGGGCCGGGCGGGCTCGACGTACCAGGGCACGACGTGGCCGGTGTCGTCGAAGTAGTGCTCCCCGCCGCGCAGCCAGGGCAGCGGCCCCTGCCCGAAGGGATCGGAGACGGCGTGCGCGAGCGCCCCCGACTCCCATCGCCGGATCTGCTCCGCCCCCATACCGCGCCCCTCCTTCACTCCCCCGACGCCGCCGGTCAGCGGTCGGTCTCCAGCACATCACATAACGCACGCACTCCGTCACTGTTCGTCGTGAATTGACGTGATACGGAAGGGTGGACTCCGCTTGGGGGGGCGGGCGCGGCCCGTCTGCGGCCGATCATGCAGTTCCCCGCGGCCCTTTTTTGCCCGGTGTCTACCTGCGGGCCAGTGGGGGGCTGGTCGCTCCCCCAAGTTCTCGGCTTCGCTCGAACAGGGGGACCCCCATCGCGGCGGAGCCGCACATGTCACAGCCCCGCGCCCCTGGATGCGCCCCTTCGGCGCGCCCAGGGGATGCCGCGCAGCGGCATTTTTAGGGGCACGGGAACTGCGCGACCAGCCACAGGCGGCCTGCAGACGAACGCGAGCCGGGGCGCAGGGGCCAAAACCCCGTCAGACCAGCCGCACCGGCTTCTCCGCCCGCACCCCCACCCCCACCAGCCACCGCCGCAGCGGCTCCACGTCCCCCTCCTCCAGCAACGCCAGCACCCGCGAGCCCAGGTCCCCCTTCCGCTCCCCGTCCACCAGCAGCGCGGGCCCGTCCAGCCAGTCGAGGCCCGGGGCCGCCCCGGCGGTGTCGACCGCCGCGCAGCACACCATCGCCGTGACGTGGTCGGCCAGCAGGTCCCGCCCCGTACGCGGCGGCTGGAGCGGGAAGAGCGGGACCGAGTCGCCCCACGCGTCCGCCGAGGGCAGCGGCGGACCGGCCGCCTCCTCGACGGCCACCTCCGCCTCGATCCCGGCGGCCAGCGCCTCCCCGTCCCGCCCGCCCTGCCCGGCGAGGTACTCCAGCACCCGCGCCAGCGTCGGGGCGGCGGGTGCGGCGGGCTCGACGCCCGGCCGGGTCCCCATCCCGTCGAGCACGCGGTGCAGCCGGGCCGCCTCCGCACGCCACTTCCGGTCGACGACTTCCTCCGGATAGTGCTGCCAGTCCACCGGCGACCAGTCGGGCCCGGGCTCGGCCGGACCGCCGTGGAAGAGGCGGGCGGCGAGCAGCGAGGCCGCCTCGTCGGCCACCCCCGGCTCCTCCAGCAGATCGCACGCGGGCCGCTCGCCGAGCCGGGAGGCGAACCCCTCGGCCAGCCGGTCGCGCCGCGACAGCTCGGTCAGCGCCGAGACCACCCCGGCGTCGAGCCGGGACGGCCACCGCCCCATCCGCCAGGCGGGCAGCGCCACCCGGGTGAGCAGCCGGTCCCAGCCCGCATAGGCGAGCCCGACCTGCTCCTGGGCGACGATCCGCAGCCCGTAGTCCACGGTCTGGGCCCGCTCGGAGGCCGCGGCCGCGACGCCCCGTTCCATCTCGGCGGCGTGCGCCCGGCAGCCGCGCAGCAGCAGCCGCGCCACCGGCCCGACGAAGCCGAGCACCAGCCGCGCCCCGCGGCCCGCGCCGGGGCCGCTGGTCACGGCGACCGCCGCGTCCAGCCCCCGTACGAAACGGCGGGCCGAGGCTATGTCGGGGTGCGCGGACGGCCCGGTGCCGGCCACCACGGGCGCCAGGATGGCCCGCAGCTCACCGACCCGCATCCACCACAGGAACGGCGACCCGATGACGAGGACGGGCGCGGCGTCGGTGCGGCGCCGCACGCCCGGTATGCCGCGCGGCCCCTGGCCCAGCCGCCCCCGTACGGAGTGGGCCGGGTGGGTGCGGTCCTCCAGCCAGCTGTCACAGTCCGGCGTGAGCGCTATGGCCGACGGCGCGGGCACGTCGAGCCGGTCGGCCAGGTCCTTCACCAGCCGGTACAGATCCGGGGCCGAGGACTCGGCCAGTTCGACCGTGGGGGAGAGCGCGGGTCTCGCCCGTACGATCACGGCCGTGACCACGGCGGCCGCCAGCAGCACCACGGCCGCCGCGCCCGTCACCGCCCAGCGGGCCGTGTCCCAGCCGCGGCCGTCGATCCGGCCCTGCACGTCAGCGACGAGCAGCACGACGGCCACGGCCGCCGGAAGCAGAGCGAAGGCCAGCGCCCGGCTGCGCACCCGCAGCACCGCCAGCGCCCGCGAGCGCGCCGACCGCGCGCCCGCCTCACCACCCATCCCGGAACCGGACACGGCCGGACGTCACCCCCTCTGCCCTGCGTCGGCTTTGCTCACTCCCCCACTGTGGCACCCCCCACTGACATCGCAATGCCGGTGACCCAAGTGCCGGACCGCTCCCGCCGCACCCTAGTTGCGCCCCCGCCACCCGTCATCCGGATGGCCCACCCGTCACTCGATGGAATGGCTTTGGGGTGGGGTTCCGGGGGCCGATGGGTTGGGGCCGGGCTGTACGGACCACGGGCCCGCAGACGAAAACAAGGCAGACGAAAACAAAGGGGTCCGGGGCACAGCCCCGAAAGGGCCGCGCCCCGGACCAGGGCACATCACGCATCTGGGGCGACGCGTCAGGCCTGCGCCTGGGCCGCCCCCCGGGCAATATCCGTACGGTGCTGGCCGCCGTCCAGCCGGATGCGCCCCACCGCCGTATACGCCCGCTCCCGCGCCTGCGCCAAGTCCGCCCCGGTCGCGGTGACCGAAAGAACCCGTCCGCCCGCGCTGACCACCGCGTCCCCGTCCCGCCGCGTCCCCGCGTGCAGGACGTACGCATGCGGCGCGTCCAGGTCCGCGACCTCGTCCAGGCCCTCGATCGGGTCGCCGGTCCGCGGCGTACCGGGGTAGTTGTGCGACGCCACGACGACCGTGACCGCGGCGTCGTCGCGCCAGGCCAGCGGCGGCTGCGCGTCCAGCGTCCCGTTGGCCGCGTGCAGCAGCACCCCCGCCAGCGGCGTCTTCAGCCGGGCCAGGACGACCTGCGTCTCGGGGTCGCCGAAACGCGCGTTGAACTCGATGACGCGCACGCCGCGCGACGTGATCGCGAGGCCCGCGTACAGCAGCCCGGAGAACGGCGTGCCGCGCCGCCGCAGCTCGTCGACCGTCGGCTGGAGCACGCTCGCCATGACCTCGTCGACGAGCTTGGGGTCGGCCCACGGCAGCGGCGAATACGCGCCCATGCCACCGGTGTTGGGGCCCTCGTCGCCGTCGAGCGCGCGCTTGAAGTCCTGCGCGGGCTGGAGCGGCAGCACGGTCACGCCGTCGGTGATCGCGAAGAGCGAGACCTCAGGGCCGTCGAGGAACTCCTCGATGACGACCCGGTCGCAGGCCAGCGCGTGCGCACGGGCCGCCTCGACGTCGTCCGTCACCACGACGCCCTTGCCCGCCGCGAGACCGTCGTCCTTGACGACGTACGGGGCGCCGAACGCGTCCAGCGCCTCGTCGATCTCGGCCGGGGTGGTGCAGACGTAGGAGCGGGCGGTCGGCACGTTCGCCGCCGCCATCACGTCCTTGGCGAAGGCCTTGGAGCCTTCGAGCGTCGCCGCCTCGCCCGAGGGGCCGAAGCAGGGGATGCCCGCGGCCCGTACGGCGTCGGCGACCCCGGCGACCAGCGGCGCCTCGGGCCCGACGACGACCAGGTCGCTGTGGAGCGCGGCCGCGAGGCGGGCGACCGCCTCGCCGTCCAGCTGGTCCACGGGGTGGAGCTCGGCGACCTCCGCGATCCCGGCGTTGCCGGGGGCGCAGTGCAGCGCCGTCACGTCGGGGTCGAGGGACAGGGAACGGCACAGGGCGTGCTCGCGGGCGCCGCCGCCGATGACAAGGACCTTCACGGCAGCCAGCCTAGCCGGAGTGGCGGATTCTCCCTCGTACGGGTCACCGAACCCCGTACCGCTACTCGTTCGTATATTCCTCCACCACCGTCGCACCGAGCTCGCGGACGATGAGGTCGTGGCCGGAGAGCGCGTTGTCCACGAGGTCCGGGTCGTCGTCCTCCGGAACGTCGTCCTCCAGGCGCACCGGCGGCTCCTGCGCCACGGCGGACTCCTGCCTCACGGGGGCGGAGGCCTGCGGCGGCCGCTGTACGGGGGCGGGGGCGGCCGGGGTCGCGGGGGCGGCCGGGGCGGGGGGCTGGGGGCGGGAGGAGGTGGCACCGGGGGTTCCGAAGCCGGCGGGGTTGCCGGAGCCGGCGGGGTTGCCGGAGCTGCCGCCCTGGGCCCCGTAGCCGCCGGGGGTGCCGGAGCCGCCGCCGAAGTTGCCCGCCGCGGCCGGGGGCTGGGAGCCGCCGGACGGGTCGATGATCGCCTCGACCTTCCACTGCACACCGAAGCGCTCGCCGAGCACCCCGCGCAGGACTTCCTCGCTGCCGCTGCTCGCGAAGTTGTCGCGGGCGCCTGCGTTGATGAACCCGAGCTGGAGGGTGGTGCCGTCGAATCCGGCCACCTGCGCGTTCTGACTCAGCAGGATCCAGGTGAAGCGCCGCTTGTTCTTCACGGCCTCCAGGATGTCCGGCCACATGTTCCGTACGTGGACGGCGCTGCCGGGGTTCGGGGCGGGGGCGGCGGCAGGGGTCGCGGCCGGGGCCGGGGTCTGGGCTGCCGGGGCGGGCCGGCCGGGCATGGAGGCGGAAGGCCATGCTCCGGCACCGCCGGAGGTGGCGGGGGCAGCGGCGGGTGCGGCGCTCGCGGAAGCGGAGCCAGAACCGGAAGCGGCACCGGAGCCAGAACCGGAAGGCGCCCCGGAGCCGGTCCCGGAACCTCCGGCACCCGGCCACGCACCGGGCCGCTGAGCACCCCCGCCCTGACCGCCTCCGGCACCACCGGGAGCGGCCGCACCGGGCCAGGCGCCCGGGGCGGGGGCCTGCGCGACGGGCTCGGGAGCGGGCTCGGCCGGAGGCTGGACCTGGGGCTGGACCGGCGGAGCGACAGGGGTCGGGGTCGCGGGGACGGCCGGGGCGGGCGCGGCCGGGGCTCCGGCACCTCGCGCGGCGGCCCGGGCGGCCTCGGGACCGCCCTGGATGCCGGGGCCGGGGGAAGCGGTCGTGGGAGGCATCGGCGGATGGGCCTCGGCCCCCGGCACGTACCCCATCGCGGGCCCGGTCCCCGCACCCGCCTGGAAGTGGGCGCCGCGCTCCAGCCGGTCGAGCCGGGCCTGGACCGAGCGCTCGTCGTCGTACGCGGCGGGCAGCAGCACGCGCGCGCAGATCAGCTCCAGCTGGAGCCGGGGCGAGGTGGCGCCCCGCATCTCGGTCAACCCGGTGTTGACGAGATCGGCGGCCCGGCTGAGCTCGGCGGCGCCGAACACGGAGGCCTGGGCCTGCATGCGCTCGACGACGTCGGCGGGGGCGTCGATGAGCCCCTTCTCGCCCGCGTCCGGAACGGCGGCGAGGATCACGAGATCCCGCAGCCGCTCCAGCAGATCGGCGACGAACCGGCGCGGATCGTTGCCGCCCTCGATCACGCGGTCCACGACCTCGAAGGCGGCGGCGCCGTCACCGGAGGCGAACGCGTCCACCACGGAGTCGAGCAGCGACCCGTCCGTGTAGCCGAGGAGGGAGGTGGCCATGGCGTACGTCACACCGTCGTCGGCGGCGCCGGCGAGGAGCTGGTCCATGACGGACATCGAGTCACGCACGGACCCGGCCCCGGCGCGCACGACGAGGGGCAGCACGCCGTCCTCGACGGGAATGCCTTCCCTTCCGCAGACCTCACCGAGGTACTCCCGCAGGGTGCCGGGCGGAACGAGCCGGAAGGGGTAGTGATGGGTCCGCGACCGGATGGTGCCGATGACCTTCTCGGGCTCGGTCGTGGCGAAGATGAACTTCAGATGCTCCGGCGGCTCCTCGACGACCTTCAGCAGGGCGTTGAAGCCCGCCGAGGTGACCATGTGGGCCTCATCGATGATGTAGATCTTGTACCGGCTGCTGGCGGGGCCGAAGAAGGCCTTCTCGCGCAGCTCACGGGCGTCGTCCACGCCACCGTGCGACGCGGCGTCGATCTCGATGACGTCGATGGACCCCGGCCCGTTGCGGGCGAGGTCCTGGCACGACTGGCACTCGCCGCACGGGGTCGGCGTCGGACCCTGCTCACAGTTCAGGCACCGGGCCAGGATCCGGGCGCTGGTCGTCTTTCCACATCCGCGCGGCCCGCTGAACAGGTACGCGTGATTGACCCGGTTGTTCCGCAGCGCCTGCTGCAGCGGGTCGGTGACATGCTCCTGCCCGATGACCTCGGCGAAGGACTCCGGGCGGTAGCGGCGGTAGAGCGCAAGGGACGACACACCTACGAGGTTATCGGGGCGGACTGACAACCGAGCCCGCGTCGCCCCCCGCGACCGCCCCACACACCGCCCCGCGACCGCCCCACACACCGCCCCGCGCACCTGTCCGCACCCGGCCCACGCACCGGCCCGCCCCGATTGAGCCACCTGGGCGCCGGACCCCCGTCCCCACTCCCCCGGGCAGTACGGGCCCTCGCAAACGCAAGCGCCCCCCACGCACCCGCCAGAGCCGACCTACCCTTGCTGCCTTCCGGCCCTGGGGGAGTTCAGTCAGATAGCGCCACGTGAGGGGCTCCGCACAGGGTACCCGATCCCCGCCCGGGGAACGAGTTCGCGAGCACCCCTCAGCGTCTTGTATTGTTTGCGGCGGAGGATTCGCCTAGTGGCCTAGGGCGCACGCTTGGAAAGCGTGTTGGGGGCAACCCCTCACGAGTTCGAATCTCGTATCCTCCGCCAGTGCCTCACCGGGCACTAACGTCGAAGGGCCCCACCGCTTGCGGTGGGGCCCTTCGACGTTGTCCGTCTCAGTTTCCGTCTCAGTTGGTTTCTTCCCCGGCCCCGGGCGGCTCCCAGAGGGCTTCTCCGACCTGCTGCGCGACCTTCCGGAGCATCGGCCCCGTGATGTGCATGTACCGAGCGCGCATCCGGGCCGCTCCCCCGGGCTCCCACCCCATGATCGCGTCGATCACGACGTCCGGGACGCCGAGGATCAGGAGCACGGTCGCCGCCGTGTGACGAGCGTCATGAAGCCGTCCGTCTCGAACGCCCGCGTCCCGAAGAAGCTTCTTCCAGACGTGGAAGTCCGTGTTCGGGCTCAGCGGTCCACCGATCGGCGAGGCGAAGACGTACCCCTTGCCCTCCCAGTCAGCCCCGGCCGCGATCCGTTCCCTCTCCTGCACCTCCTGGTGGTGCCGAAGAATCTTGATCAGTGGATCGGGCAGACCGATCGTGCGACGCCCCGCCCGCGATTTCGTGGACTTGTGCTCGCGCCGGGTCTGCTCCCGCTTCGGGCAGTAGCCCGCCTTCCGACCACACGGGTTGTCACCACAGCCGTGCGCGTACCTGGGCCGAAGCCGGTTCTTCCGGATGCGGACGTATCCCGCGTCGAGGTCGATGTCCTCCCAGTGGAGCCCGAGCGCTTCCCCTTGCCGAAGCCCGAGCGCCAGGGCGACCACCCAGCGCGCGCTGTTGCGGCTTGGCCGCCTCGACGAGCACGCTCTGCACCTCCTCGATCGTGAACGGCTCGACGTCCTCCTCTTCGAGTCGCGGCGCCTTGGCAATCTCCGCCGCATTGGTGGACAGGTGCCCGCGCCGCACCGCCTCACTGAGAGCCGTACGGACCGTGCGGTGCACGTGTGAGCAGTGCCGGCCGCGCTGCCGGTGCTCTGCATCTTTTGGTAGAAGCGTTCCAGGTGCTCGGGCTCCAGGCGGTCGAGCTGGTGGGCGCCAAGGCCCGGACCAGATGCACGCGGACGTCCACCTCGTACCCGTCGTACGTGTTCTCGGAGACGTACGGCTTGGCGATGTTCTCGACCCAGTGCTCAAGCCAGCTCTGGACGGTCCAGCCCTTCCCCGGCTTCCGAAGCTTCTTGTCGTCGCGGGCCCGCTCCATCTCGCGTACGGCCTTGGTCACCTCGGCCTTGGTCTTGCGCTCGATGTGACGACGATCGGGCTTGCCGTCATCTCTGACGCCCACGGTCACTCGGCCGTGCCGCTTCCCGTCCTTGCCGAGGTAGATCGAAGAGGCGCCGTTGGGCTGACGGGTGCGTTTCTGCTCTGCCATGTCCGCCCCCCTCACGCCGCTTCAGCGGGACGACGACGGAGCTTGGACACGTAGACCGGCAGAGCCTCGGGCGGAACCCGCCGAAGTCGACCGACCGTGACCGACTCGATCTCGCCCGCCAACACGAGCTTGAAGCAAGTCGTACGGCCGATGCGGAGCCGCCGAGCCGCCTCCTCGACAGTCAGCAGGACGAGCGAAGGATCGGCGGTGTGCAGAACGGCCGGACTCTCTTTCAGCTCAGCCACGGGTCGGTTCTCCTTCCGTTCCGGGGGCGGGTTCGAGGGATGCGGCCAGCCAGGCCTCAGCGGAGGACAGACCTGTTCCGGCGAAGGCCCAGTGGGTGAGGACGTACGTCGTCTCCGGCTCGGGGCCGCTCGTTGCCGCCTGTTCTCGGCGCCATTCGGCGCGGGCGTCTCGGAGTGCACCGAGGGTGGTGGAGTAGTGGCGGGACTTGGTGGAGAAGTGGCCGCGGAAGCCGAGCATGTGGGCCCAGGCGCGTAGCCGGAGGTGTTCGAGGTCCTTGCGGGCGCCGAGGGTCCAAGCGGTGCGGATCACGCGGAGCGCATCCCATACGCCTTTCGAGGGATTGTGAGCACCGGGCCAGCACAGTACGTTCCGCTCGCCAAGCCATATAGCTCAGAGGGGGGCGGCGATGCCTGGATACGGCCACGTAGAAGGTGAATGCGAACAACTGCTGCATGCCGGGGAGCGCGGCCGGGCACGGAGCAAGCAGTCAGGCACGGAGCGACCGGTAAGACGCATACGAACATGGGCGATTGCGGCTGCCTCCACCGTGGCCGCGTTGACTCTTAGCTCGTGCGCGGGTGCCGGCCAGACTGAACCAAGCGACGACACCATGGCCTTCTGCGCCAACCTCGGCGCCAGCATGATGACAGTGGTCTCACCGGACGTGACAGTCAGTCCGGAGGAGTTTCAGAAGAAGTTCCACGAGCTCCAAGACACTGCGGACCGAATCAGCGGCTCGGACACAAACTGGTCGGACCTTGGGCAGGCGACGTCACAGTACCTTGCCGCAGCTGACAGCTCCAGCATGGCGTCAGCCCACACGAAGTTGCAGCGCTATTGCAACGAGCACAGTCTGTCGCCCTTCCCTCAGAGCACCTGATCAAGTCCTGTCACCAGCCGCCCAACACGTAGGCATCCCAATCGGATGGCGTCGGGGTGCGTCCGCGTGCACCAGCCACACTCCCCGCACGCCTTCCCTCTCAGTAGGAGCCGGGGCACGGTGCCTAGAGCTCCACGTACCGCGCGACGGGACTGAAGAAGGGAAGCAGCGTGGCGAAGTGTGGCGCACCAACGAAGGCAGGGGGACGGTGTCAGCGGCAGGTGGTTACGGGCACCTCTCGGTGCCCCACGCATCAGAGACCGTGGTCCGCGTACGGTGTGGCCCAGCGCAAGGAGAAGGAGGCCAAGGAGAAGAAGCGCAAGATCCGCAAGAAGCGCTAGCTCCGGCTGACAACATCCACAGGTGACATCAACGGCACCGAACGCGGGCACCCATGCACGGCCCGGCACGTTCGACCCGGCCCCCCGCCAACACCGCTGGAACGCGCTTGGATCGAACTCCTAAAGCGGTGCTCATGCGTGCGTGGATTAACCGTGATCTGCGTCAAGGTCAGAACGCATTGATTCCTTAAGAGACTTAACCCTACGAATCAAGTTGCCGTAATGAGGTTCGAGGCAATCGCCCGTCACGCCATTTTGAATGGCATTACGCACGGCTCGAAGCCCCCTATGCGCTTCTTCTGCAGGTCCCACAACGCGTTGAGGCCCAAGAATGGCTATCTGGTAGCGAAGTTCAGGTACTCCACCCTCTCGATACACAGCGCCGGCCCGGCGAGCACGCTCGTCAGCAGCTAGGTCGATTGAGCTGCCGATGTGTTTGAGTTCATTCCGCGTTCGAGTAATCGACGACAGGTAGTCTCCGTACAACTGTCGTCTAAGATCGAACCCCCTGGTCGACTCATCGCGCTTCCAGCGAATGCGATCAGCAAGCAGGGTGGAACCGAGCCGACAACTGCACCTAGTCCGGCCCCCCAGAGTGTCCCCCAATCCATGCAAGCACCTCCGGTTCACCGGTTCCAACGTTTGGCCTTCACTTCGCCCGCTCTGTTCAGTACGAGGGGGTGAAGCCGGCGGACTGGTCGAGGTGGAACGCAGGGCCCATAGCCGTCGGAGTCCACCCCTCGCGCAGGGCAAGTCGAACAGCCGCAGCCACGCCAGAAGGGAGTACAGGCTCAGCCTCGCGACCGATCCAGTTGCTCGGATGCAGCTGGCCGGTGGTGATCACGAGCGTCGTGCCCGGCGTGTCCGCGTGCTCAACCGCGAATGAACAAGGCGACCAGGCCAGGCCCTGGGGGGTACGTTGGTCTACCGCGCAGACGCCAGCGGTAGGCCGTGCCATCGACAATGGTCTGTCGTGATCCCTTGCGGGCCAGCGCCATGACGCCCCCTCCAACAGGCACGATGCTAGCGAACCCGGTCCGCCGTTCGTCTCAGTTTCCGTCTCATTCAGCGCCGTTCATGGCCGTTCAGAGAGGACCGGAGGCAGTAGCCGCCCCGACGACCAGCCGCCCATGAACGCACGTGAACGGCCCCGCCCGAAGCACCCGGACTACCAACACAGTTGGAAAGCGTGTTGGGGCAACCCCTCACGAGTTCGAATCTCGTATCCTCCGCCAGTGCCTCACCGGGCACGATGTCGAAGGGCCCCACTGTTCGCAGTGGGGCCCTTCTTCGTTTCTTCGTTCCACGGCTGCCCCCATGACATCTGGTAAGGGGATCAGCACCCGGAGTATGGTCCCTTGTATGGCAACAAAGAAGGTGACGGTGACGATCCCCGAGGATCTCCTTGACGAGATCCGCGCGGAGGCGGCCGAGCGGGGCCTGTCGGCGTACGTCGCCGAGGCGCTGCGCTTCAAGCGCGAGCGTGACCGGCTGTGCGAGCTGGTCGACTGGCTGCAAGAGGAACATGGCCCGGTGACCGAAGACGAGCGCGCCGCGGCATTCGAGGAGCTGGAGGATCTCGACGCCGAGCACCAGCGCCGCCGCGCCGCCGGGAAGCCGGACGCCGGAGAGGCCGCGTGAAGAAGCACGCCGGTGAACACGGGCAGCACAGGCAGCGGCCCCTGCGTGTCTTCGTACTCGACTGCGAGGCCCTGTCCCTGGCGGTGCGCGGCGACCGGAAGATGATCGCCTGGCTCGACCTCGCAGCCCGGGGCGAAGCCGAGGTGGTGACGTCGCCGATGACCCTGATCGAGGCGTACGACGGCAGGACCACCGAACAGCGCTGGGACTGGGTGCTGTCCCGGCTCGAAGTCGCCGACATCGGGAAGGACGAGGCGCGCCAGGCCCGCCGCCTCCTGGCCGACGCCGGGCTGCACGGTCACAAGTACGCGATCGACGCTGTGCTCGCCGTCATCGCGCGGCAGCAGAAGGGGCAGGTCACCGTCTTCACTTCGGACGTGGACGACCTGGAGAAGCTGGTCCCGGACACGATCGTCCTCAAGAAGGTGTGACCCGGCGCCCCGGTCCCGACCCCAGTCCCGGTCACGGTCACGGTCCCGGCCCCGGCCCCGGCCCCGGTCCCAGTCCCGGTCACGGTCACGGTCCCGGCCCCGGCCCCAGTCCCGGTCACGGTCCCGGCCCCGGTCCCGTGCCCGGTCTCGTTCACCCACGTCCAAGTCCGTTCGGCTATCGGCCCTCGGGTGCCTGGGCATCGTGGTCGGTGGACTCGGAGATCTTGCGCCAGGTGTGCAGTTCGGCGACCTGGGTGTCGAGCTTGGCCTGGGTGAAGCCGTAGGCGTCGGAGCCGAGGATCAGCCGCAGCGGCGGGTCGGCGAGCTCGGTGAGGTCCACGATCGCTTTGGCGCCCTTGACCGGGTCGCCCGGCTGCGCGTGGTTCACGTGCTGGGCGTGGGCACGGGTGGCGCCGGCGGTGGCGGCGTAGTCGTCGATGACGTTGGCCTCGGTGTCCAGGCTGGAGGCGTCGAGGAAGTCGGTACGGAAGTAGCCGGGCTCGATGAGGCTCACCTTGATGCCGAGCGGGGCGAGTTCGTGGGACATCGCCTCGCTGAAGCCCTCCATCGCGAACTTGGTCGCGTTGTACAGGCCCCAGCCCGGCAGTCCGACCACGCCGGCGACGGAGCTGATGTTGACGATGTGCCCGGAGCGCTGCTCGCGCAGCTGCGGCAGGACGGCGCGCTGGACGTTGAGCGCGCCGAACACGTTGACGTCGAAGGCGGCGCGCGCCGCCCGGTCGGAGGCTTCCTCGACCGCGCCGAGCAGGCCGCGGCCGGCGTTGTTGACGACGACGTCGATGCGGCCGAAGCGCTCGGTGGCCGCGTCGACGGCCCGTTGGACCTGCGCTTCGTCGGTCACGTCGACATCCAGGGCGAGCAGGCGCCCGTCCGCCCGGGGCAGCAGGCCGGGGATGGTGCCGGAGCGGCGGGCGGTGGCGACCACCTTGTGGCCGCGGGCCAGCGCCTCGCGGGCGATCTCCAGACCGAAGCCGCGAGAGGCACCGGTGACGAACCAGACGTCGGAGCCGGCACGGGCGGTGCCCGTGTCGGCGGCAGCGGGCGAGGTGGCGGGAAGGCTGCTCATGAGGGTGCCTCTCCTGGTGGGGTCGAGGGGGTCCGCACCGGTCGTTCCCGGCGCTGACCTCAATGTTTCGCCGCCGTAGTCGAAGTACCCAGCCCTCTGGCCAACGTAGGTCCGCCAGGGCTACCTTCGCCGCGAGCGGCCCGGAGCCCTCGCAACCGCGGTCTCACCGGGCCCGCTTCCGAAGGGCCCCACCGCCCGCCGCCGCTCAGAAGCCCGGCTCCGCGCCCGCCCGCACCGCAGTTCGCTGATCACCGCGCGGCGTACGGAGTGGTAGGTACACTCCCTCCATGAGTAAGAAGGAGGCCCTCACCCGGGCCACGGCCGATCTGCTCTGGGAGCGGGGCTACACCGGTACGAGTCCGGCCATGATCCTGGAGCGGGCGCAGGCGGGGCAGGGCAGCATGTACCACCACTTCTCCGGGAAGGCCGAGCTCGCGATCGCCGCCATGGTGCACATGGGCGACCAGCTCCGCTCCCGTATAGAGGGGGCGCTGGCCGGTGGGGAGTCGGCCGTCGCGCGGGTCAACGCCTTTCTCGATCTGGAGCGCGACCCGCTCGCCGGCTGCCGCATCGGGCGGCTCACGCAGGACCACGAGGTCGTCACCGACAGCGCTCTGCGCGCGCCGACGGCGGAGTTCTTCACCTGGGTCGGCGGGCGGCTGTCCAAGGTGCTCGCGGAGGGTGTGCGTACGGGTGAGCTGCGGCCGGGTACCGACCCGGACGTGATGGCGTCGCTGATCATCGCGACCGTGCAGGGCGGGTACACCCTGGCCCGCGCCCATCAGGACCCGGCGGCGTTCGGGCAGGCCATCAAGGGGGCCAAGCAGGTCATGGCGAACCTTGTGGCCGACTGAGGCACGGCCTCCGGCCCCAGGCCTCGGGACCCAACCAACCCTCGGGCCCCAACCATCGGGCCCCAAGCCTCAACCCTCGGGCCTCGGGCCTCGGGCCTCAGGCCTCACACTCGGACCCGCTCCGCCCGTCCGCGCGCGACCGCGACACACACCCCCGCCCCCAGCCCCGCCGCCGTCAGCGCCCACCATGCCGCCGCCGGGGCCACCGTGAACAGCAGGCCGCACACCAGCGGGCCGGTGGCCGCCCCCAGGGAGACTCCCATCTGGCTGTACGCGGTCGCCCGTTGCTCCTGGCCGGCGTACGGGAGGCCGATCACGTAGTGGAGCAGGCCCGCCCAGCCCCAGCCGCCGCCGTACGCGAGCAGCGCGCCCACCGTGGCCGACGCGCCGTCCGGCCGTGTCAGGAGCGCCGTGCCCGCCGCGCCCGTCACGAACAGTCCCAGCAACGCCGCCCAGGCGAGCTGCGGCAGTCTGCCCACCAGCCAGCCCATGGTCAGGCGGACGGCGATGTTCAGCGCGGCGCCCGCGGTCGCCACCGCCGCGGCGGTCGCGAGCGCCATGCCCCTCGTCGTCAGCGCCAGCACCAGGAAACCGCCCAGGCCGTTTCCCACCATAGCGCCGAAGAAGCCCGCGCCGGCCAGGGCCATGAGGAAGGGGTCTCTGCCCGGCGGGTCGCCGCGCCCCCGGGGCGCCCCCGTCGGGTGCCGCCCGGCCCCGGGGCCGTGCCGCACCGAGAGGGCGCCCCCGACGCCGCACAGCACAGCCGTCCCCGCGAACACCGGTCGCCAGCCCACCGGTCCGGCCAGCACCGGCATCGCCACGCTGGCGAGCAGGGTGGCGGCCGGCACCGCGGCCTGCTTCAGGCCGAAGGCGAAGGCGCGCAGCCGGGGTGCGCAGCGCCGCATGAGCAGCGCGTTGGTGTGCGGCTGGGTGTAGCCGTAGGCGTAGCCGCCGACCGCCGAGCTGACCCACAGGCCCACGGCCGGGGCCGCCGCCGCGGCCAGCAGCCCGAGGCACGTGGCGAACAGCGCGACGGCCAACGTCCGTTCCACCGCCGCGGGCAGCGCGGCCCGCTTGCTGACGAAGGCGCCCGCCAGGGATGCCAGCCAGTACACCGCCAGGATGGCTCCCATCCGTACCGAACTCCAGCCGAACTCGGCGGAGATGAGGCCGTTCGCGGCCCCGGGCAGGAACACCGGCAGCGAGGTGAGGACGGTGACCGCCGCGACGCCCGACGTGGTGGACAAGCCCGCCGGTTCACGGCTCGCCCCGCCGGTTGGTTCGCGTCGGTCGGTACGGACCAACGTGGTCACGAGGCGTTCACCTCGACGCGGTCGGTGGACCGTACCGTCCCGAGACCGAGCAGCTCGCGGGCGACCGCGTCCGCGTCGCCCAGCGACACCGAGTCGACTCCCGGCCGGACGCCGGCGGCCGTCGCCCAGTGCACGCCCTCCGTGGGGATGCCGAGCGCGAACCGGCGCGGGTGGGCCCGCCCGTACGCGTCCACGAGGCGGCTCGGCCGCTCGGTCACCGCGAGCGCCCCGGTCTCGTAGTGGCTGCCGTCCGGGTTGGGCAGGCGGTACGGCGTGGCCCGGCCCGTGTCGAGCAGGCGGCGCAGCAGGGGATCGGCGGTCCTGCGGACGTCGGGGTCCTGGATGCGCGCCTCGATGACGGTGGTGACGTGGACCGGCTCTGTCGGCACCAGTGACGAGGAGACGAGAAAGCCGCCGGATTCCACCGCCGGTTTCGCGCGCATTCCCGGTCCCACCGGCTCCAGGACTCCCGCGCGTATCAGTGCGGCCATCTCCGCGATGCGGCGCTTGGGCGGGCCGATGGAGAGAGCGGCGTTGAACGGCGAGTACCAGCCGGTCAGTTCGTCGCGGTAGGAGTCGCCGGTGATGCCGCCGTGGTCGACGATCTGGCGAATCTCGTTGCGCAGGTCGCGCAGGGCGTCCAGGGCGGCTTTGACCGGGTCCCCGACGTTTCCGCCCCGTGCGCGCGCGACGTCGCGTTCGAGGTGCGCCACGAGCCACCGCGTGAACTCCCGGGGGCCGCGCAGGGCTTGCTCGTCGTACGGGGTCTCGAAAGCCCGCCAGCTCCAGTGGTCGCGCTCCTCGATTCCCTGGCGCCGCAACAGCTGCTTCTCCAGCGGGCTGCCGGGGCGGCAGAGCAGATAACCGCGTGCGAAGGCCTGGATGGAGGCGTCCCGTTCACCGCGCAGGCGGAGGAACTGGCGGTAGTAGACGAGTTCCACCTCCCGGGCTATCAGGGGCCATATGTCCCTGCGGAAGCGGACATCGCCGTCCGACGCGGCACGTTCTCGCAGCGCGGCGATCGTCCGCGCCGTCAGCAGCACCGGCCGGTGGCGTTCGCCCAGGCCCTTCTGGTTGTCACCGCGTGCCTGGTACGGGACGCCCCGGCGGGAGCCCGCGTACAGGCGCGGCTCCCGGCCCGAGGCGCGGTAGTCGAGGCGGCCGTCCGCACGCTCCTCGAACACGCCGCCACGGCCCCGGGTGAACAGCGCCAAGTAGTCGAAGAAGGTGAGCCCGAGGCCGCGCAGGGCCACCGGCTCCCCGGGAGCGATCGCGTCGAGGTCCACCTCGGCGGGGTTGCCCGGGGCGATGTGGCGTGTGCCGGTGCGGGGCGCCGGGCGGGGCGGGGGCTCGGCCGGCAGGTGCCCCTGGGCCAGGACCACGGCGTCGAGCAGCAGACGGTCGCCGCCCGCGAGCCGCAGCACCTGCCGCGCGCCCCGCTCGCCCAGCTCGACCGCCGTGTCCTGGTGGATCCGTACCGTCACATGGCGCGGCGCCGTCTCCACCGTCCGCCGCAGGGCCCACTGGAGGTACCGGCCGTACAGCGCGCGCGTGGGGTACGCGTTCGGGCCCAGCGCCCGCGCCTGGGCGACGACGTCGTCCGGGTACCCCTCGGCCGCGCCCATCAGGGCGAGCAGGGTCGCCCACTCGTACAGGTTGGGCCCCGGCACCACCGGGCCGGCGCAGGAGACGCTCGGGTCGGTGAACACCGTGATCTGCTCCGCGACCGTGTTCATCAGCAGGTGCGCGGACTGGTCCGTGCGCCAGACCCGGCCCGCCCCGGCCGGAGCCGGGTCGATGGCGTGCACGGTCACCGGACGGGCAGCGGGATCCACCGCCGCGTTGGCGCACAGCCGCTCCAGGACGGTGAGCCCGCGCGGCCCCATCCCCACGATGGCGACGCTGAGTCGACCGTCCACCGAAAGCCCCACTTCCCCTGTTTCCCGATCGCGCGACCGTGACCGCGTGATTCCTGACCGGGCGTTTACTGACCGCGTGTTTCCGGTTGTCGCCGGTCTCCGGTCACCGGTCTCCGGTCCGGCGGTTGCCGATCCTAGGTCAGCCGCAAAGCCATCAATGCATCCCGCGAGCGATTGATTCATGGGACACATAGAAGCCATCCATGTGCCTGGTGAATGAATGGGTCTGACAGCCTATTTCCCACCCCGCGATTCCTCCGGATAGCTTTTTGAACCGGCGAGCGAGGGCTGCCCGCAGGGTCGGGTTCCACCTGGCCGCGCGAGCGTGGAGAAGCAGAAATGCGCGGGAGCCTCCACGCTCGCGCCATACCCGCCGATGCTCACGCAATACCCGCCGCCGCTCGCGCGACACCCGCCGACCGAGCGGCCGTTCCCGCCGATCACGCGGCTGTTCCCGCCGGAACCGAGTCGCCGACCCCCACTTCCGCCTTACGGACGGAGAATTCCCATGGGTGTTTCCACCCCTCCCAAGTACAAGCCCTACAACCGGTCATCGATCAAGCGGGCACCGCAATGGGAGCGCATACCCGACGACCTGCGCGAAGCGGTCGACGTCGTTTCCCACGTGCTGCCGTTCCGGACCAACCAGTACGTACTCGACGAACTCATCGACTGGGACCGCATTCCCGACGACCCGATCTACCGGCTCAATTTCCCGCACCAGAGCATGCTGGAGCCGGACGACTTCGCCACCCTGCGCGATCTGCTGAGGTCCGGTGACAAACAGCAGCTGGCCAAGCAGATCCACGTGGTCCGCTCGCGGATGAACCCGCACCCGGCCGGCCAGCTGACGCACAACGTGCCCGAGCTCGACGGCGAGGCCGTCCCCGGGATCCAGCACAAGTACGACCAGACGGTGCTGTTCTTCCCGAGCGCCGGCCAGACCTGCCACGCCTACTGCACCTTCTGCTTCCGCTGGCCGCAGTTCGTCGGGGAGGAGGACCTGCACTTCGCCGCCCGGGACGCGGCGGGGCTCGCCGCCTACCTCAAGCAGCACCCCGAGGTCACCGACGTCCTGATCACCGGTGGCGACCCGCTGATCATGCGCACGGCCAATCTGGAGCGCTACCTCGAACCGCTCCTGTCGCCGGAGCTGGCGCACGTGCAGAACATCAGGATCGGCACGAAGGCCGTGGGTTACTGGCCGCAGCGCTTCGTCAGCGACGTCGACGCCGACGACCTGCTGCGCCTCTTCGAGCGCGTCGTGGGCGCGGGCAAGCACCTCGCGCTGATGGGCCACTACAACCACCCGGCCGAGCTGCGGCCCGCCATCGCGCAGGACGCGCTGCGGCGCATCACCGCGACCGGTGCCGTCGTGCGCATGCAGTCCCCCGTTCTGCGGCACATCAACGACGACCCGGCCGCCTGGCACGAGCTGTGGACCACGGGCGTGAAGCTCGGGGCCGTCCCGTACTACATGTTCGTCGAGCGGGACACCGGCGCGCGCTCCTACTTCGAGCTGCCGCTGGTCGAGGCGTACGACATCTTCCGCACGGCGTACGCGAGCGTCTCCGGTCTGTCGCGCACCGTGCGCGGGCCGTCGATGAGCGCGTTCCCCGGCAAGGTCCTCATCGACGGCGTGCCGACGATCCGGGGCGAGAAGGTCTTCGCGCTGCAACTGCTGCAGGCGCGTCGCGGCGGCCTCGTCCGCCAGCCCTTCTACGCGAAGTTCGACCCCGCCGCGACGTGGTTCGACCAGCTGGAGCCCGCGTTCGGGGAGCGCAGGTTCCTCTTCGAGGAGGACGGGCCCGCCTCCGGTGCCTCCGGTGCCTCCGTGCTCGGCAAACCGCTCGACCTCGTGGGGGCGTGAGCGGCATGGCCGAGGACACGCGCCCCCTGTACGAGGTCCTGGCGCTCCGGTTCGGTACGCACGCCGACCGGCCCGCGCGGGACAACTTCCTGGTCGACGAGGGCCAGTTCACCCCGGGCAGTGACATGCCCATGGACTTCTACCTCTGGGTGATCCGCGACGACCGGCACTTCCTGCTGGTGGACACCGGGTTCAACGAGGAGATGGCACGGCGCCGGGGCCGCACCCTGTTCCGCTGCCCGGTCGACGCGCTGGCCGATCTCGGTGTGGCGGCCGAGGACGTGTCGGACGTGGTGATCACGCACATGCACTACGACCACGCGGGCAACCTCGACCGCTTCCCGCACGCGCGGATCCACCTCCAGGAGGACGAGCTCGCCTTCTGCACCGGGCCCGCCATGCGCCACCACGTCGTACGCAAGCCCTTCGAGCCGGTCAACGTCAAGACGGCCGTCCAGGGGCTCTTCGAGGACCAGCTCGTCCTCCACCGAGGGGAAGCCGAGATCATCCCCGGAGTGACGGTGCACCCGGTGCCGGGACACACGCCGGGCACCCAGGTGGTCCGGGTCCCGACCGCGCGCGGCTGGGTCGTGCTGGCCAGTGACGCCACGCACCTGTGGGCGAACATCCGGCTGCGCAGCCCGTTCCCGATCCTCGACCACCTCACGCCGATGCTGGAGGGGTACGACAGGATCGAGGCCCTGGCGGACGGCGACGACCACGTCATCCCCGGCCACGACCCCCAGGTGGCGCTGCGGTTCCCGCCGCTCGTGGGGGCGCCCGACTGGGTCCGCCTGCACGAACCCGCACTCGACGGCCTCGAAGCCGCCGCCGTGACCGCCGGAGCGGTGCGATGACAGCGCTCCGGGTGGCCGTCGTCGGCATGGGCCCGCGCGGCCTGAGCGTGGTGCAGCGGATCTCGGGCCTGGCGGAGCAGCTGCCTCGAGGATGCACGCTGGACGTGCACCTGATCGACCCGGGCGACCCCGGCCAGGGCACGCACTCCGCACGTCAGCCCTCCCACCTGCTCACCAACACCGTCGCCAGCCAGGTGACGATGTTCGCCGACGATCTGGGCCCCTCGTTCACCGAGTGGGCGGAGGCGGCCGGATACCGGGGGTTCGACGGCGCGTTCCACCCGACCGGGGACGCCTTCGGCGAGCCGCTGGGGGAGCACGCCTATCTGCCGAGGCAGATGCTCGGCGCCTACCTCAGCTGGGTGTTCGACCGGACAGTCGAGTCCCTGCCGCCCCAGGTGCGCGTCGTGCACCACCGCGACCGGGCCGTGGACATCGAGCCGACGGAGGGTGACCGCTTCGTCGTCCACCTGGCGAAGGGCTACGCCCTCACCAGCGACTACGTCTTCCTCACCACCGGCCACTGCGAGCGGATCCCCACCGAAGAGGACGTCGCTTACGAGGAGTTCGCCCGGGAGAACGCGGACCGCAACCCCGCGCTCGCGTACTGCTCCACTCCGTACCCGGTGGACCGGCTCCAGGCGATCGCCCCGGGCTCGACCGTCGCGGTCCAGGGGTTCGGGCTGACCGCCCACGACGTCGTCTCCGAGCTCACCGTCGGCCGTGGCGGCACCTTCCACGGCTCCGGCCACACCCTGGAGTACCGCCCCTCGGGCCGCGAGCCCGAGATCCTCCTCTTCTCCCGCCAGTGCCTGCCCTTCAGCGCGCGCGGGGTGAACCAGAAGGGGGTCACCGGAGCCCACCGGCCACGGTTCTTCACCAAGGACGCGGTACGGCAGGCGCGGGAGCGGGCGGCGCTGCGCCGCGCCGACTCCCGGCTCGACTTCACCGAGGAGGTCCTTCCGCTCCTGCTGCGCGAGATGGGGTACGCCTATCGCTCGGCGCAGGAGCAGCGCTTCCTTCCTCCTGAGGAGTACGAGCTCACCCCGGCCGACCGCCGTGTGGTGGAGGAGATCCTCGACCCGCTGCGCGGGCTGGACTTCGCCAACCAGGAGGCGTTCACGAAGTTCTTCGTCGACTACGTGGCCGGCGACCTGGAGCAGGCGGAGCTCGGCAACACCACGAGCCCCCTGAAGGCCGCCACCGACGTCATCCGCGACACCCGGGCGAGCCTGCGGGAGGCCGTCGAGTTCTCCGGTCTGACGCCCGAGTCCCACCGGACGTTCAACACCACGTACGTGCCGGTCATGAACCGGGTGTCGTTCGGCCCGCCCCGCCACCGCAACTACCAGCTGCTCGCCCTGCTGCGGGCCGGGGTCCTGGATCTGGCCGGCGGGCCCGGGGGGCGGCTGGTGCTCGACCGGGAGGCGGCGCGGTTCGCGGTCCGCACCGACTATCCGGACGGCCCCGAGATCCGCCATGCCGACGCTCTGGTCGTGGCCCGCCTCGACGCGTTCCACCCCGGGCGAGACAGGTCGCCGCTGGTCGGCAGGCTGCTGGAGCGCGGGCTCGTCCGCCCGTACGCGAACGGCCCGTTCGAGCCGGGCGGTCTCGACATCGACGCACAGGGCCGGCCGATCACCGCTGCGGGCGAGCCGCTGCGCACCGCGTGGGCGGTCGGCTATCTCGTCGAAGGGCCGCGCTTCTACACGCACGCGCTGCCGCGCCAGGGAATGGCCTCGCAGTTCACCCTCGACGCCGACGCCTCCGTACGCGGCATGGTCGCGCACATCCACCACCGATACGACACCAGCCAGGATCAGGAGAACGAGCATGCCCGTGCGCAGCGGAAGTCAGCTTCCCTACCCGGAATTCCGTGAACGCCATGTGCAGGAGCGGCCCGAACCGGTCGTCTGGCAGTGGGAGACCCTGGCCGGGGAAATCGAATCGGCCGAGCACACGGAATACGGCACGGTCACGCTGGCCGCACCCGGAGGCGACCACGAGGTCATTCCGGGAACGTCGATGACCTTCCAGTCCGTACGGCCCGGTGACAGCACCACGCCGCACACGCATTCCTGGTGGCATCTCTATTTCGTACGGTCCGGATCGGGCGTCCTCGTATTCGACGAGACCGCCGAGAAGGTCGCCCTCGGCGACGGCGACATCATCCTGATCCCGGCGTGGCACGTCCATCACTTCGAGAACCACGGGGCGGACACGGATCTGCTGCTGCTCAACATGTCGAACCTGCCCCAGATGGCCGGTCTGCACAACAAGTTCTCCAAAGAAAACGCATAACAACACACGCATCAGGAGGCGGACATGGCGGACATGTTCAAGCGCATCGACCACATCGGAGTGGTCGTCGACGACATCACCGAAGCGAGGGCGCTCCTGGAAAGTCTGGGAATGCGGCTGGAACGGGCGGAGGAGGTACCGGCCCGGAACGTGAAGATCGCGTTCTACCACTGCGGGGACGGCCGGATCGAGCTCATCGAGCCCACCACGCCGGAGGCCCGGCAGCGCAGGCTGGGCGACGGCAACCAGGCCCGGCTGGAGCACATCGGCGTCGAGGTCGACGACGTGTCCCAGATGATGCGGGCCGTCCAGGGCCTCGGCATCGAGCTCACCACCGGCGAGCCCGTCCCGGTCGGCCCGAACCTCAACGCGTGGACGGAGCCCGGGACTTCGAAGGGGATCCAGTTCCAGCTGGTCCAGCGGGACGCCGTCCAGTAGGCCCGTGAGCGGTCCGCGGCGCCTCGCGTTGCGGACTGTACATACTAGTAGCTACAGTCCTGGATGTGGATTCCTTGAAGACGTCTCCTGCACATGACCCATCGCGAGCCGGGACAGAGCAAGGCGCATCCAGAGCGGACGGGCGCCGGTCCACCTGGCTGCTGATCTCGCTGCTCGGCGGCATGTTCCTCGGCAACGTGGACATCGCCGTGGTCAACGTCGCGATCCCCTCGATCCGTGACCGGCTGCACGCCTCCGGCGGTGAACTGGAACTCATCGTCTCGGGCTACACGCTCGCGTACGCCATGCTGCTGATCACCGGCGCACGGCTGGGCGAGGTGCGCGGGCGACGCTGGACCTATCTGTTCGGGCTCGCCGTCTTCACGCTGTCCTCGCTCGCCTGCGGCCTGGCCCCCGACAGCACCACGCTGGTGGGCGCCCGCGTCGTGCAGGGGCTCGGCGCCGCGCTGATGGTGTCGCAGGTCCTGACGGGCATCCAGGTCAACTTCGAGGGCTCCGCGCGGCGCCGGGCCCTGGGCACCTACACCGGTGTCCTGGGCGTGAGTTCCGTCGTCGGCCAGGCGCTCGGCGGCGTCCTGGTGTCGGCCGACGTCCTGGGCATGGGCTGGCGTCCGATCTTCCTGATCAACGTGCCGATCGGCATCGCCCTGTTCATCACCTCGTACACCTTCCTGCCCGCCGACGAGAGCCGGGGGCAGAAGAAGCTGGACCTGCGGGGCGTCGGGCTGCTGTCGCTCGCGCTGTTCCTGCTGGTGACACCGCTGGTGCTGGGGCAGGACGCGGGCTGGGCGCCCTGGACATGGCTCTGCCTCATCGCGTCGCTGCCGGTCTTCGCCCTGTTCGTCAGGGTGGAGCGGGGCATCGCGGGGCGCGGGGGCGACCCGTTGATGAACGTGGCGCTGCTCGCCCGCAAGCAGGTGGCCCTGGCGCTGCTCTCCCAAGGGGCCACCCGGGCCGGGTACTTCGCGCTGCTGTTCGTCCTCGCGCTCTATCTGCAGCAGGGCCTGGGCAAGAGCGCGGTCTACGCGGGTCTGGTCCCCATCGCGTGGGTGGCGACGTTCGCCCTGGTCGGGCCGGTGCTCGGCCGGACGGGGGCGCGCATGACGAAGCTCGCGGCCCCGGTCGGGGGTCTGCTGATGGCGGTCGCCTTCGCCGGTGTGGCGGCCGGCGCGCAGGGCACCGGCTGGCTGATCGTGCTGCTCGGCATCGGAGGCGTCGGCTACGGCGCCGCGTTCAGCGGGACGCTCGCCCGTCTGACGGAGTCCGTCGAGGCACGGTACGCGCCGGACGTGAGCGGCCTGTTCAACACGACGCTCCAGGTCGGCGGAACCATGGGCGTGGCGGTCTTCGGCACGGTCTATCTGGGGCTCGTCGAGCGCAGCGGCGACCCGGGCGACGCCTTCGGCATGACCAACGCGATTCTGGCGCTCGTATCGCTCACCGCCGCCGCGCTGATCGCACTGGCGGGCAAGGCCGAAGCGGGCAAGGACGGGGCGGGAAAGGACATGAACGGGATCGCGGATCGCTGAAAGCGCGCCGCACCATACATATCTCCACATACGCGCAATACATCAAAAACCAGAAAGTCAAAAGGAGTTCACACCATGGATGTCATCCGTCACCCCGGAGACGCGACCAAGGGCCCCGAAGACCGCTTCTTCGGCGATGTGTGGCTGTGGCCGCGTATCGGCGCGACCGCCAACGTCGAAGTACGCAATGTGCTGTTCACGCCCGGTTCCCGCAGCGCCTGGCACCGGCACCCCGCCGGGCAGGTCCTGCACGTCACCGAAGGCGTGGGAGTCGTGGGCCACCGGGGCGGCGAGCGCCAGGAGATCAGGGCGGGCGACACGGTCGTCTGCCACCCCGGTGAGGAGCACTGGCACGGCGCGGGTCCGAACACGTTCATGACGCACATCGCCGTCACGGACGGGCCGACGGAATGGAAGGAGCACGTGACGGAGCAGGAGTACCGGGACTGAGACCGGGACAAGTGGGGTGTCGGCGCAGGTACTTGTCCCCTGCACCGACACACCGACACACCGCTGAAAAGAAATGGCGCAGATACGGTGACCGCCCTGAACCGAGGGCCGTCCGGTGAGGCAAAGGGTCCCTTCGCGGCCTTACGTATGCTGCTGTGCATGAGTATCGAGCTGCATCACCTGCGTGGGTTTCTGGCCTTGGCGGACGAGAAACACTTCACCCGGGCTGCGAAGCGGATGAACGTGTCCCAGCCGACGCTCAGTCGCAACATCCGCCGTCTGGAGGAGCTGGTCGGCCGGCGTCTGCTGGAACGGACGACGCGTCAGGTGGCCCTCACCCCGGCCGGTGAGGCGCTCTACGACCAACTGCGCGTCATCATCCCCCGGTTGGAGGCGGCACTGCGGCCCGAGTCCCACGAGGAGGCCTTCCGCGTGGGGTTCGCCTGGGGATTCCCCACGGGCTGGACCCAGGAGGTCATCGCTTCCTTCGAAGCGGAGACCGGCATGTCCGTACGCGTACACCGCCATGACGCGAAGCTCGCGGGGGTGGACCGCGGCGAGGCCGACCTGGCGATCCTGCGGGGCCGCACCCAGGCCGCCAACATGCGGTCCGTCACCCTGCTGCACGAACGACGGATCCTGGCGGTGTCGACGCGCTCGGAACTCGCCGGGCGGGAGGAGATCCGCTGGCACGAGATCGCCGACCACCGGCTCGTCCTCAACGAGGTGAGCGGTACGACCGACTTGGCCGACTGGCCCTCGGACCACCAGCCCAGCGTCTCCGTGGTCTGCCGCAACTTCGACGAGTGGCTGGAGGCGGTCGCGTCCAACAAGGGCGTGGGTGTGGTCCCGGAGTTCGTCGGCCGCCAGCACATCCACCCGTTCGTCTCGTTCCTCGCGATCCCGGACGCCCCGCGCGTCCCCCTCAACCTGGTCTATCCGCAGCAGGGCGGCCATCCCCTGATACGCCGCTTCGTGGCCATGGCACGGGCGGCGGTCGGGACGGCGGCGGAGGACGCGTGACGTCGGACGCCCGCGGAGTCCCAGCCCGGCCACAGACGGCCCGCAGTCGAATGGACCGCCCTCCCGGCGGAGCGCCTACGCGTCCGGTACGTGGGTCAGCTTGTCCGGATTGCGGATGGCGTCCACGGAGGTGATCCGGCCGCCGTCCACGGTGATCGCCACGATCGTGCGGGCGCCGTCCCAGTGGCACAGGACCAGGCCGGGCGCCCCGTTGACGTGCGCGATCCGCAGCCCGTCCGGCGGGACGTGCACCCGGGTCAGGGCGACGATGCCGCGCGCCACGCTGTCGGCGCCGCGCACGATGCCGTGCAGGGCGGTCACCTTTCCGCCGCCGTCGCCGCGCCACACCACCTCGGGGTCGAGCAGCGAGACCAGCCGCTCCAGATCCCCCTCCTGGCAGGCCTGGCCGAAGGCGCTGACCAGCTCGCGCTGGCGGGCGTAACCGGCGGGGTGGTGCGGGCGGCTGGCGTCGACGTGGCGGCGGGCCCGCGAGGCCAACTGGCGTACGGCCGCCGGGGTGCGGCCCACCACGCCCGCGACCTCCTCGAAGGGCAGCCCGAACACGTCGTGCAGCAGGAACGCGGTGCGCTGGGCGGGCGACAGCTCGTCCAGCACGATCATCAGGGCCATCGACACCGACTCGTCCAGCGTGACCCGGTCGGCGGGGTCCTGTTCGTCCGGCGCGTGCTCCACCAGCGGCTCGGGCAGCCAGGTGCCGACGTACCGCTCGCGCCGCACCCGCGCGCTGCCCAGCGCGTCCAGGGCGAGCCGGCCCACGGTCGTGGTCAGCCAGGCGCGCAGATCGCGCACGGCGCCCGGGTCCTCGAGGCCGCGCAGCCGCAGCCACGCCTCCTGGACGCAGTCCTCCGCCTCCGCCAGGCACCCCGTCGTCGTATAGGCGACCCGCAGCAGCCGGGGCCGCTCCCGTTCGAAGGCCCGCGCCAGCCCGTCCTCGCCGGACAGCGGCCCGCGCCCGCCGGGCGCGCTCACCGCAGCCCCGCGACGCTCGCCCAGACCTGTTCGGTCCGCAGCCACTCCCCGAACGACATGGTGCCGCGCACGTCCGGCCGCTCCACGGTGAGCGCGCCCGCCCGCAGCGCCTGGCCCATCCGGCCGGGCAGCGGCACCGGCATCAGGACGGCCCTGCGCCGGGTGACCGAGCGCCACACCCGGGCCATCTCCCGCACATCGGTGTCCTCGGGCCCGCAGATCTCGATCCGCCCCCGGTGCGGCACCCCCTCCGCCACGTCGGCGACCACCCAGGCGACCTCCATACAGGCGACCGAGCGCACCCGCGCCCGGGGCACCGGCACCACGCCCCACTTGGCGGCCGACGCCAGCGCCGAGGCGAGCAGTTCGTGGAATTGTGTGGCCCGCACGATCGTCCAGGGCACCCTGCCCTCCCGTACGACCCACTCCTGTTCGGCCTTGACCTGCAAATATCCCATCGGCACCATGTCGCAGCCCACGATCGAGACGCATACGTGGTGCTGTACGCCCACGGCGCGCGCGGCGGCGAGCAGTCGCCGCGTCCCGTCCACGAGCGTGCGGGACGCCCCCTTGGCGGTCCCGTGGCTGTTCGCCGCATCCACCACGACGTCGCACCCCGCAAGGGCGTCGATCAGCCCCTCCCCCGTGGTCAGGTCGACCCGGTACTCCGGCGACCTGCGGCTCAGCACCCGCACGTGGTGCCCCCGCGTGCGCAGCTCCTCGGCGACGCGGCTTCCCAGCGTCCCCGTCCCTCCCGCAATGGCGATGTCCATGTCCCTAGGACGACGCGCCGGGCCCGGATGTGACAAGGGCGCACCGCTCGCGGACGGGAAAGCGGGCGCCGCACCAGGGCCTGTCCCAGGGCCTGTCCGGTGGGTCCGGTCGGCACGCGGGGGTCTGGCACGCCCTCCCCCAAGGCCTTAAGGGCCAGGGGGCCCCAGCCGCGTTGTCGTCAATCGCCGACTCCCCCAAGCTCTCGGCTTCGCTCGAGCAGGGGGGACCCCCATCGCGTCGACTCAATCCTCCGCCTTGCAGCTGGACGCACCAGACCCCCGCTCACCAGCACCGAAATCGCACCCCGCGCCGAAGCCGACCGGACCCACCGGACAGGCCCTAGCTGTGCAGTGCGCCGGGCGTCTCGGGGTGTCCCTCGGGCTCCAGCTGGATGGTGGAGTGGGCCACGTCGAAGTGGTCGCCGACGCAGCGCTGGAGGCGGCACAGCAGGTCCCCGTACCCGTCGGCGAGCGCGTCGTCGGCCACCACCACATGGGCGGTGAGGACCGGCATCCCGGAGGTGACGGTCCAGCCGTGCAGATCGTGCACCGCAAGCACCCCGGGCTCCTCCAGCAGATGCCGGCGCACCTCCGCGAGGTCCATGTCCTGCGGCGTGGCCTCCATCAGGACGTGCAGGGCGTCGCGCAGCAGTCCGTACGCCCTCGGCACGATCAGCAGGCCGATCACGATGGAGGCGATCGGGTCGGCCGCCTGCCAGCCCGTCAGGAGGATGACGAGACCGCCGACGATCACCGCGACCGAGCCGAGCGCGTCACCGAGCACCTCCAGATAGGCGCCGCGCAGATTGAGGCTCTGGTCCTTGGCGTCCCGCAGCAGCCACAGCCCGACCAGGTTCGCCGCGAGCCCCCCCACCGCGACCGCGAACATCAGCCCGCCCTTGACCTGGACCGGCTCGCTGAACCGGCCGACCGCCGACCACAGCACCCAGATGAGGATCACCACGAGCAGCAGGGCGTTCAGGACGGCCGAGAAGATCTCCACCCGGTAGAAGCCGAAGGTCCGCCGGGGGGTGGGCGCGCGCTGGGCCAGGGAGATCGCGCCGAGCGCCAGCGCGACGCCGACCGCGTCGGTGAGGCTGTGCGCGGCGTCCGCGAGCAGCGCGAGCGAGCCGGAGAGCAGCGCGCCGACCACCTGGATGAGGGTGATCGACGCGCTGATGCCGATGGTCCACAGCAGCCGGCCGCGGAAAGCGCCGCTCAGGGTGCCCGCGGCCGAAGGCACCGGTCCGTGGTCATGGCCCATGCGGCAAGTCGATCACGCCCCGGAGAGCCTCGCTACCCGGCTGTTCACCGGGCCGCCGGTCGACTGCGCCACCAGCTGGGCGAGCCGCAGCGCGGCCGTGCCGGGCCCGTCGGAGGCGAGCACCGAGGGCACCACGTTCGGCAGCGACCCGCCCCGCAGCGACTCCTCGCTGTAGCGGCGCACGCTCCGGTGCCAGTTGAGGATCCCCGCGATCCAGTCCTCGAACTCCTTCACATACGCGTCGAGCGCCGCCCGGCCCTCCCCGTCGAGCCCGAACTCCTCGTACAGCAGCGGGATCTCCGTCTTCTTGATGTGGAGGAACTGCTGCATCCGCGAGCGCACCAGGTCGTCGGCGATCCGCACCGAGGCCGGGTAGTCGCAGTCGAAGAGGCGCTGCACCACCAGGAGCAGGTTGTGCACCTCGCCCTCGAACTCGACCTCCTCCTCCGGGGTGGCGTCCGGGTCGAGCCCGGCCGAGCAGAGCGCGAAGTCGTAGCCGATCAGCTTCTGCTCGTCCCAGATGTCGTTGAGCAGGCCCATCCGGCCCGCCCAGGCGACCGAGCGGTCCCGGGCCCCGGCGTGGTGCGGGCTGAGCCCCAGCTCGAAGGGGACGTCGAAGTCGGGCAGCAGGGAGGGGCCGACGCGGGTGAACGGCACATGGGTGTGGCTGCGCAGCCGTGCCGCCGCCGGCCGCCCGAACAGGTTCTTGATGTCGAGGGCGGAGGTCCCGAGAACGCCCCCGAACATCGAACCGCGCGCCTCGGCCTCCTTGTTCATGTACCGGCTGGAGCGCATGTGCCACTCGTGGCCGCCGGACTGCCAGTCCTGGAGGCCCTTGACGTAGGCGGCGATCCGCGCGCACTCCTCCGGACTGAGCCCCTTCTCCAGACACAGCGCCGGAACTTCAGTCAGCGCGGTGTTCTCGAACTGCTGAAGCCGGGAGGTGAGGAGATCGTTGACGGTCTCGGCGGCTTCCTGGGTGGAACACCCGAGAAAGGTCTCCAGCACGAGAATCCCGTTGCTCAGCTCCCCTCCTGTCTGTCGACCGGTCGCTCCGCCCGCGAAAGGAGCGAGCCTCCGTGTGCCGCACATGCGGTACGCGACCGGTGCGGTGATCATCGGCGTATGGCACCCAACCTGCACCTGGCCCAGCAGCCCGAGGCCGACGCGCTGCTCGGCCGCAGCCCGCTGGCCGCGCTCGTCGGCATGCTGCTCGACCAGCAGATCCCCATGGAGTGGGCCTTCGCGGGCCCGTACACGATCGCGACGCGGATGGGCGCGGAGGATCTGGACGCGGCGGCGATCGCGTCGTACGACCCGGACGCCTTCGCGGAGCTCCTGAAGCAGAAACCGGCGGTGCACCGGTACCCCGGGTCCATGGCCCAGCGGATCCAGCAGCTCTGCCGCTACCTGGTGGAGGAGTACGGGGGCGAGGCGGAGGCGGTGTGGCGCGACGCCCCGACCGGCGCGGACCTGCTGACCCGCCTCAAGGCGCTCCCCGGCTTCGGCGACCAGAAGGCCCGCATCTTCCTGGCCCTCCTGGGCAAGCAGCTCGCCGTACGCCCCCCGGGCTGGCGCGAGGCGGCGGGCCCCTACGGCGAGCCCGACTGCCACCGCTCGGTCGCGGACATCACGGGCCCGGAGACGCTGGCGAAGGTCCGCGCGTACAAACAGGAAGCCAAGGCGGCTGCGCGGGGTGCGGCGAAGCCGCGGAAGTAAGTCTTGGCCGGGGTTCGCCTGCGGGCCGGTGGGGGCTGAACGCGCAGTTCCCCGCGCCCCCTTTGGGCCCGGGGTTCGCCTGCGGGCCGGTGGGGGCCGCCGCGCAGTTCCCCGCGCCCCTTTTGGGCCCAGGGTTCGCCTGCGAGCCGGTGGGGGCTGAGCGCGCAGTTCCCCGCGCCCCTAAAGACCCGGCCGGTGGTCGAGTGCGGGTCCGCTTGGGCTTGTCGCGCAGTTCCCCGCGCCCCTAAAAGCCCGGCCGGTGGTCGAGTGCGGGTCCGCTTGGGCTGAGCGCGCAGTTCCCCGCGCCCCTATAGGCGCCCCTCCGGGGCGATCGCACGCCCCGCGGGTGAAGGATCGCCCCGCAGGGGCGCGCTGAAGGGGCGCGGGGAACTGCGCGACCAGCCCCCACCGGCCCGCAGACAAACAGGGGCCCGGGGCGCAGCCCCGCCCAGGGCGCAGCCCCGGGGAAGGGGCCGGGGGCGCAGCCCCGGGGAAGGCGCCAGGTGGGTTATCTGCGGCGCGTGCCGAACAGGGAGCGGGAGATCTCGCGGCCCAGTTGCGTACCCACCGACCTCGCCAGCGAGCGGAAGATCCCGCTGCCCACCACCTGCTCGGCCAGGGACTTGTCAGCCCTCCCCTTCGGCGCCGAAGGCGCCTTGGGCGTCTCCAGCACCGCCCCCACCACCTCCGCCTCCCTCTCCCTCTCCTCCACCGAAAGCTTCTCGAACGCCGACTCCCGGTCCACCGCCTCCGCGTAACGCCCGTACAGGAGCGAGGACTTGACCACCCGGTCGAGGTCCTCCGAAGGCACCGGCCCCATCAACGACCCCGGCGCCCGCAACCGCGTCACCGCCACCGGCGTCGGCGCGCCCCCCTCACTCAGGACCGTGACCACCGCCTCACCCGTACCGAGCCCGGTGAGCGTCGACTCCAGGTCGTACGGCGACTTCGGAAACGTCCGTACCGTCGCCTTCAGCGCCTTCGCGTCGTCCGGCGTGAACGCCCGCAGCGCGTGCTGCACCCGGTTGCCCAGCTGCGCCAGCACATCCCCCGGCACGTCCTTCGGCGTCTGCGTGACGAAGAAGACGCCGACCCCCTTCGAGCGAATCAGCCGTACCGTCTGCGTGATCGACTCCAGGAACGCCTTCGACGCCCCGCTGAACAGCAGATGCGCCTCGTCGAAGAAGAAGACGAGCTTCGGCCGGTCCACGTCCCCGACCTCCGGCAGCCTGTTGAACAGCTCCGCGAGCAGCCACATCAGGAATGTGGAGTAGAGCTGCGGCTTGTCCTGGACGGCGGGCAGCTCCAGTACGGACACCAGCCCGCGCCCGTCCGGCGCCGCCCGCAGCAGCTCCGTGACGTCGAACTCCGGCTCACCGAAGAACTCGGCCGCCCCCTGCTGCTCGAACGTCGTGATCGCCCGCAGGATCACCCCGGCCGTCGCCGACGACAGCCCGCCGATCCCCTTCAGCTCAGGCTTGCCGACGTCGGAGACGAGGAAGCCGGTGACCGCCTTGAGGTCCTTCAGGTCGTACAGCTCCAGACCCTTGGAGTCGGCGTAGTGGAAGATCAGCCCGAGCGACTGCTCCTGTGTCTGGTTGAGCTGGAGCACCTTCGACAGGAGTACGGGCCCGAAGCCGGTGACCGTGGCGCGCAGCGGGACACCGGTGCCGATGCCGCCGAGCGCGTAGAACTCGCACGGGAAGGCCGCCGCCTCCCACGCCTGCCCGACCTGCCCGGCCCGCTCCCGCACCTTCGCGTTGTCCTGCCCCGGCGCGGAGATCCCGGAGAGATCACCCTTCACGTCCGCGAGGAAGACCGGCACGCCGTTCGCGGACAGCTGCTCGGCGATGAGCTGGAGGGTCTTGGTCTTGCCGGTCCCGGTGGCCCCGGCGACCAGACCGTGCCGGTTGAGCATGGCGAGCGGGATGCGTACGGGCGCGTCGGCGTGACACCGCCCGTCCCAGAGCACGGCCCCGAGCTCCAGGGCGGGGCCGGTGAAGGAGTACCCGGTGGCGATGGCGGCGACGGGGGCGGGGAGGGAGACGGAGGAGGTCGCGACGGCCGGGGGAGCGGCGGGGGTCGTGGCGGACGGCGTGGCGGGCGGTACGGGAGGAGGCGGCGGGGCGTCGGCGGCCCCGGCCGCACCAGGCGCCGCACCAGGCGCCACACCCGACTCCGCACCCGGCGTTCCGCCCGCCGCCGCACCCCCCGCCGCGCCCGGCGTGTCGTCGCTGTCGGTCATGGCGAGCCCCCAATGTCGGGTTTGCGGCACTCCGCCCAGGATCGCACTCGCGCACCATGGCTGCGCCCGGAGCCGCTTGCCCGGTAGGCTTTCCGTGTGATCTTCAAGCGCATCGGAAGCGGGCGGCCGTACCCCGACCACGGCCGGGAAAGCACCCGGCAGTGGGCGGACGTCGCGCCGCGCCCGGTCCGGCTCGATCAGCTCGTCACCACGAAGGGCCAGCTCGACTTGGAGACCCTCCTCGCGGAGGACTCCACGTTCTACGGCGACCTCTTCGCCCACGTCGTGAAGTGGCAGGGCGACCTCTACCTGGAGGACGGGCTGCACCGCGCGGTGCGCGCGGCGCTCCAGCAGCGCCAGGTGCTGCACGCGCGCGTGCTGGAAATGGACTGAGCAAACCCGCCGGCGGCCCCGCCGACAACTCGTCGACGCCCCGTCGACGTCCGTCGACGCCCGTCCGGAACGGTCGCGACTGATCCTTTCGGGCTCTTTCCCGCTCATACGGACGCGATCCATTGATCATTTAGTAGGCATCGCCACCAGGCCGCACTACGCTGCGCACATGAGCATGCTCACTCCCCCCGGCATGGGCGGAAAGTACCGCATCACGGGTGACAAGTACCCGAGGATGCGCCGCCCCCGCCGACGCGGCCGGCTCCTGCTCGCGGCAGTCGCCGCCGTCGTGGCCCTCGGTCTGATCGGCTGGGGAACGATCCAGCTCATCGACGTCTTCGGCGGGTCGGACGACGCGAAGAAGAAGACCGCGGCCGCCAAGCACGACTGCCCGCCGAGCCCGTCGCCGTCCACCGCGGCCGCGGCGGCCGCCGCGCTTCCGAAACCCGCCCAGATCACGGTGAACGTCTACAACGCGACTCCGCGGGGCGGACTCGCCAAGGAGACGGCCGACGAACTCAAGAAGCGCGGCTTCGCCATCGGCAAGGTGGGGAACGCGCCGGAGGAGTACGACAAGAAGGTCACCGGGAACGGGATACTGCTGGGCGCGCCCGGGGCGACGCGGGGCGCGTTCTCCGTACTGGGTACGCAGCTGAAGGGCGCGGCCCAGAAGACGGACGCCCGCACGACCCCGGACGTCGACCTCATCCTGGGCACGACCTTCCAGACCCTGGACCCGGCCCAACAGGCCACAGCGGCCCTGGCAGCCCTGGGCAACCCGGCACCCCAACCGTCCGGCAAGTGCTGACCACGACTCCGCGTCCGTCGGCGGGCCGCCTGCGACTGATCGCGCAGGTCCCCGCGCCCCCAGAGACGCCCCTTCGGGGCGCCCCAAGGATGCCGCGCAGCGGCATTTGAGGGGCGCGGGGCTGTGACATGTGCGGCTCCGCCGCGCGGGCGCGACAAGCCCCCACCGACCCGCGGACAAACAACGACCAGGCCTTCAGGGGCGCGGGGAACTGCGCGACCAGCCCAAGACGACCCGCAGACGAACAGGGGCCCGGGGCGAATCCCCGTGAAGGGGTCTGGGGGGCGGAGCCCCGCGACGGGGCCCGGGGGCCGCGCCCCCGGGAAAGGCCTGGTTACTCCGCCGAGCCGTACATGCGGTCGCCCGCATCCCCCAGCCCCGGCACGATGTACCCGTACTCATTGAGCCGCTCGTCCACCGACGCCGTCACGACCGTGACCGGCGTGCCCGCGAGATCGCGCTCCATGACCTCGACGCCCTCGGGCGCGGCGAGCAGGACGACCGCCGTCACATCGTCCGCACCGCGCTTGATGAGCTCCTTGATCGCCGCGACCAGCGTGCCACCCGTGGCCAGCATCGGGTCCAGGACGTACACCTGGCGCCCCGAGAGGTCCTCCGGCATGCGCGTCGCGTACGTGGAGGCCGCCAGGGTCTCCTCGTTGCGGATCATGCCCAGGAAGCCCACCTCGGCGGTCGGCAGCAGGCGGACCATGCCGTCCAGCATGCCGAGACCGGCCCGCAGGATCGGGACCACCAGCGGACGCGGGTGCGAGAGCTTCACGCCCGTCGTCGGGGTCACCGGGGTCTCGATGTCGACCTGCTCGGTGCGCACGTCGCGCGTGGCCTCGTACGCGAGCAGGGTGACCAGCTCGTCGGCGAGGCGCCGGAAGGTCGGCGAGTCGGTGCGCTTGTCGCGCAGGGTGGTGAGCTTGTGGGCGACCAGGGGGTGGTCGACGACGTGGAGACGCATAACCCCACAGTAACCGGGCGAACGGGCAGCCCGCGCCGTCCGCGCTGGCATCAAACCACCCACCCGAGGGAAGGTGGGAGGGACTGACGAGGGACTGACACACCCCCGGGGCGGTGCCCACTGATGGCGGACAAGCAGGCGGACAAGCAGGACAGCACGCGCGACGGCACGCGGGACAGCAAACAGCCGGCCCAACTGGACCGTACGGACGACGAGCGGCCCGAGACGGCGGCCGAGCGGCGGCGCCGACGCGCCCAGTTCCTGCGCGAGCTGCACGAGGCGAAGGCCCTGCGCGACCGCGTCCAGCCCCGCCGCGCCCGCGCGGCCCGTATGCGCCAGGCCATGCGCATGCGAACCTTCCGCTGGTGACCTGAGAAGCGACAGGAACGGACACGCGGAGCGCGTCCGATGCGACGACCGGAGAAACGCAACCGCGGAAGAACTCTCGCAACGGCGTTGTTTCTGCAACGATTCCAGTGAAGCCACGGCCGGGGGGACCCCCAACCGGCACGCCTATGACCAGTGGGAGAGTCACGGTGTACTTCGCCGCACTGCTCGCGCGCACCGAAGACGGGTGGGAAGCGAGCGACACGGAGCTCGACGATGTGGAGACGCTCGCCGACCTCGCCGACCTGGCCCGGGAGGCCACTGCCGACGGGGCCGACGACACGGTGCTCGTCTTCATCGAGCAGGAGGATGTCTGGTTCGGCGTCGTCCGCGTTGACGGCGAGGAGGACCCGCGCATCTACGTCTCCAACGCCGCAGCCGCCGCCCGTTCCTCGTACGGGGAGATCCTCCTCACCGACGAACTGCTCGGCCGCGATCCGGCCTCCGAGGACAGCGCCGTCGACCTGGACGCGCTGGACCTCGACGGCACGGAGGACGGCGACCTCGACGAACAGGAGGACCCGGACGACGAAGCCGTGGACGCCCTCGACCCGGTGCCCGCGGGCCCGCTCGGGGACACCGCGATCCTCGCGGACCTCGGCGTGAGCGAGGGCCAGCTGCTCACGCTCGACTCGGACGCGCTGGTGGAGATCGCCGACGCGCTGGGCGCGGCCGAGGTGCTGGAGGCCGTGCGCTAGTGAGCACGGCGCACGATCCCGTACGCGACCCCTGGGCGGAGCCGATGCGCACCGCCCTCGGGGAGGCCGGGCGGGCCGCGCTGGCCGGTGACGTGCCGGTCGGCGCCGTCGTGCTGTCCGCGGCCGGCACGGTGCTCGCCACCGCCCACAACGAGCGCGAGATCACCGGCGACCCCACGGGGCACGCGGAGATCCTCGCGCTGCGCCGGGCGGCGCGGGAGACCGGCGAGTGGCGGCTGACCGGCTGCACGCTCGTGGTGACCCTGGAGCCGTGCGTCATGTGCGCGGGCGCGTTGGTGCAGTCCCGGGTCGAACGGGTCGTGTACGGGGCGCGCGACGAGAAGGCGGGCGCGGCCGGGTCCCTCTGGGACCTGGTGCGCGACCGTCGGCTCAACCACCGCCCCGAGGTGATCCAGGGCGTCCTGGAGGAGGAGTGCTCCCGCCAGCTGACGGCCTTCTTCCGGGACCGCTGACCGCCTTCTTCCGAAACCGCCGACCGCCTTCTTCCGAAACCGCCGACGGGCGGCTGACGGGCCGCCGACCCCATGCCGCCCCGGTGGTGACCCACGTCTCACCCCCGTCGCCGCATACGGATTTCAAACCACGGGCCACCTTGGGCTAAGCTCTCTCTCGGTAGCGTGTCCGAGCGGCCGAAGGAGCTCGCCTCGAAAGCGAGTGTGGCGCAAGTCACCGAGGGTTCAAATCCCTCCGCTACCGCTCTCAGAAGGGCCCCGACAGCGTCGGGGCCCTTCTTGCGCGCCCGGCCCCGGTCCGCACGCCCTTGGCTCTTGGCCCTTGAAGACTGGGTGGGGACGGCGGAAGTGATGTTGGTTAGACTCTCGCGAGCGCACAGGGGAGCCGGGGAGGGTGCACGCACGTGGACGTGAAGAAGGTCCTGCTCTATTGCGCTGTCGTCTTCGTGCTGTACACGATCATCACCTCGCCCGTGGAGGCCGCCGGGATGGTCCAGACGGGGTTCGAGGGGATCTCCTCCGCCGCGAAGGGGATAGGCCAGTTCATGACCGAGCTGGTCCGCTGAGCCGCCAAGCCCTGCTCGTACGATCGGCGGGGGCGCTGACACGTACGTACGGCAAGGAGCACACATGATCCGCCATCTGGTCCTCTTCAAGCTCAACGAAGGCGTGGAGCGCGACGAGGCGCGCGTCGCCGCCGGCGTGAAGGCGTTCGAGGAACTGGACGGGGTCGTCCCCGAGCTGAGGTTCTGGGAGTGCGCCTGGAACATCACCGACCGGCCCATCGCGTACGACTTCGCCATCAACTCGGCGGTCGAGGACGCGGACGCGCTGAAGCGTTACCTCGAACACCCGGCCCACCAGGCGGCGGCCGCGCAGTGGCGCGAGTTCGCCACCTGGGTGATCGCCGACTACCCGTTCTGAGCCGGTACGCCGAAAGGCCCCGCACCACCCGGTGCGGGGCCTTTCGCGTGCCCGGGAGCGGGCGCCGCACGGGCCCGGTGCCCAACTTGCCCTCAACACGTGGTTATACGGTGCTTGCACACAGTGGACATGTCTTGTGATGCTATGACCGCTTTTGACGGATGAGTCGACGATGGTTCGACCGAAGTTGACCGCGACATTGACCATGACGTTGACCGCGACGTTGACCACGACGTTGACCGGGCAGTGAACTCAAAGGGGTGGCGTTGACCGTGCCGGCCAGTACCGCACCTCAAGTGCCGCCCCAGAACGAGCCCCAGGAGCCCCCCGAGGGCCACCGGGCCCCCGTACGGACCAGCAGCAGGGGCGCGGACACCCGGGCGCTCACCCAGGTCCTCTTCGGGCAGCTCAAGGGCCTGGTGCCGGGCACGCCGGAGCACCACCGGGTGCGCGGGGCGCTGATCGAGGCGAACCTGCCGCTGGTGCGGTACGCGGCGGCGCGGTTCCGCTCCCGCAACGAGCCGATGGAGGACGTGGTCCAGGTCGGCACGATCGGCCTGATCAACGCGATCGACCGGTTCGACCCGGAGCGCGGGGTGCAGTTCCCGACCTTCGCCATGCCGACGGTGGTCGGCGAGATCAAACGGTACTTCCGCGACAACGTGCGCACCGTCCACGTCCCGCGCCGCCTCCACGAGCTCTGGGTCCAGGTCAACGGGGCCACCGAGGACCTGACGACCCTTCATGGCCGCTCGCCCACGACCGCCGAGATCGCCGACCGGCTGAAGATCGGCGAGGACGAGGTGCTCGCCTGCATCGAGGCGGGCCGCTCGTACCACGCGACCTCCCTGGAGGCGGCCCAGGAGGGCGACGGCCTGCCGGGCCTGCTCGACCGCCTCGGCTACGAGGACCCGGCACTGGCCGGGGTCGAACACCGCGACCTGGTCCGCCACCTCCTCGTACAACTGCCCGAACGCGAGCAGCGGATCCTGATGCTCCGCTACTACAGCAACCTGACGCAGTCCCAGATCAGCCAGGAGCTGGGCGTGTCCCAGATGCATGTGTCCCGGCTGCTGGCCAGGAGCTTCGCCCGATTGCGATCCGCAAATCGAATCGAGGCGTAACCGGATCGGGTGATCCACCTTTGGGTGAACAATCCGGCGGTGAAATCGGCACACCCCCTGCTAACTGCGCGTATCCACCCTGGACTTGTCGACATGTCACTACAGCGTGTTGCCGACATGTGACATTCTGCTGGAACCGCGTTTGCCGCAGCTCCGCCTCCGGTATTCAGGTGGAGGCTGCGTTCCTCCGATGGTCGTGGCCACCGCGACCGTCCGCGACCTCAAGGGGGTGGCATGTCCGCAGAACAGGGCAGCTCGAAGGTGCAGGTGCTCACGCTCATGAAGAGCGTGCCCGCGCCCGATGTGCGCGAGAGTTCGGAAGCCATCGACACCGGCGCCGTGCCCGGTCCCCCCGAGGCGCTCGCGCTCGGCACGCCTGGCACGCTCGACGCGCCTGGCGCGCTCGACACGCTCGACGCGCTGGGCACGCTCGACACCGCCGCCCCGCCGGCCCCCGTCATCGTCACCGCCCCCCGGCGCGAGTCGACGAGCACGACGGGGTCCCACGAACCGCTGGACACCCGCACGCTCTCCCGCTCCCTGTTCCTGCGGCTGGCCGCGCTGGGCAGCGCGGAGAGCCCGGAGCGTACGTACGTACGCGACACCCTGATCCAGCTCAACCTGCCGCTGGTGCGGTACGCGGCGGCGCGGTTCCGCTCCCGCAACGAGCCGATGGAGGACATCGTCCAGGTCGGCACGATCGGCCTGATCAAGGCGATCGACCGGTTCGACTGCGAACGGGGCGTGGAGTTCCCGACGTTCGCGATGCCGACGGTGGTCGGTGAGATCAAGCGTTTCTTCCGCGACACGAGCTGGTCGGTGCGGGTGCCGCGCCGCCTCCAGGAACTGCGCCTGGCCCTGACCAAGGCGAGCGACGAGCTGGCCCAGAAGCTCGACCGCTCGCCCACGGTCCCGGAGCTGGCGGCGGTCCTGGGCGTCTCGGAAGAGGACGTGGTGGACGGCCTGGCGGTCGGCAACGCGTACACGGCCTCCTCCCTCGACTCCCCCTCCCCCGAGGACGACGGCGGCGAGGGCTCCCTCGCGGACCGCCTCGGCTACGAGGACGCGGCCCTGGAGGGCGTCGAGTACCGCGAGTCTCTCAAGCCGCTCCTGGCCAAACTCCCCCCGCGGGAACGCCAGATCATCATGCTCCGCTTCTTCGCGAACATGACGCAGTCCCAGATCGGCGAGGAGGTGGGCATCTCCCAGATGCACGTCTCCCGCCTGCTGACCCGGACGCTGGCACAGCTACGGGAGGGCTTGATCGCGGACTAGCCACCGCGGCCCGACCGTCGACCCCTCCTCCCCCCGGCTGCGGAACCTCGCGTGCGCGGGCCAGCACGCTCGCGCACGCCCCGGCCCGTCCCGGGGTTCACAATTGACGCTCCGTCAGCAACACTGGCGCGATGCGACGTGCTGCGTTGATCGGCATATCGGCGGCCGCCACGCTCGCGCTGGGCGGCACGCTGGCCGCCTGCGGCGGGGAGGGCGGCAAGCCGTACGTGGCCGTGGGCACGGAGGCCCCGTCGAGCAAGGCGGTACCGCCCCACGGCAAGGTGGAGCTGGTCCCGCTGGACGGGGCGGGAGCCACGGCGGGGGACGGGAGTAACGCTGCCGGGCGGGACGGGAAAGTCCGATCCCCATCCCCGAGCGGCACGAAGGCCCACAGCAACGGTGGTACGGGCGGAGCCAGCGGCGGCACCGCCGCAAACGGCGCAGGTTCAGCCGCGGGTGGAGGCGGCCCAACGGCAAGCGGCACCGCCCAAGGCGGCACCGGCACACCCGGAAGCACCGGCGACACACCCGGAGGCGGAGCCACCACAGGCGGCGGCACCGGCACGCCCGGCGGTGGAAGCGCCACAGGCGGAAGCACCACAGGCGGAAGCCCATCCGGAGGCGGAACCGGCACAGACGGCGGCACAGGTGGCGGCACCACCACCCCCAGCCCCACCCCCGCCGCCCTGACCCTCGGCACCCCGGCCCGAACCCCCACTCCCACCCCCACCCGCTGGTGCGAAAACGTCACCCTCCCGCTCCACAACACCGGCGGCACCCCCACCAAGCCGGGCACGCTCACCTTCGCCACCCACATCATCGGCCTGCTCGGCGTCGACTGGGCGACGATCACCTCGACCCAGCCCCTCGCGCCCGTAGCGGCGCGCACCGCGACGGCACGTACGTACACCGTCTGCGTCGACTCCTGGCGCGTACCGCTCGGCATGCACATCGAGACCCGCTCCGTCACAGCCGACTGGCGGTGACGGAACGGGCCTCGATGGGGTCGTACGGGAGTACGGAGTTGCAGGGCCGGCGCCGTACAGGGCCGTACGCCGTACAGGCCATACGGGCCTACAGGTCGTACGGGCCATGCAGACCGTACGGAGAAGGCGTCAGCCCAGCGCGAGCCAGGCGACGCCGGCGAGGACGGCGAGTACGACGACGATGCCGACGATCAGGCCGACGCGCGGACCGGCCGGCGCCGCAGCCGGGGTCGCCGCCTGGCGGCCCTGCGGCGCGCCCTCGTCGACGAAGGCGCGGAACATCTGCGTGCTGCCCGCGGGGTCGTAGTTGCCCTCGGGGCCCGGGGTGTTGTGTGCCATGCACGGGACCCTAGCGAAGTCCCGGGTTCCGCCCAACCCCCGCCCCCGTGAGCCCCGGGCACGCACACCACACGCTCACGGCGTACGCACAGGGGGCGCGAGGGCCGCCCGACCCCTCCCACCTGCGCATTGACTTCCCATATGTGAATCCTTTACGCGCACTTTGCCCGGCCCCTCCCCCCATTAGCTTGCCTGCAGCAACCAATCACCCGTATGGTTGCCCTAAGCAACGAATGATCGAGGTCGACAGGACCAGAGGAGCCCGATGGCCGCGCAGAGCCACTATGAGGAGCTGGCCCGGCAGCTCAGCGCCATCGGGGCCGTCAAGCGCGGGCTCGGCCGGATCCTGCCGGCCGAGTGCCCGGCCGGGTCCGCCGCCGTGCTCACGCTCCTCGGCCGCCACGGCGAGATGCGGATCAGCAGACTCGCCGAACTCCTCGACGTGGACATGTCGGTGACCAGTCGTCACGTCACGCACGTCGCCGTGCGCGGCTGGATCGAGCGCGACCCGGACCCGCTGGACAAGCGCTCCCGGATCCTGCGGCTCACCCCCGCCGGTCGGGACATGCTCGACGAGCTCGGGCGGCGCACCGCGGACATGTTCGCCCGCACGCTGCGGGACTGGTCCGACGACGAGGTCGGACAGCTGAACGGCATGCTCGCCCGGCTCAGAGAGAGCTTCGACTGCCGCGAGGCCCCCCTCGCCCGTACACCCGCCACCCCACAGGCCCAACAGGACAAGCAGGTCCAGCAGGTCCAGCAGGTCCAGCAGGCCTAGAAGAGAAGGAAGTTCATGGCTACATCCACACCGGCCGGTGTGCGGGACGGCCGCACCGCCCACGGAGGACACCCCTCCGAAGGTGGCGCGCCGATGACTCACCGGCAGATCATGGAGGCGCTGTCCGGGCTGCTGCTCGGCATGTTCGTCGCCATCCTGTCCTCGACCATCGTCTCCAACGCCCTTCCGCAGATCATCGGCGATCTGGGCGGCGGCCAGTCCGCGTACACCTGGGTGGTCACGGCCTCGCTGCTGGCGATGACCGCGACCACGCCGCTGTGGGGCAAGCTCTCCGACCTGTTCAGCAAGAAGCTGCTGGTCCAGATAGCCCTGGTGATCTACGTCAGCGGCTCGGTGGTGGCCGGGCTCTCCCAGAACGCGGGCATGCTGATCGCCTGCCGCGTCGTCCAGGGCATCGGCGTCGGCGGTCTCTCCGCGCTCGCCCAGATCATCATGGCCGCGATGATCGCGCCGCGTGAGCGCGGCCGGTACAGCGGCTACCTCGGTGCCACGTTCGCGGTCGCGACGGTCGGCGGTCCGCTGCTCGGCGGCGTGATCACGGACACCGACTGGCTGGGCTGGCGCTGGTGCTTCTACGTAGGCGTCCCGTTCGCGGTGATCGCGCTGATCGTGTTGCAGAAGACCCTGAAGCTGCCGGTCGTGAAGCGCGAGGTGAAGGTCGACTGGGCGGGCGCGTTCTTCATCAGCGCGGCGGTCTCGCTGCTGCTGGTGTGGGTGACGTTCGCGGGCGACAAGTACGACTGGGTGTCCTGGCAGACGGCGGCGATGGTCGGCGGCTCGGTGCTGCTCGGTGCGGTCTTCGTGTACGTGGAGTCGAAGGCGGCCGAGCCGATCATCCCGCTGCGGCTGTTCCGCAACCGGACGATCACGCTCGCCTCGCTCGCCTCGCTCTTCGTCGGCGTGGCGATGTTCTCCGGAACGGTGTTCTTCAGCCAGTACTTCCAGCTGGCGCGCGGCGAGTCCCCGACGATGTCGGGCGTGCTGACCATCCCCATGATCGGCGGCCTGTTCATCTCCTCCACGGTCTCCGGCCAGGTCATCACGAAGACCGGCCGCTGGAAGGCGTGGCTGGTGAGCGGCGGTGTCCTGGTCACGGCGGGTCTCGCGCTGCTGGGCACGATGCGGTACGACACGGCGTACTGGCACATCGCGATCTACATGGCGCTGATGGGCCTCGGCATCGGCATGATGATGCAGAACCTGGTGCTGTGCACGCAGAACCAGGTCTCCGCGGCCGACCTCGGCTCGGCCTCGTCCGTGGTGACGTTCTTCCGGTCGCTGGGCGGCGCGGTCGGCGTCTCCGCCCTGGGCGCCGTGATGGCGAACCGGGTCACCCACTACGTCAAGGACGGCCTGACCGACCTCGGCCCCAAGGCGGCGGGCATGGCCCAGGGCGGCGGCGGGGGCATCCCCGACCTCGACAAGCTGCCCGCGCCGCTGCGCACGGTGATGGAGAGCGCGTACGGCCACGGCGTGGCCGACGTCTTCCTCTACGCCGCGCCGTGCGCCCTCCTCGCCTTCTTCGTGACGCTCTTCATCAAGGAGGTCGCGCTGAAGTCCTCGCGGTCGGAGCAGGCGCCGTCGGCGGGGAAGTAACCGGACTCGGGTGCCCCTGAGCGGAGGCACCCGACAGGGGCGGCAGGCAGGGGACGGCCTGCCGCCCCGCTTTTTGTGCCCCTTGCGCCCGTAGGCTTGAGCACATGACGAGGTTGATCGTCGCGGCGGGAGGCGGGGGCGACGCGGTTGCCGCCGCGATGCTCGACGCCGCTGTCTACGGCGACGAGGACCGGGCGGTGATCCTCACGTACGCGTGGGACCGCCTCCTGATCGATCCGGTCCCGGGCCCCCGGGCAGCGGAGAACTTCACCGGTCTCGTCCAGCTCACACCGGCTGTACGGACCGTGCCGGCGACAGCCCGCCCGATCGCACCCGCAGGCTCAACCCTCCCCCGACTGGCGGCGGAACTGCCGCACACCTTCGCGCTCATCGACCCGCACGACGGTGCCGAAGGCATCACGCGTCAGCTCGAAGACCTGGTCCGCCACCTGTCACCCACCTCGATCGATCTCCTGGACGTGGGCGGCGACGTCCTGGCCCGAGGCGACGAGCCGACGCTGAAGAGCCCGCTGGCCGACGCTCTCACGCTCGCCGCGTGCTGCCAGGTGAACGCCCCCATCCGGCTTCTGGTGGCGGGCCCGGGCCTGGACGGCGAGCTCCCCGTCGGCGATCTACGCCCCCTGTTCGGCACGCTCGTCCATACCTTCACGTCCCGGGACGTCGAACGGATCAGCCCGGTCCTCGAGTGGCACCCGTCCGAGGCGACGGCGATGCTGGCGGCGACCGCCCGAGGCGTACGGGGAGTCTGCGAGGTACGAGACGCGGGGCTCGCCGTCCCCCTGACGGACGAGGGCCCCACCGTTCACGAGGTCGACCTGGACGAAGCCCTCAACCGCAACCAACTGGCCCGCGCCACCATGGCGACGACCAGCCTGACCGAGGCGGAACGGCACTGCCGCGAAATCTGCGGCCACTCGGAGATCGACTACGAACGCGAGAAGGCGGCCCGTCTGGGCCGCCCCACCCTCACGAAGCTCGACCCGCAGACCGTGCTGGCCCAAGCCGCCGAGTTCGAGGCCGAGGCCCGGTCCCGCGGAGCCACCCACACGACGTTCCGCCACATCACGGAGGCCCTGCACCTCAACGCCACCCACCGCGACGAGCTACGGCAACTCCTGATCAGCCGCAGCCCCGACCAGTACGCGGCGCCTCTGTGGCGCATCACAGTCGAGGGCTGAGCCTGAACTTCCTCCGCCTGCGATCCAGGTGCCTCCTCGCCTGGACGGGCGGCGGGTGGTGGGTCTGGGCTGCGCCCCCGGGTCCCCGGTTCGTCTACGGGCCGGTGGGGGCTGGTCGCGCAGTTCCCCGCACCCCTGAAGGGCGACGGCAACCCCAGCCCCTCCAGCGGACATGAGGCGGGGCCGCACACCCAGCCCCCTCCTGCGGGCAAGAAGCGGGACCGCAAAACCCAGCCCCTCCGGCGTTTGAGGAGCGGGGTCCAGGGCGGAGCCCCGGAGCGGGGTGCAGGGGCCGCAGGCCCCGCAAACGGGGTCCGGGGGCTCAGCCCCCGGGAGAGCCACCTCCACCCTCCCCCACCCCCGGAGGGTTTAGGGAAGGGGCGGGGTGGGGGCTCCCCCCACCCCGGCTACCGCGCCCGCTTCGCCTCGATCCCCGCGATCAGAATATCCAGCGCGAACACGAAGTCCCGTTCCCGCATCTCCTCCACCGTGTCCCCGCCCCGCGCCTCCATCAGCTCCTGCGAGAGCTCCATCGCCTCGTGGAAGTCGGGGCGTTCGCGCAGTGCGCCCATCGCCTGGGCGAAGTACTCGTCCTGGGTGACCCTGGCCTCCGCGCAGCGCGCGACGAAGTGGCCCTCGATCGTGCCGAAGCCGTACACGAACTGGAAGACGGCGGAGAGGCCCCCGGTGATGCCGTGGGCGGGCAGCCCCGAGCGGCTGAGGATCTTCTGCGCGGCGTTCGCGAACTCCATCGAGTTCGGCCCGATGTTGAGGTAGCGGCCGACCAGCGGCGACACCCAGGGGTGGCGGACCATGACCGAGCGGTAGCTCACGGCGAGTTCGCGCAGCTGGTCCCGCCAGTCCGCGTCCGCCCCCGCCCCCTCCACGTCCGGCACCCGCAACTCCCCGAACACCGAGTCCAGGGCGAGTTCCAGCAGGTCGTCCTTGGTGTCCACGTACCAGTACAGGGACATCGCGGTGACCCCGAGCTCGCCCGCGAGCCGGCGCATGGAGAACTTCGCCGGGCCCTCCGCGTCCAGCAGGCGCACCGACTCCTCGATGATCCTGTCCCGGTCGAGGGAGGACGCGGTCGCCGGCTGGTCGCTCCGGCGGACGCGGGCCGCCGGTTTGCCGCCCTCCAGCCACACGCTGGTACGCGTCGGATTCTTCGCGCGGTCGGCTGCCGACACCATGGCGTGCCCTCCTCGGGGTCGTCGGACTGTCTGTACGAATACGTATACGTATACGTATGACAGTCGTACGGCGTTTCCTGCGGCGGTGGTCGAGTGGGGCGGTACGGCAGGCACAGCACAGCGGAATGCTGCCGTCCGCCCCATGGACGTTCCGTAGATGCTATGCCGCGGGCACAGGCTCCACCGGCGCGTCAGCGCGCTCCGCCCTGGCGAGCAGCGCCGCCGCCAGCAGACCTCCCGCCAGCACCGCCGCCGCCCCGACCAGCTGGCTGGTCTGCAGGCCGGAGGCGAACGCGTCCGAGATCCGGGCGCGTTCGGCCCCGCCGTCCGCCGCCGCCAGCGCCGCCGGGAGCGAGGCCGCGCCCACCACCGACGGGACCAGCGCCGCGAAGCGCGAGTTGAGGACCGCGCCGAGCACGGCCACGCCGAGCCCGTTGCCGAACTCCGCCAGCGTGCCGTTGACGCCCGCGCCCACGCCCGCCTTCTCCGGCGGGATCGCGCTCATCAGCGTGTTGGCCATGGCCGGCATCGAGACGGCGATGCCCGCGCCCATCACCACGAGGCCGAGCAGCATGCCGCTGTAGTGCTCGCGGCCCAGCAGCGCTATCGTCGCGAGCCCGGCCGCGTTCGCCGCCATGCCGACCGCGATCGTCTTCGGCGTACCCAGCTTGGGCAGCAGCCGCGCGCCCACCCCCGCCACGTTCAGCGCGACCACGCTCAGCGCCAGCGGCGCCGTACGCAGACCCGCCTCCAACGGCCCGTACCCGAGCACGAACTGGAGGTGCTGGGTCAGCAGGAACAGCGAGCCGCCCATGCCGAACGCGACCAGGATCGAGCCCGCGACCGCGCCGGTGAACTTCTGGTTCCGGAAGAAGTGCATGTCCAGCATCGGGTACGGGATCGACAGCTCCCAGCGGGCGAACGCGGCCAGGAACACCAGGCCCACCCCGGCCGAGGCCAGTACGTGCGCCGACGTCCAGCCGTGGCCCGGGCCCGAGATGATCGCGTACACCACTCCGGTCATGCCGATCGTCGAGAGCAGCGCGCCGAGCAGGTCCGGCCGGTCGCCCAGCGGGTTCTTCGACTCCGGGACCAGGACGAGCACGGCCACCAGGCCGATCGCCGCGACCGGGATGTTGACCAGGAAGATCGCGCCCCACCAGAAGTGGTCGAGCATGAGACCGCCGATCAGCGGCCCGGCGGCGAAGCCGAGCGAGTTGACCGTGGCCCACAGGCCGATGGCCTTCACCCGCTCCTCGTTGTCGAAGATCTGCACGACGACGGCGAGCGTGGTGGTCATCAGGAGCGCGCCGCCGACGCCCATACCGGCGCGGGCGGCGATCAACTGCCCGGCGCTCTGGGAGAGTCCGGCCGCCAGCGAGCCGATGCCGAAGAGCGCGAGCCCGGCCGCCAGCATCTTCTTGCGGCCGTAGCGGTCGGACGCGCTGCCCGCGGTGAGCAGCAGTCCGGACTGGACGAGCGAGTACGCGTTGATCATCCACTGGATGTCGGCTGTCGAGGCCCCGACCGACGTGGTCAGGGAGGGGATCGCGACGTTCAGAACGGTGTTGTCGAGCAGCACGGTGAGCTGAGCCAGGCAGATGACACCCAGGATCAGCCAGCGCTGCGGGTGCCCCGTGGGGGCGGCCGATGTGTCGGCGGCGGCCGTGGCCGTCATACGGGCTCCTTGAGGAGTTGTTGTACAGCGTATGGGGATGTTGTCGTACACCGTAGAGGAGGGTCTTGTACGGTGTAAAGCTCTTTTCCCGGGTGGTGGCGTGGGAGGGCGCGGTGCGGTGTGCGATTCCCTTACGCGAAAAGGCCGGTGGGCCGGGATCGATGTCCCGGCCCACCGGCCTTGCTCAGCCCTCCGCGCCGCTACTTCGCGGGCGCCGTCAGGTCGTAGAACGTGGCGCTGCCGACCGTCACCTTGGTGAAGGTCGCCGTCACCCAGCTGGTGATGGAGCTGCCACCGCTCGCGCCACCGGGGCCGCCCATCATGCCGCCGCCTCCGCCGATGAAGTAGTGGATCTTCCCCTCGGCCACGTACTTCTTGAACTGCGCGAGCGTGGGCGACGGGTCGCTGCCGTTGAAGCCGCCGATCGCCATGACCGGCTTCTCGGTGGCGAGTTGGTAGCTGGCCGCGTTCTGTGAGCCGACCGCCGCCGCGACCCAGGTGTAGCTGCCCGCGTCCGTCTTGAGCATCGCCTTCGCCTTGGCGCTGACCTGGGCGCCGTTGAGCAGGCCGCCCATGCCGCCGGGTCCGCCGCGTTCACCGGTGCCGCCGGGGAACGGGAACTGCCCGCCGCCGGGGAACTGGCCACCGGGAAGCTGGGGCGGTGCGCCGTTCCGGCCGCCCTGCGGGGCGCCGCCGGGCGGAACCATCCCGCCACCGCCCTGCGAGCCCTGGCCCTGACCCTGACCCTGAGCCTGGCCCTGGCCCTGGCCGAGTTGCCTGCCCGCGCCCCCCGGACCGCCGAACCGCCCGCCGCCAAGCCCCCGGGGCCCGCCCCCCATGGACGCCCCCGCCGGCCCCGCCGTGACGATCGAGCCCGTGTGGCCTGTCTGCAACGTGCTCATCGAGTACGCGAACGGCCCGGCCAGCGACGCCACCAGCCCCACCCCGGCCGCGCCGAGCGCCAGCCTGCGGTCCAGCCGTCCCACCAGGGCGAGCCCGGCGCCGGCGGCGAGGCCGCCCACCAGCACCGCCCACCGCAGCCACGGCAGATAGTCGGGCGTGCGGCCGAGCAGCACGTACGACCACCAGGCCGTCAGCGCCACCGACGCGCCCAGCGTCGCCGCCACCGCGATCCTGGTCCGCTCCTCCCACAGGACCGTCACGCCCATGCCGACCAGAGCGGCGACATAGGGCGCGAGGGCGACCGTGTAGTACTGGTGGAAGATCCCCGCCATGAAGCTGAAGATCCCCGCGGTCATCAGCAGCGCCCCGCCCCAGGCCAGGAACGCCGCCCGAGCCGTGTCGGTGCGCCTGCCCCGCCAGGTGATCACCAGGCCCGCGACGAGCAGCAGCAGCGCGGCCGGCAGCAGCCAGGAGATCTGGCTCCCCACCTCGGAGCCGAACATCCGGTCGAGGCCGGTCGTGCCCCAGCCACCGCCTCCCCGGCCGCCGCCTCCACCGCCTCCACCGCCGCCGCCCACGCTGCCGGTCTCGTCGCCGTTGATCCGGCCGAGGCCGTTGTAGCCGAAGGTCAGCTCCAGGAAGGAGTTGTTCTGCGAGCCGCCGATGTACGGGCGCGAGGACGCGGGCCACAGCTCCACGACCGCCACCCACCAGCCGCCGGACACCACCGTCGCCAGCCCGGAGAGGGCGAGCTGGCCGAGGCGTTTGCGTACGGTCGTGGGCGCGCACACCGCGTACAGCACGGCGAGGGGCGGCAGGATCAGGAACGCCTGAAGGGTCTTCGTCAGGAACGCGAAGCCGACGGCCACACCCGCCCACACCAGCCACTTCGTCCGCGCGCCCTCCAGCGCGCGCAGCACGCAGTAGACGATCACCGTCATCAGCAGGGCGAGCAGCGCGTCCGGGTTGTTGAAGCGGAACATCAGCGCGGCGACCGGGGTGAGCGCCAGCACCGCGCCCGCGATCAGGCCCGCCGCCGGGCTGAACCGGCGCCGTACGGCCGCGTACAGCACCGCCACCGTGCCCACCCCCATCAGCACCTCGGGCAGCAGGATCTGCCAGGAGCCTAGGCCGAAGAGCCGTACGGAGAGCGCCATCGGCCAGAGCGCCGCCGGGGGCTTGTCGACGGTGATGGCGTTCGCGGAGTCCAGCGAGCCGAAGAACATCGCCTTCCAGCTCTCGCCGCCCGCCTGGACGGCCGCCGAGTAGAAGGAGTTGGCGTAGCCGGAGGCGCTGAGGTTCCAGAGGTAGGCGAGGAGGGTGAGCAGGAGGAGACCGAGGAAGGCGGGGCGCACCCAGGCCGGGTCGTCGGTGCGGCCGCGCCACAGCCGGCCCGCCACGGCCTTGCTCCGGGCCGCGGCGGCCCGGCCGTGAGCGCCGCCCTGGTGCGCGCCGCCCTGGTCAGCACCGCCCTGGTGAGCACCGCCGTCATGCGCGCCGCCTTCGTGCGGGCCGGCCGGATACGAGGTCGTGGTCATCGGGTGGCGTCCTTCGGGTAAGTCGGGGAGGGGGCGCGGTCCGGGAAGACCCAGGCGCGGAAGAGCAGGAAGCGCAGCACGGTGGCCGCCAGGTTCGCCGCCACCAGGACCGTCACCTCGGTGGAGTGCGAGGGGTCGCCGTTCGCGGCGCCCAGGGCCGCGAGCGAGCCGCTGGTGAGGGCGAGCCCGATCGCGAAGACGACGAGCCCCTGTGCCTGGTGGCGCATCGCGCGGTCCCGTCCCCGTACGCCGAAGGTGAGCCTCCGGTTGGCGGCGGTGTTGGCGACGGCAGACACCAACAGGGCGGCGGCATTGGCCACTTGGGGACCCGTGCCGGACCGGAAGAGCGAGTAGAGGCCGAGGTAGAAGAGCGTGGAGAGCGCGCCGATCACGCAGAAGCCGACGAGCTGGCGGGCGAGCCCACCCGGTACGCCGCTGATCGCGCGGTCGCGCGGGTCGTCTCCGAACGGGCGCGCGAGCCGGTCCAGGGGGAGCGCGCCGACGGCGAGGGCGCGCCCGACCCGCCACACGCCCTTGAGGTCGTCGGTCGCCGTCCGCACGATGTGGACGGTCGAGTCCGGATCGTCGACCCAGTCCACCGGCACCTCGTGGATACGCAGCCCGGCCCGCTCGGCGAGCACCAGGAGCTCGGTGTCGAAGAACCAGCCGGTGTCCTCGACCATCGGCAGCAGCCGCTCGGCCACGTCCCGCCGTATCGCCTTGAACCCGCACTGCGCGTCCGAGAAGCGCGCCGCGAGCGACGACTTGAGGATCAGGTTGTACGCGCGCGAGATGAACTCCCGCTTGGGCCCGCGCACCACCCGCGAGGCCCGGCTGAGGCGGGAGCCGATCGCGAGGTCGGAGTGGCCCGAGATCAGCGGGGCGACCAGCGGGAGCAGCGCGTTCAGGTCGGTGGACAGGTCCACGTCCATATAGGCCAGCACCGGCGCGTCCGAGGCCGACCACACGGTCCGCAACGCCCGCCCGCGCCCCTTCTGTTCGAGCCGGACGTGGCGTACGCCCTCGATCTCGCGGACGAGGCGCGCCGCGACCTCGGGCGTACGGTCGGTGGAGGCGTTGTCGGCGACGGTGATCCGGAACGCGTACGGGAAGGTGCGCGCGAGGTGCTTCCGGAGCCGGCGCACGCACGGTTCCAGGTCCCGCTCCTCGTTGTAGACGGGGATCACCACGTCGAGTACGGGCCCGCCCGCCGCACCGACGGGCAGGTGCTCCCGTGCCGGCAGGGTGCCCACGGAGATGTCGGTTCGCATGCCACCGACCCTCGCGAGGGCCGCTGTCACACCTGTGTGGTGCGACTGTGGGCAGGCTGTGAGTGGGTGCGGTGGCCGGCCGTACGGGGCAGGTGGACGCTGAAGACCGTGCTGCCGGGGGCCGAGCGCACCGAGACGCGGCCGCCGTGCGCGGCCACCACCGCCTGCACGATGGCGAGCCCGAGCCCGGTCGAGCCGTGCGCCCGGGACCGGGAGGCGTCGCCGCGAGCGAACCGCTCGAAGACGTGCGGCAGGAGTGCGGGCGGGATGCCCGGACCGTCGTCCTCCACTTCGAGCACGGCCCACGCGCCCTGGCGCGCCACGCGCGCGGTGACGGTGGTGCCGGGGGGCGTGTGGGTCCGGGCGTTGCCGAGCAGATTGACGAGGACCTGGTGGAGGCGGGGCGCGTCGCCGAGGACGGTGACGGGGTCACCGGGCAGGCCGTCGGGCAGGTCGTCGGGCAGGTCGAGGGGCAGTTCGTGGGGCAGGCCCTCGGACAGATCGTCCGGCAGGTCGCGAGGCAGGCCGTCGGACAGGCCGTCGGACAGGCCGTCGGACGCTTCGCCGGACAGGTCGTCGGGCAGGTCGTCGGGCAGGTCGAGGCGCCAGACGTGCCCCTGCCCGGCCGCCCACGCGTCGCTCACCGCGTCCACGACCAACGGTGAGAGATCAGTGCTCTCATACGAGAGCGGGCGTCCGGCATCCAGCCGGGCGAGCAGCAGCAGATCCTCCACAAGCCCGGTCATCCGCTGGGCCTCCGCCTCGACGCGCCCGAGCGCGTGGCGGGTCGCGGGCCCGACCTCCTCCGTACCGCGCCGGGTGAGCTCCGCGTACCCGCGAATGGACGCGAGCGGGGTGCGCAGCTCATGGCTGGCGTCGGCGACGAACTGCCGTACGCGCGTCTCGCTCTCCTGCCGCGCGGCCAGCGCGGAGCCGACGTGCCCCAGCATCCGGTTGAGTGCCGCCCCGACCTGCCCGACCTCGGTACGGGGGTCGGCCTCGGCGTCCGGGACGCGTTCGTGCAGGGCCACCTCGCCGCTGTGGAGCGGCAGTTCGGAGACCCGGGTGGCGGTCGCGGCGACCCGGCGCAGCGGGCGCAGCGCGACGCCGACGATCGCGGCGCCCGCGATCCCGGCGGCCACCAGACCGGCGGCGGTCACCCACACGATGACGACGACCAGGTTGTTCACCGTCGACTCGACGTCCTTGAGCGGGAACCCGAGCACGACGGTCCCGTCCATCGACCAGACCGCCCGGTACGAGCCCAGGCCCGGCACCGAGAGGGTGTGCACCCGCACGTCCTTGGGCACCGAGCCGAGCGCGCGCACCTGCTCGGCGGTGAGCGTGGTGACGCTTGAGCGGGGCTCGCCCGGCTCGCCCCGGATGCTCCGGGCGCCGCTGACCAGCTGCCCGTCGGGCTCGGTGCGCGCCCCGACCGTGCCGAGCGGCTGCCCCGGCCCGGCCACGAACACCGGAGCTCCGGTCGCGAGGGAGGACGGCCCGGGGCTGCGCTGCGCGTGCTCCACGGCGGGGCGCAGCGAGTCGTCCAGCTGCCGCTGGAGGTTGGAGCGCATCCCGATGACCGTGACCGTACCGATCACGGCGGCGACGACGGCGATCAGCGCGACGGCGGAGACGACGAGCCGCGTCCGCAGCGTCCAGGGACGCCGCCCGGGTGCCGAGGGGCGGCGTCCGAGTGCCCGGGGGCGGCGTGCGAGTGCCGAGGGGCGGCGCCCAGGTGTCCAGGGGCGGCGCCCGGGTGCCCAGGGACGGCTTTCACTCACCGGGCTTGATGAGGTACCCGGCCCCACGCCGGGTGTGGATCATCGGCGACCGCCCCGCGTCGATCTTCCGCCGCAGATACGAGATGTACAGCTCCACCACGTTCGCCTGGCCGCCGAAGTCGTACGACCAGACCCGGTCGAGGATCTGCGCCTTGCTGAGCACCCGGCGCGGGTTGCGCATCAGATAGCGCAGCAGCTCGAACTCGGTCGCGGTGAGGTGGATGTTCACCCCGCCCCGGGTGACGTCGTGGCTGTCCTCGTCGAGCGTGAGGTCCCCGACGACGAGCAGCGACTCGCTCCGTACGGTCGCGCTGCCGGAGCGGCGGATGAGCCCGCGCAGCCGGGCCACGACCTCTTCCAGCGAGAACGGCTTGGTGACGTAGTCGTCGCCGCCGGCGGTGAGCCCCGCGATCCGGTCCTCGACTGCGTCCTTGGCGGTGAGGAACAGCACGGGCACGTCCGGGAGTTCGCGCCGCAGCCGTCCGAGCACGGCCAGCCCGTCCATGTCGGGCAGCATGATGTCGAGGATGACCGCGTCGGGCCGGAACTCCCGGGCGGCCCGCACCGCGCCGGCCCCGTCCCCGGCGCTGCGCACCTGCCACCCCTCGTAACGCAGCGCCATCGACAGCAGTTCGCTGAGCGCCGCCTCGTCGTCCACGACGAGCACCCTGACGGCGGTCCCGTCCGGCCTCAGCAATTCGGTGCGCCCCTGCGGGGAGGTGGTGGTCATGCTCACCACCCTGTGAGCGCCCCCTGAGAACGTCCTTGCGCGTTCCTGTGAATTTCCTGAGAAAGAGGCGGGCGGCGCCCGGTGGTCCGCCTATCGGTCAGCGGCCGGGGCTATCGGTTATCGGCCGGGGTCCGGGAGGCCGAAGAGCCGGGCGCCGTTCCCGTAACAGACGCCCCGCAGCCACCCGTCCCCCAGCCCCAGCCGTTCCAGCGCTTCGAGCTGGTGGAGATAGCCGTACGGGATGTTGGGGAAGTCCGACCCGAGCAGCACCCGGTCGCCCAGGTCGCGCAGCCGGGGCAGCGCGTCCGCCGGGAAGGGCGCGAGCCGCTCGCTGAAGTCCGTGAACGCCATGGTCGTGTCGAGCATGACCCCCTCGTACGCGTCGGCGAGCACCATGAATTCGGCGTACTCCGGCATCCCCATGTGCGCCACGACCAGCCGCAGCCGGGGGTGGCGGGCGAGCAGTCGGCCGATGGGCTCGGGTCCGGTGTGCTTGCCGGGCGCGGGCCCGGAGCCGCAGTGGACGACGACGGGCACCGCGGCCTCGGCGAGCGCGCCCCACACGGCGTCGAGGAGGGGGTCGTTGGGGTCGTAACCCCCCACCTGGACGTGCGCCTTGAAGACCCGCGCCCCGGCGTCGAGCGCCTCCTGGACGTACGCGCCCGCTCCGTCCTCCGGGAAGAACGTGGCGGTGTGCAGACAGCCGGGCGTCCGGCGCGCGAAGTCGACGGCCCACGCGTTGAGCCACCGCGCCATGTCCGCCTTGTGCGGGTACAGCATCGAGGTGAAGGCGCGCACGCCGAACTCGGCGAGCAGCTCGATGCGCCGCGCCTCCTCCTCGCGGTACGCGATGGGCCACTCCACCCCGGTGAGCGGCCCGGCCGCGTCGAAGTAGGCCCAGACCTTCTTCAGGACGCGGTCGGGCATGAAGTGCGTGTGCACGTCGACGAGGCCGGGGAGGCCGAGACGGGCGGAGAAGGCGCGGACGAGAGCGGCTTCGGCCGCGGCTCCGGCCCCGGCCTCAGCTGCGGCCTGAGCTCCGGTCTCGGCTCCAGCCTCGGCTCCGGCCTCAGCGGTCGACACGGTCACTGCCGCTGCCGCTGTCACTATCGCTGTCGCTGTTCTTCTGGAAGCTGTAGCTCCGCTCGACCTTGGCGACGTGGACGCTGTAGCTCTCGTACCACTCGGCGCGCCCCCGTCTCTGCGCGCTCTGGTGCTCCAGACGGGAGCGCCAGGTGGCGATGGCGTCCTCGTCGCGGAAGTACCCGACGGTGATGCCGAGGCCGCCCGGGGTGCGGGCGCTCTCGTACCCGAGGTAGCCCGGTATCTCCTCGACGAGCTTCGTCATGAGGTCGGCCGTCTCGCCGTACCCCTGGTCGCCTTCGGTACGCAGGGAGGTGAACACGACGGCGTAATAAGGCGGTTCGATACCGGCCACAAGGTGATCGCTCATGCGCCCCACCTTCCGGTGTCATCGGTCAACGTGTCCATACCCCTTACTCGAAGGGATCCAAAGGGGATCCAAGCCTTGACCAAAGGACCAAGGACCAAGGGCCGAGGGCCGAGAGCCAAGGGCCGAGGGCCGAGGGCCGAGAGCCAAGGGCCGAGGGCCGAGGGCCGAGAGCCAAGGGCCAGAGGGCTAGAGGGCTAGAGGCCCAAGAAACCGACGTGGCGCCTCTCCGGGGTCAAAAGAGCTGGTCCTGCACGTCAGGAGGGCGCAGTGGCCGAACGGGCGCGGTGATCCCCCCGCCAGGGGGCGCGGCGCCGAGCCCCCACCCGCTCATGAGCCGCGTGTCCAGGACGACATGCCGCTCCGCCACCTCCAGGTGGAGATCCGGTCCGGCGGCGGCCAGCACGCGCCCGCCGACGACCCCGTCGGGAGCCAGTTCCCTCACGACGCCCTGGGCGGGCCCGAACGCACCGAGCCCGAACAGCGCCCCGTGGTCGACGACCTGGCACGGCAAGGCCTCCAGTGCCTCGGGCCACCCCCCGAGCCCGACGGCCCGCGCGTGCAGCCCCCGTACCTCCTCACCTCGCTCACCGGGACCGGGAAGCGACGCCCGTACGAGACGCTTCTGTTCGTACGAGACACGATCGGGCACCCCCAGCGCGGCCCGCAGCAGCTCCTCGCACCGCCGGGCGGCCATCAGCGGCCCGCGCCCCAGCCAGGAGAAGCAGACGGCCCCCTGCTCCCTCAGCCGCGCCCCCTCGCGCTCCTCGGCGGTGATCCCGACCTTGACGAGCCCGGGCCCGAACCACGCCAGATAGACCCGGTAGGCCCGGGGGTCGTCGGGCACCCCGTCGGCGGCGACGGAATGCACCCGGTCGAGCCACGCACACTCGCCGCACCGCGCCTGCGAGCTCCCCCGCGCCACGGCCACGCTCCCGGGACAGGGATTCCCCCGGGCCCCCACACACGTCCGCTCCCCGACCACGCGGAACCCGACCTCACCCCCGAACGCGATCCGGCTGACCCGCCGCTCCCCGCCCGCCCCCACCCAGACGAGCTCGGCCGCACTCTCCCCCCACCGCAACCCACCACTGCGCCACACCCCAGCCATGTCTTCGACGGTAGCGGCCACCACTGACAACGGGGCTCGGCGCGGGGCGGGGGGGCCGTACGCGGGGTGGACGCGGGCATACGAGAAAGGCCCCCCGGATCTCTCCGGGGGGCCTTTCGGCTGTGCACTCGGCAGGATTCGAACCTGCAACCTTCTGATCCGTAGTCAGATGCTCTATCCGTTAAGCTACGAGTGCTTGTTGCGTTGCTTCCCGGTTTTTTTCTTCCCGGTCGGCGTTGCGGGAACAACATTACATGACCTGCGCCGTCACGCGAAATCCATTGCCCACACACCCTCTGACCTGCGAAAACGTCTCTATGTGAGCGAGAGCGGGGGAAGCGGCCGAGTGGCGGCGATGTGCCCCTAAGTGGGGAAATGTGACCGGGGTCACCCAAGGATGTGCCCCTCCGGGCGGCTCATGTGTCCGGGAACGGCCGAAGCGTGTCCGGGAACGGCCGAAGCCCCGGCCGTGGGGCCGGGGCTTCGGGTTCAGCTGGCGGAGGCGGAGGGATTTGAACCCTCGATGGGCTTTAAGACCCAAACCGCATTAGCAGTGCGGCGCCATAGACCGGACTAGGCGACGCCTCCAGCACAACCTCCCGCGTGCGCGAGTGGTGCGTGCAGATGATGACACAGCCTTGCTCCGCGTCACCAATCGCACCCCACGGTACTAGGCAGTCGGCCACCAGAGCAAAGCGTTAGGGGGCCCGTGATTTCCGGCCTCGCGGACCGCCTCGGGAGAGGGCTCCACACGCGAGGTCCGGGGCCGGGTCCGGGGTCGGCTCAGGGGCCGGGTCCGGGGCCGGCTCAGGGGCCGGCTCCGAGCCCATGCGCAACGCCCGGCCCCCCGGCGCGTTAGGCACGGCGAATCCGTTCACCCCGGCCGGACCCACCCCGTCCACCCCGTGGAGCCCCGCATGCTGCGTCGTCTCGTCGTCACCGCGCTCGCCACCACCGCCACGGCCGCCCTCGCCGCCTCGCCCACGGCCTTGGCTGCCTCCCCCCTGCCGCTGCCCCCGCTCCCCCTCCTCGACGGCGGCACCAGCAGCAGCCCCGATCACCTCACGGTCACCGTCACGCACAACGCGGAGACCGACGGCACATACGAGCTGGAGTGCCACCCGGCCGGGGGCAACCACCCGCAGATCCTGCAGGCGTGCGACCGGCTCGACCGGCTCACCACCAGGCGCGCCGACCTGTTCGCGCCCGTACCGCCGGACGCCAGGTGCACGATGATCTACGGCGGCGGCGCGACCGCCCGGGTCACCGGCACCTGGGCCGGGCGCCCCGTGGACACCACCTTCAGCCGGCGCAACGGATGCGAGATGGCGCGCTGGGACACGTTCGTGCCGCTCCTCCCCGGAGCCCGGTGAGCACCCCGTGAAGGTTCGGTGAGGGCTCGGACGGCCGGGCGGTGAGCACGCCGAGGGGGCGCCCGAAGCACGCGGCCCCGGCAGCGGGGCCGGATGCGCCCCACTCCGCCGGGGCAATCTCCCGGCATACGCCGTGGTCACAGAACATTGGTGAGAGCTCCCCCTCATCCGCCGTCGCGCGGACATCCCCTGCCTTTAGACTCCCTCCCAGTGACAGGCCGCAAGGTGCAGTGGTTCAGGGAGGAAGCGTCGTCGTGAGCAGCAGGCCATCCCGAGGCGCTGCTCGCCTCGCAGCCATACTTGACGCCCTTCCGGACGGGCTCGTCCTCGTCAACTGCAACGGCACGGTCGTCAACGCGAACACCATCGCCCTGGAGATGTTCGAGTCTCCGGGGACCGGGCTCGTGGGGCGGGGCGTGCTCGACCTGCTGCCCTCCTTCGACTCCAAGCTCATCCCGGGCTCGATGCGCCGCCCCGACACCGAGGACGAGCAGGGCCGCACCAAGCCCACCCGGATGGTGGCCCGGCGCACCGACGGCAGCGAGTTCCCCGTCGAGGTGACCAGCGCCAACCTGGAGGACGGACGCGACGCGTACGCCTCGCCCTCCTCCACGTACGGGGGCGGCGGCGCGCACTACTCCGGCGACGAGCTCCTGATGATCGTCGTCCGTGACCTCTCCGGCACCGTCGACACCGAGGCCGAGCTGGCCCGTTCGCAGCGGCAGACGGAGATGATCCTGCGCGCGGCGGCGGAGGGCGTCGTCGGCACCGACACCGAGGGCCGCGTCGTCCTGGTCAACCCGGCCGCCGCGCAGATCCTCGGCTACCGCGCCAGCGACCTCGGCGGCCAGGAGCTGCACCCGCTGGTGCTGCACTCGCGCGCCGACGGCGAGCCGTTCCCGTACGAGGGGAGCCCGCTCGCCGACACCCTGAAGTCCGGCCGAAAGCACCGGGTGCGCAACCAGGTGCTGTGGGCCAAGAGCGGCGCCGCCGTGCCCGTCGACCTGACGACCGCGCCCGTGCGGGACGGGGACCTGCTGGTCGGCGCGGTGATGACGTTCACCGACCGCCGCCCGTACGAGGACCAGGCGAAGAAGCACGCGGAGGTCCTGGAGCGCGAGACCTCCCGCTACGACGCGCTGGCCGCGCGCCACCAGCAGCTGCTGTCCGTGCTAGGCGGTTCGCTGCGCGGGCCGCTGGACGAGCTGCGGCGCGAGCTGTCCACGCTGGCGGCGGACGACGCGGGCCAGCTGTGGCCCGAGGCCAACCAGGTCCTGCACCATCTGGCCGCCGGCTACGCCCGGATGACCACCCTCGTCGACAACGTGCTGGCCTTCCAGCGGCTCGACTCCGGTACGGAGGAGCTGAAGAAGGCGAAGGTGCTGGTCGGGGCCGTGGTCGCGGCGGGCGTCGAGGGCGCCGTCGAGCTGATCGGGCCCGGCCGGGCCCAATTCGCCGTCCACGCGCCCCCGATCGAGGCCGAGATCGACCCCGTACGGCTCTCCACGGCGCTGGCGCACCTGGTGGCGGACGTCGCGGGCGTCGACGCCACGGGCAACGCGCCGGTCGCGGCGGGCGGCTACATGGACTCCACGGTCGTCGTCGCGGCCGCGGTGCGCGGCGAGGTCGTACGCATCGAGGTGCGCGGGCCGTACGCCGGGGGCGACCCCGTCCACGAGCCCATCGTCCGGGGCATCGTGCGTGCCCACGGCGGCGTGCTCCAGACGGTCGAGGTGCCGGGCATGAGCGGCAGCGCGTACGTCCTGGAGGTGCCGCTGGGGGAGGGCGCGGGCTCGGTGCCCGAGCCCGCCGCGGCCGAGGTCGCCGTGGTCACCGCCCCTCAGCAGCCGAACCAGACGACCGGCTCGGGCCGCCGCCGCGCCCGGCGGGCCTCCACGGACGCGTTCCTGGAGAGCCCCGTCGAGGAGGAGAAATCCCCGACGGGCCGCCGCCGCGCACACGTCCAGGAGGACGCGCCGACCGACCCGTCCGCCGCGTCCCCGGCGGCTCTTGAACGCATCCCCGCGCAGCAGACGGGCGAGGGCGGCGGGACGGGATCCGCTGCGGGCTCCGGTGCCGCTGGGAACTCCGGCGGTGCGCCAAGACCTGGCGGTGCGCCCGGTGCCGGTGCGGCCGGGGGCTCCGCCGGCGGTCACCCCTTCGGCCCCGGCGGCCCGTCCGGCGGAACTCCGAACGGCCCGGCCGCCGGCGTGCCGGGCCCCGAGGCCATGCCGGGCGGCGCGCACCCCTACGCCCCCGGCGCCGGACCCGCAGGCCCCATCGGCGGCCCCGGCGACGGGACTTCGGGCGGCCCGGGCGTCGGGCCCTCCGGCGACACCGGCGGCTCCTCGGGAACGGGTCGGCGGCGCGGTCGTCCGAGCCCCGCCGAGGACGCTGCCTCGCCCTCCGAGGGCGCGGTCGTCACCGCCGCCGAGAGCGCCCGCCAGCCCGGCGCGGGCCGGCCGGCCGCGCTGAGCGAGACCGTTCCGCCCCAGGGCATGGCGGCCGACCCGGCCGCCCCCTCGGGCCGCAGGGCCCGCCGCGCCCTGCCCGGCACCCCCGGCGAGGCGCGCACGGGTGACGCGCCTGCCGGTGACGCGCGCACCGCCGACGCGGAGCCCGGCGGCCGACGTGCCCGCAGGGCTCTCGCGGCCGCCCCTGAAGCCGAGGAGGGGGCCGTGCGCACGGCGTTCGCGCTCCCGCCCGCCGACGCCGACCGCCCGTCCAGGCCCGAGGGTTACCCCGCCACCGGCCCGGCTTCCGGCCCCGCTCCCTTCGAGCAGCCCTCGGCGACCGGTCCCGGCAGGCCCCTCGGGGTCCCGGGCGCCGCGCCCGGCCAGGGCACGGGAATCCCGGCGGACCCGAACCGCCCGGGCGTCCCCGACCCCCACCAGCCCCTCCCGGCCCCCTCGGCCCCGGCCCACCGCCCCTTGGCGAACGGCCCCGGCCAGAGTGGCGGTCCCTCCACTCCGGCGCACGGCCTTCCCTCCGCCGGTCCGGCCCCGGCCCACCGCCCGCTGGCGAACGGGCCCGCGCAGACGGCCCAGCCCGGTCAGCCCCGCCCGGCCACCCGCCGCGGGCACGCCGCCGTAAGCAACGAGGCCGCCGACGAGCACACGCCGCCGCAGCCGCATCCCGTCGAGCAGCCGCCCGCGTGGGCGGTCGGCGGTGCGGTTCCGGCGAACGGGCCGACCGGGCCGGAGACGGCGGGCGGCCCCGGCGCCGTACCGCAGCCCGCCCGCCAGCCGCTGCCCGCCGAGGCCGCCCCCATGCCCGACGACGCCTCCCAGGGCCGTTCCATCAGCGTGCGCACGCTCGGCCAGGGCGTGCCCTTCGCCCAGCAGACCTCCGGCACCACCTCCGGTTCGGGGCGGCGCCGCAAGCTCGGTACGCCCTCCGAGGGCGACCGCCCGGCCGGGACCGCCGAGGCCGAGCGCCCCGGCCCGTCCCCCACGTCGCTGCTCTCGCCCCCCTCGGAGGGTCAGGGACGCGCGTACGCCATAGGGGCGCCGGACGCGGGCGCCGAGGGCCCCGAGCCGCTGGACGGGCCCGGGGGCGCCGTCGAGGTCGCCAACCGGCCGCACCCGCAGCCCGTGGACGACGAGCTGCCGCCCGAGCCGCTCGACAACCCGCGCCGGCTGCTGGTGTGGCCCGCGCCCGACGTCTCCACCCAGCAGGCGCTGAGCGACCGCGGCTACCGACCCGTGGTGGTGCACTCCCGCGAGGAGGTGGACGCCCAGATCGCGGCGTTCCCCGCCGCGCTCTTCGTCGACCCGCTGACCGGGCCGATCACCCGTACCGCGCTCCAGTCACTGCGCCAGGCGGCCGTCGCCGCCGAGGTCCCGGTGCTGGTGACGGCCGGACTCGGCCAGGCGACCCGCGAGGCGGCGTACGGCGCCGACCCCGCCGTACTCCTCAAGGCCCTCGCCCCCCGCGACAGCGAGCAGCATCCGCCCCGGGTCCTGCTGATCGAGGAGCACGAGGAGATCGCCCTCGCCCTGACGGCCACCCTGGAGCGGCGCGGCATGCAGGTCGCCCGCGCCGCCACCGACACCGAGGCCGTGACGCTGGCGGGCCAGATGCGGCCGAACCTCGTCGTGATGGATCTGATGCAGGTACGCCGCCGCCGCGCCGGGATCGTGGACTGGCTGCGCGCGAACGGGCAGTTGAACCACACCCCGCTCGTCGTCTACACCTCAGCGGGCCTCAACCAGCCGGAGCTCCCCAAGCTGTCGGCGGGGGAGACGGTGCTGTTCCTGGCCGAACGCTCGACGAGCACCGAGGTCCAGGGCCGGATCGTCGACCTGCTCGCGAAGATCGGCACGAACTAGGAAGGGCCCGGGGGTGTTTCACGTGAAACACCCCCAGCCACGTTTCACGTGAAACAGGAGCACGTTCACGTTCCACGAGGGCCGGGGCACGTTTCACGTGAAACCGGGGCACGTTTCACGTGAAACATGCCCCGGCCCTCGTTCACACACTTGCCGCGCGCCGCAAGCCCGTCAGCGCAGCTCGGTGATGTCCAGCTCCCCGTCCGCGTACTGCTTGCGGATCACCTTCTTGTCGAACTTCCCCACGCTCGTCTTCGGCACCGACTCGACGATCGTCCACCGCTCCGGCAGCTGCCACTTCGCGACCGACCGGGCGAGGAAGTCCTTCAGGGCCGCGTAGTCGGCGGTGGCGCCCGGCTTCAGTACGACCGTGGCGAGCGGGCGCTCGCCCCACTTCTCGTCGGGGACCGCGACGACCGCGGCCTCGGCGACCTCGGGGTGGGCCATCAGCGCGTTCTCCAGGTCGACCGAGGAGATCCACTCCCCGCCCGACTTGATGACGTCCTTGGCACGGTCGGTGAGCGTCAGGTAGCCGTCGGGGCTGATCACACCGACGTCACCCGTCTTCAGCCAGCCGTCCTCGCTGAACTTGTCGGCCGGGCGGAAGTCCTCGCCGCCCGCACCGCCGTAGTACGCGCCCGCGATCCAGGTGCCCCGGACCTCCAGCTCGCCCGCCGACTCGTTGTCCCAGGGCAGGAGTTCCCCGCCGGGGCCGGTCAGCCGCGCCTCGACGCCCGCCGGGAAGCGGCCCTGGGTGATCCGGTACGGCCACTCCTCCTCGGCCGACAGACCGGCCGGAGGGTTGGCCATGGTGCCCAGCGGCGACGTCTCCGTCATGCCCCACGCGTGGCAGAGCCGGACGCCCAGCTTGTCGTAGGCCTCCATCAGCGAGGGCGGACAGGCCGCGCCGCCGATGGTGACCGTCTCCATCGAGGAGATGTCGCGGGGGCGCGCGGTGACCTCGGCGAGCAGCCCCTGCCAGATGGTCGGCACGGCGGCGGCGTGCGTGGGCCTCTCGCGCTCGATCATCTCGGCGAGCGGCGCGGGCTGCAGGAAGCGGTCCGGCATCAGCATGTTGATGCCGGTCATGAAGGTCGCGTGCGGCAGCCCCCAGGCGTTCACATGGAACTGCGGCACCACGACCAGGGTCGTGTCCCTGGCGGTGAGCCCCATCGACTCGGCCATGTTGACCTGCATCGAGTGCAGATAGACCGAACGGTGCGAGTAGACGACGCCCTTGGGGTCGCCCGTCGTGCCGGAGGTGTAGCACATGGCGGCGGCCGTGCGCTCGTCCAGCTGCGGCCAGTCGTACGAGGTCGGGCGGCCCGCCAGCAGCTCCTCGTACTCGTACACCTGCGGCCCCGCGCCGTCGATGTCGTCCAGCAGCGAACGGTCCCCGGGCCCGGAGACCACGATGTGCTCGACGGTCGGCAGATGCGGCAGCAGCGGGGCGAGCAGCGGCAGCAGCGAACCGTTGACGATGATCACCCGGTCGGCCGCGTGGTTGACGATCCAGATCAGCTGCTCGGCCGGGAGCCGCAGGTTCAGCGTGTGCAGCACCGCGCCCATGGACGGGATCGCCAGATACGCCTCGACGTGCTCGGCGTTGTTCCACATCAGGGTGGCGGTCGCCTGCCCGTCCTCGACCCCCAGTTCGCGCAGGGCGTGGGCCAGCTGCGCGGCCCGGCCGCCGATCTCGGCGAAGCTGCGGCGCCGTGGCTCCGCCTCGCCGGTCCAGGTCGTGACCTGCGACTTGCCGTGGATCGTGGACCCGTGGGTCAGGATCCGCGAGATCAGCAGCGGTACGTCCTGCATGGTGCTCAGCACGGCGGCCTCCCGGTGGGCGCTACGGTGCGCCACATGGCGATAGGGGTGTGCCGATTCTGCTCACGTACCGCGCGGTATGTCACTACCCGGAGGTAATGATTCACCCACGAGACCAAGGTCACGCGGTGTGCGGCCGCCCCCTGCGCCCGCTATCGGCCGACCGCGCTCCGGTCAGCGGACGGGGGCGAGCTCCGGGTCCTCGCGGAGTTTGCCGAGCGCCCGGGAGACCGCGCTCTTCACCGTGCCGACGGAGACCCCCAGCACCTCGGCGGTCTGCGCCTCGCTGAGGTCCTCGTAGTACCGCAGCACCACCATCGCCCGCTGGCGGTCCGGCAGCTTCATCACGGCGCGCCACATCGCGTCGTGCAGGACCTGCTGGTCGGCCGGATCCGGCTCGGGCACGGTCTCCGGCTCGGGCAGCTCGTCGCAGGCGAACTCGTCCACCTTGCGCTTGCGCCACTGCGAGGTCCGGGTGTTGAGGAGCGCACGGCGCACATAGCCGTCGAGGGCGCGGTGGTCCTCTATGCGGTCCCAGGCGACGTACGTCTTGGTGAGGGCCGTCTGCAGCAGGTCCTCGGCGTCGCTCGGGTTCGCGGTCAGCGAGCGTGCGGTGCGCAGCAGCACGGGGCCTCGGGCCCTCATGTACGAGGCGAACGACGGGTACGGCGTCGCCGCCCGGGAGGCGCTGTTGCAGACAGGCGTGGTCATACCTCCACGCTAGGAGCGCCCGCTACGCCACGGATCGGCCCCAGGTCGCGAAGCGGGGTCCCTCTCAGGTTGTACGGGTAGGGGTGGCTGCACCTCCTGAAGGTGGAGGACGCACCGGGGCTCCTCAGGGTTCGAACCGCGCGACCGGCGCGTCCACCGTGTTCCGGTCCACCACGAGCCGACGCCCGCCGTGCGTCTCGGCCACGTTCCCCGCGTACTGGTGGATACGCCGGTGCGGCCGCCAGGCGTCCGCGTGCAGGGTCGGTTCCCCGTACAGCGTCGGCCCCGAGCCCCAGCGCGCGAACCACATCACCGACGGCAGGTCGGCCTGCCCGGCCCGTCTGGCCTGCTCCATGTGCCACACGCCCGACGCGGCGCTGCTGTAGAACCCGGGCAGAAAGCCCCGGCCGCGCACCTCGCGGTTCCAGGCCCGGACGAACGCCAGCGTCGTCCGGGCGCACCCCGCGTTGTTCGCGTCGTACGCCTCCATGTCCAGGTAGAGCGCGCTGCCCTGCTGAATGCCCAGCTTCTCGGCCGCCTCGGCCGCCTGCCTCCCTTCGGTCCGGCCCTGGGTCGCCGACTTGCTGCCCATCCGCACCTTCCGCTTCGCCTCCGACCGTACGCACGGCGACTGCGAGCCGACGAAGATCGGCAGCACTCGCCAGCCCATCTCGTCCACACTCGCCAGCCAGCTCCGGCTGAGGTGCTGCTGGTCCGGGCAGCCGCGCCCGCGCCCCGCGAAGTAGACGCCGACACCTCGGTACGACGAGGACTTCCAAGCCTTCATCGTCGCCAGCGGTGGCGCCTCGCAGGTGTCGAACGCCGCCCCCTTGAAGTGCACGGCCCGCGCCAGCACCGCCGGACTGTCCACCGTGTCCGCCGGAGCGACGACGGCGTCCGGGGCGGCGACGTCCGGAGTGACGGCATCCGGAGCGGCGACGTCCGGAGCGGCGACCTCTGGAGCGACAGTGATAGCGGCCTCAGCGTTGTCGCTCGCGCTGACGTTGGCGCTGGCGTTGGCGTCGGCGTGGGCGTCGGCGTGGGCGTCGGCGCTGACGTTGGCATTGGCATTGGCGCTGGCGCTGGCGCTGGCGTCGGCGTCGGCGCTGACGTTGGCGTTGGGGTCGGCGTTGGCGTTGGCGTTGGCGTCGGCATCCGAGGTGGGCTCCGGCGAGGCGGTGGCGGCCGGGCCGTCGGGCGTGGGTGTGGCCGACGCGGGCGGGCTCAGCGTGAGCAGAGCGGCGAGCGTGGTGGCCACGGCCAGCGGTGGCGTGACGATGCCCAGGTACCAGGGCCGGATCGATGTAAGGCTGCGCATACGGTGAGTGAAAGGCCGTCAGGTGCCGTGGGCCACCGCACACCCGCCCGCCTCAGCCGTCCGTGGACAGGATCATCCTTCCGTGTACGGAGGTTCAGCCGTCCGCGTGCCGCACCCCTCCGTCCCGCCCGTCCCGCCCGTCCCGCCCGTCCCGCCCGCCATGCTCAGCCCGCCCTCCCCAATCCGTGTTCAGCCCTCCGCGCTCAGCACGAGCCCCGATGTCGGAACGCCCGTGCCTGCCGTCACCAGCACCCGTCCAGCGCCCGGTATCTGATTGACCGACAGGCCCCTGACCTGCCGGACCGCCTCCGCTATCCCGTTCATCCCGTGCAGATACGCCTCCCCCAGCTGCCCGCCATGGGTGTTCAGCGGCAACGCGTCCGCCGCCACAAAATCCGCCGCCTCCCCCGGCCCGCAGAACCCGAACTCCTCCAGCTGCATCAGCACGAACGGAGTGAAGTGGTCGTACAGGATCGCCACATCGATCTCGGCCGGTGTGAGCCCGGACGTCTGCCAGAGCTGGCGTGCGACCACCCCCATCTCGGGCAGTCCTGTCAGACCGTCCCGGTAGAAACTCGTCATCCCCTCCTGTCTGCGGCCCGCCCCCTGCGCGGCCGCGGTGATCACTGCGGGCGGGCGGCGCAGGTCCCGGGCCCGCTCGGCCGTCGTGACGACGATCGCCTGGCCGCCGTCCGTCTCCTGGCAGCAGTCCAGGAGCCGCAGCGGCTCCACGATCCGCCGCGAGGCGGCGTGATCGGCGAGCGTGATCGGCCTGCCGTAGAAGTACGCCGCCGGGTTGGTCGCCGCATGGCGCCGGTCGACGACCGCCACGTGCCCGAACGCCTCGGGCATCAGCCCGTACGCGTGCAGATAGCGCTGGGCGGCCATGGCGACCCAGGAGGCCGGGGTGAGCAGCCCGAACGGCAGGGACCAGCCGAGCGCGGCCCCCTCGGCGGACGGCTCCCGCTGCTGCACCCCGGACCCGAACCGCCGCCCCGAGCGCTCGTTGAACGCCCGGTAGCAGACGACCACTTCGGCCACGCCCGAGGCCACCGCCAGCGCGGCCTGCTGGACGGTCGCGCACGCTGCTCCGCCGCCGTAGTGGATCCGCGAGAAGAACGACAGCTCGCCGATGCCGGCCGCCTGCGCCACCGTGATCTCGGGACTGGTGTCCATGGTGAACGTGACCATGCCGTCGACGTCGTCGGGGCTGAGCCCGGCGTCGTCGAGCGCGGCGCGCACCGCCTCCACGGCGAGCTTCAGCTCACTGCGGCCCGAGTCCTTGGAGAACTCGGTGGCCCCTATCCCGACGATCGCCGCCTTACCGCCGAGCGAGTCGGCCCGCCGGACGCTCATACCGCCACCTCCCCGGCACCACTCGCCCCGGCCCGGGGGAGCGCGACCGTCACGGTCCCGGTGACGTGGTGGCCCAGCGAGTTCGCCCCCACCACCCGCACCTCGGCCGTGCCCGCCTCGACCCTGGTGACCGTGCCCGTCAGCGTCATCGTGTCGCCGGGGTGGTTGGGTGCCCCCAGCCGTATCCGCACCGCGCGCAGCCGTGCCTCGGGGCCGAAGTGGTCGGTGATGTATCGCCCGACAAGGCCGTTGGTGGTCAGGATGTTCATGAAGATGTCGGGGGACCCCTTCTCCTGGGCGAGCACCGCGTCGTGGTGCACGTCCTGGTAGTCGCGGGAGGCCACGGCCCCGGCGACGATCAGCGTCCGGGTGACCGGGATCTCCAGCGGGGGCAGCTCGTCGCCCGCCTTCATGCCGCGCCCTCCTCTCCGTGCCGTCCGTTCACGACACCTGCCTCTTGGCTCGCGACACCTGCCTCTTCGCTCGCAACTCCCGTCGCGCCCTCTCCATCGACGATCAACCCGCCCAGCTCCTCCAGCAGTTCGGCGCCGCACCCCAGGTAGGCGTCGATCTGCCGTCCCCAGAGGAAGTGCCGGTGCACCGGGTGCTCCAGGTCGGCGCCGAGCCCGCCGTGCAGGTGCTGGCCCGTGTGGACGACCCTTCTGCCCGCCTCGGACGCCCACCAGGCCGCCGTCAGCGCGTGCGTGCGGTACGGCAGCGCCTGGTCTCGCCGCCATGCCGCCTCGTACGAGGTCACCCGTATCGCCTCGGTCTCCATGTACGCGTCGGCCGCCCTCAGCAGGACCGCCTGGTTGGTCGAGAGCGGCCGCCCGAACTGCTCCCGGGTGTTGGTGTGCTCCACGGCCCGGGCCAGCGACCCCGCGCACACTCCCGTCTGCAGTCCGGCGAAGGCGGTGCGGGCGGTCGCCAGCACGTCCTCGTACGCACCCGGCCCGGGTCCGCCGACCCGCTCGGCCCGCGCCCCCGAGAGCGTGAGCCGACCGGCCGACCAGGGCGCGGTGGTCTCGACCGGCTCCGCCCTGGCCCCGGGCGCTCCCGTCCGTATCCACCACAGCGCCCGGTCCTCGTCCGGCACCAGAACGTGCGTGGCGTCCCGCAGCCAGGGGACCACCGGCACCACTCCGGTCAGCTCCCCCATCGGCTCCCCGGCCGGCCCGCCGTCCGTCGAGGCCCGTACGCCGCCGTCCGTCGAGACCCGTACGCCGCCGTCCGTCGAGACCCGTACGCCGCCGCGCGCGGGGAACGCGCCGGTCGCCACAGCGGTGCCGTCCCGCAGGGCCGGGAGCAGCCGGGCGCGTTGTTCCCCGGAGCCGTGGGACGTCAGCGCCAGGACTCCGTAGACGCAGCTCGCCGCGAACGGCACCTGGGCGGTGGTCCGGCCCTGCTCCTCCAGGGCAAGGACCAGCCCGAGCAGGCCCGTCTCCTCGACGGCCGCGGGCAGCCCCGCGCCACACAGGGCCTTCCACAGCTCGGTGTCCGTCCCCGTCCCGGCGGCGGTGAGACGCTCATGGGTGGACAGGTCGCCGAAGATCTCCCCGGCCAGCTCGCGGACGGCCGACTGTTCCTCGGTGGGGGTGAAGTCCATCAGCCACCTTCACCCCCTCGGAACACCGGCAGCTCCAACTCCTCGTCCACCCGCAGGAATTCAAGCCGCACGGGCATCCCGATCCGCACCTTGTCGTACGGGACCCCCACCACGTTGCTGATCATGCGCACGCCTTCGGCCAGCTCGATCAGCCCCACCGCGTACGGCCCGGCCCCGTCGCCGTCGGGGTCGGCGCCGGGGGCGGGGCCGGTGACGGTGCCGGGGCTGGGGCCGGTGACGGGGCTGGGGCCGGTGCCCCCACCCGCATCGGTGGTGTCGGGCATGGCGAACCCCGGGAACCGGGGGTGATGCATCACGACGTACGAGAACACCGTCCCGGCGCCGCTCGCCTCCACCGTGTCCCACTCGGCCGCCCCGCAACCGTTGCACCCCGGCAGCCACGGGAAGCGCAGCTCACCGCAGCCGGTACAGCGCTGGATCAGCAGCTTGTGCGCGGCGACGCCGTCCCAGAATCCGGCGTTGTCCCGGTTGACGACCGGTCTCGGCCGTCGACCCCGCGGTTTACGGCGCGCCGGGGCGTACTTGAGGATCCGGAAGCGGTGCGTGCCCGCGAGCTCGCCGTTCGCCCGCACGTCCATCCGCGTGGTGATGAAGTGGCCCGTGCCCAGCTTGGTGGTCTTCCGCTCCGAGACCGTCTCGATCACGGCGTCATAGGTGATCCGATCGCCCGGACGCAGCTCCCGTACGTACTCCTGCTCGCAGTCGGTCGCGACCACCGACGTGAAACCGGCTCCGTCGAGCAGCGCGAACAGTTCGTCGTGGGCGCCGGAGCGGTCCGCGTGCCCCGAGAGGCCGCCCATCGTCCAGGCCTGGAGCATGGTCGGCGGTGCGATCGCGTCCGGCCCCTGATAGGCCGGGTTGGTGTCGCCCATGGCCTCGCACCAGTGCCTGATCATCGCCTCGTTGACCAGGTCCTTGCCGACGCCCTCACTCGCCGCCGACCTCCCCTCGTACGCCTTCAGGCGCCCGTACAGCCCGCCCGGGTCCGGGCGCGCGGACGGATCCTCGACACGTGTGGACGGCCCCTCCCGGCTTGTGGGCCGCCCCTCCCGGCCCGTGTGCCGCCCCTCCCGGCCTGTGGGCCGCCCCTCCGGGCGCGTGGAGTGCCCCTCCCGGCCCGCGGACTGCCCCTCCGAGCCCGCAGACCGCCCCGCCGGGCGCGAGGACGGAATCCCCCGGCCCGTGGACTGCCCCTCCAAGCTCGCAGACCGTCCCTCCGAGCGCGCGGAGGACGGAATCCCCCGGCGCGCGGGCGGCCCCTCCGGGAGCACGGGCTGGGCCTCCGGGCGTGCGGACAGCCCCTCCCCGGACACGTTCTCGCTCACCTACCTCCGCCCCCTCTTCATCCCGAGCCGCATCGTCGCGACGATCTCCCGCTGCACCTCGCTCACCCCGCCCCCGAACGTGTTGATCTGTGCCGCCCTGTTCATCCGCTCCAGCTCCCCGTCCCCCACGGCACCCGGCGACCCCCGCCGCACCAGCGCCGCTTCCCCCGCGATCTCCTGGCACATGCGATACGCCTCGACGGCCGATTCAGTTCCCATGAACTTCACGCCGCTCGCGTCGCCGGGGGCCGGCGAACCCGCCCCCACATCCCCCACCAAACGCCAGTTGAGCAGGCGATTCGCGGCCAGCCGGGCATGCGTCTCGGCGATCCTGGAACGCACCCAGGACTCGTCAACCCTGCGCCGCCCGGTCACCGGATCGGGGATACGGGCACGGGCGAGCGCCGACTCGTAGAACTCCTCGGCCTGCATGCCGATCGCGGCGAGCGCGACCCGCTCGTGGTTGAGCTGGTTGGTGATCAGCCCCCATCCGCCGTTCTCCTCGCCGACCAGGTTCCCGGCCGGGACGCGGATCCCGTCGTAGTACGTGGCCGTCGTGGTCAGACCGCCCACGGTGCGGATCGGCGTCCACGAGAAGCCCGGCGCCCCGGTCGGGACCAGGATGATCGAGATGCCCCGGTGCTGGGGCGCCGCCGGGTCCGTACGGCAGGCGAGCCAGATCCAGTCGGCGTTCTGGGCGTTGGAGGTGAAGATCTTCTGGCCGTCGATCAGCCAGTCCCCACCGTCCCGTACGGCCCGGGTCCGCAGCGAGGCGAGATCGGTTCCGGCCTCCGGCTCGCTGTAGCCGATGGCGAAGACGAGGTCGCCGGCGAGGATCCGGGGCAGGAAGTACGCCTTCTGCTCCTCGGTCCCGTACCGCATCAGGGTCGGCCCGACCGTGTTCAGCGTGACCATCGAGACGGGGGCGCCCGCGCGGTACGCCTCGTCGAAGAAGACGAACTGCTCGTCGGGGCCGCGTCCCTGGCCGCCGTACTCGACGGGCCAACCGAGCCCCAGCATCCCGTCGGCGCCGATGCGCCGGAGCAAGGCGCGTTGCGCTGCCGGATCGCTGCGTTCCGGGTCACCGACCTCCGAGCCCCCGCGCTCGGGGCCCGTGCTCCCGGGACCCGTGCTCCCGGGACCCCCGCTCTCCGAATCGCCGCCCTGCGGGTCGAGGTCGGGCGGATCGCCGTCAAGCGAGGCGCCCGCGCCTCGCGGGATCAACGCACGGAAGTACGCGCGAAGTTCCGCACGCAGGCGCTGCTGGCGTTCGGTCGGGGCGAGGTGCACGGCGGCGGCCTCCGGAGTCCGGACGTACGGCGACGGAATCGGGTGGGGGTTCGGGGGAGGGTGCGGGGCCGGGGGAAGGTGCGGGGTCGGGGCGATGTCGGGTCGGCTCGGGGTCGGCTCGGCTCGGCTCGGCTCGGCTCGGCTCGACTCGGAGCCAGGGTCGGGGCCGAGGACGGGGCCGAGGACGGGGTCGGGGTCGGGGTCGGGGTCGGGATCAGATTTCTGACTGTCCGTCAGGTATGGCTCCGCTGTCAATGCCCCTGCCCGCCCAGCCACGCCCGCGCCCACGCCCGAGGCCCGGGGCCCCACGCCCGAGGCCCCCGAACACGCAACCGCCCGGGTGGCCGCGCCGCAGCGCCGCCACCCGGGCAGTCGTTCACCCCATTGACCCCACTGACCCCGGCCCCGAGAGGCCCCGGCTCACCAGAGGTTCGTGAAGTTGACGGAGACGTTGTCCTGACGGATCGCCGTGAAGGCGGAGCCGTTCACCTGGGCGGTGTTGCTCTGATTCGAGGCTCGCGACCCCACCGCCTGCTGCTGCGTGGTGGACGAGTTGCCGCTGTTGTCGTGCCCGACGCCGCTCCCGTTGACGGTCGCCACGGCCGCGTTCGATCCGTGGTCCGCGAAGGAGCCGTTGTCCGCGGTGGCCACCCCCGTGAAGAGCCCCACGGCGAGAGGCAGAGCGGCAACGGCGGCGATGACGCGGGCGGTACGGATGCTTGCCATGTCTATTCCTCCAGGAACCAGAAGTACGGCTTGCCCCAGGGAAGTTGGCCGACCGCCCCGGACTCTGTTGCGACGTCGCGAGATCAGAGTTGCCCACCGAATCCCCGACGAACCAGCCCAGTCGGCACGTTTCGCCCGCAAGCGTGATGACATGTCGATAAACCCCCAAGACACTTCCAAAACCCCAGAACCCCTCTGCCGACCCAGGCGCACCGCGCCGCACACCGGCCCCTGGGGGAGAAGAAGCGTTTCGGCACATTTTCGGCCAATCTTCCGCGCCACTTCGTTGCCACCGGAGCGACGGGCGCCCGCACCCCGCCCGTCACACACCACCTCCCGCCCCGTCCGGGCCCGCATTCGCGCGACCGAAGCCCCCATATCCCGCCTGGCCCGCTCCCTCACCCGCCCAGTCCGAGTCCGGTCCGGGGCCAGTCCGAGTCCGGTCCGCGGCCAGTCCGTCCGGTCCGCGGCCAGTCCGAGTCCGGTCCGGGTCCAATCCGGGTCCGATCCTGTCCAGTCCCGCCCAGTCCCGACCGGCTTCGACGCCCCCGCGGGCCCTCCGCTCGAAGCCGAACCGTTTCCCGCTTCCCTTTTTCGAACACTCGTACGAACATGGAAGGCATGGCCACCATCGACCGGCATGCCTCCACCCTGGCCCTCGCCCACGCTCTCTCCGTCGCCGAGCGCGGGCTCCCCGTCATCCCGCTGTCCCGTTCGAAGCTCCCCGCGCTGCGCTCGCCGCACCACCACGAGCCGCAGCCCGCGCTCTGCCGGGGCGAGTGCGGGCTGCCGGGACACGGGGTGCACGACGCGACGACCGACCCGGCGGCCGTGCGCGCGCTGTTCGCGGCCGCGCCCTGGGCCACCGGGTACGGCATCGCCTGCGGGCGGCCGCCGCACCACCTCATCGGGATCGATCTCGACACGATGAAGCCGGTCCAGGCGGAGCACGAGCCGACCGAGGCGCCGGTGGGGGCAGGGGCGGGCGCGACGGAACGGTCGTCGGTCCCACCCCAGCGAGAGCCGGACGCGATGCGGCAGTCGCCACCCTCGCCGCCTTCCCCGTCCTCCCCGTCCTCCCCGTCCTCCCCGTCCTCCCCGTCCTCCCCGTCCTCCCCGTCCTCCCCGTCCTCCCCGTCCTCGACACCCTCGCCGTTGTCGCCCTTCATGCCGCTCGCCGCCAACCCGCCGCCCGAGTCCGTGGCAGCCCTGCAACACCTGGCGCTGCGGCACCTGTTCACGATCCCGGAGACCGTCGTCGTGATCACGCCGAGCGGCGGGCGGCACATCTGGCTGACGGGCCCGCCCGACCGGGTCGTCCCCAACTCCGCGAGCCGGCTCGCGCCCGGTATCGACGTCCGGGGTGCGGGCGGCTATCTGGTCGGCCCCGGCTCGCTGACCAGCAACGGCGTCTACCGGCTCGCCCCGGGCACGGCCCATCTGGCACCCGCCCCCTGCCCCGACGCGCTCCTCGATCTGCTCACGCCTCCGGCGCGCGCCCACCACCCCCGGGCGTACGGCACGGACCGGGGCCACGGGCTGGTCCAGTTCGTCCTCGCCGCTCACGAGGGCCAGCGCAACACCCGCCTCTTCTGGGCCGCCTGCCGCGCCTACGAGAACGGCATCGGCGACGCCCTGGCCGACCGCCTCACCGCCGCCGCGGTACGCACCGGCCTCACCGAGCGGGAGGCGCGCGCGACGATCGCGTCGGCGGCGCGACTGACGACGGCGTACTGAGCAAGAGGCAGTCGCGCAGTCGCGTACGGGCATCGCACAAGTACGGGCGCGTGTAAGGGGCGTAACCCATGGAGCGTGGCCCCTTACACGTCCAGCTTCCAGCCGCCAGCGTCCAGCTGTCGGCTTACGGCACCAGCGGAGTCGCCGGATCTCCATGCGGCTCAGCAGGGATCAGCAGCGGCTCCGAGGCCAGAGGCTCCGGGACTCCCGAGCTCCGAGACTCCAGGTGCTCCGAGACTCCGCTGCTCAGCAGGTCTGATCCCCTGTCACATGTCCGTGACATGGCACGCACGGTTCCCGCACACCCGCTGCATAGATTTTCTTCTGCAGCCACCGCCCAGCCTCAACGGCCCCACCCGACAGAGGGGGCGGCATTGCGACTCTCCACCTCCTCACTCACTCCGGCCCAGATGGCCGCCCAGCTTCATGGAGTCGTTCATGTCGACCTACACCTCCCGCCGCGCCACCGTCCACGCCGCGATCGCCACCGCCGCGCTCGCCGGGGCCCTCCTCACCCCGTCCGCCGCACTGGCCGCCACGCCGGGCGCCACGCCCGGTGCGGCCACCGCGACCGACAAGTGCACGGCCGTCGCCACGATCCCGTCGGTCCGCGCGGGCATGTCCGTCACGCTGACCAACCGCGCCAAGCTGGGCCCGAAGGCGGAGCTCAAGGACGGCAAGGGCCAGATCGTCGCGACCGTCGACAAGGCCCACAACAAGGACATGCAGGCCGGGATCGAGATCACCGGGACGGGCGTGGCGGTGCCGACGTTCTCGCAGTGGCTGAAGGGTGGCGAGCACGCGGCGAAGAACACCGCGTTCCCCAAGATGCCCGCCGACTGCGGCAAGGACCTGGGCGGCGACACCTCGTACAAGCTGGTCAACGGTGAGACGGTCACCGTCCACAAGTTCTCCCGCGGGCACTACCGCGCCGAGTTCCTCACCGATGGCCACGTCGTCAAGATCCTGGAGACCCGGGGGGCCGAGGCGGAGGCCGGGTACGTCCACGGGATGTACGTGGTCCTCGACAGCTCCACCGGCAAGCTCTCCTCGGAGTTCGTCCGCACCCGCTCCGGCTGCAAGGTGACCGAGACCGTCCCCAGCGTGTTCGGCTTCGGGCTGTCGGTGAAGCTCACCAACAGCCCGGCCGGCCCGACGGCGCAGCTGCGTGACGGCACCCTCAAGGTGCTCGCCGGCGTCGACCGCGCCCACCCGGTCGACGGCAGCGGCCTCAAGATCTTCGGCGCGAACACCGCCACGCCGAAGCTGGGCCAGCGCACCCAGGGCGGCGTCAACACCCCCTACAAGATGACTGAGTTCCCGACCCTGCCCAAGGGCTGCACGACGGCGACCACCCCGGCCAAGACGGCCACCACGCCCGCCCCGGCTCCCTCCGTCCAGACGGCGGGCAGCCAGACCGTCCCCAAGGGCGGCGTCGCCGCCGGTGCCGAGCTCAAGGAGCAGGGCACCGACAAGACCGCGCTGTACGCGGGCGGCACGGGCGCCGCGGCCCTCGTTGCCGCCGGCATCACCCTCCTGCGCCGCCGCCGCGCCGCCACCCGCATCTGACCCAGCACGGGCCGGGCGCCGCACCTCCCACGTACGGACTCAACGCAACGAACTCGACGCAACGAGTCGCCCCGAGATCACAGCCCGGATCAAACCGGGATCGACCCCGAATCAAAGAAGAGGTGCCCCGGACTTCCGGGGCACCTCTTTTCGGTCGAACATGTCAGGATCCCGAACGTTCTTGATCACAAACACGCGTGATGAGTGCGTCCGTAGCTAGCATCCTGACAGCGAACCTAGGGGGATCGATGTCGTTCGAGCAGGAATGGGTTGGGCTGAAGCAGACCGCGCAGACGCGGCTCAACGGGGTGGGGCCAGGCAACGGCGGCATACCCGATGTGAAGACCAACAACTCGGGCAAGACCGCTGCCGTCAATGCGCTGGAGACGAAAGTTCAGCCGGGGGTCCAGAAGGCCGGGGTGGCGGCCGACGAGTCCACGACGGCCGCTGTCATCGCGTTCGCCGACTGGCAGACCGCGGCGGGTCTGAAAGACGCGCACGCCGAGTGGGAGATGCAGGTCAAGAGCCTGCAAGGGCGTCTCACCCAGGACAAGGAAGCGCTGCGCGAGACAAAGGGGCACTTCCAGTACACCGACCATCAAGTCAAGGGCGAGATGGGTCAGATCGCCGACCTGCTGCGCCGGACCGAAGGACAGTAGATCGCGCGTGCTCACCTTCCAGAACGTCATGACGATCGACCTGGCCCCCCTCACCAAGGCAGCCGGCGACTGGGACAACATGGCCGCCGGGTTCCATGAGGTGGAGGAGTTGTACGGCGGAACCGTGCAGAGCGTTTCGCTGGACGGTGAGTGGACCGGTGTCAGCGCGACCGCTTCGCAGGGCCAGTTCAAGGCCACGCGGCGGCAGTTGAGTGCCGCCCAGACGGAGGCGAAGGCGATCGCCTCGCTGCTGCGTGATGCGCACGACCAGTTCGTCACGCTGGTGAAGGCGGTGCGGGACCTCGTCGACGAGGCGAAGAAGAACGACCTGTCCGTCGACGCTCAGGGCAAGGTGTCGTACGACTTCTCGAAGGTGGACAACGCTTCTCGCCACGACCCCGACTACCAGGAGTGGGCGCGCAAGCAGCGTACCGTCGTCGATGACTGGAACAAGCAGATCACGGCTGCGGTGAAGGCCGTGGACGACGCCGATCAGGGCGTACTGCTGGCACTGCACAAAGCGGCCGGGGTGAAGGGCTTCTTCGAACGGGCGCTCAACCCGTTCGATACGCACGACTTCAACGGGTCGGCGGTCGGGGACATCGAGGTGTACGAGGCCCGGGAGGCCAAGCAGTACGCGGACCGGCTCCTCAAGGGCGACAAGCTCACGCCCGAGGAGCGGGCCGAAATGGAGCGGGACTTCCGGGACAACGCCCACGACACGGTGTTCAGTCAGACCCTCCTTGCCTCGCTGGGCCCCGAGGACACGCTGAAGCTGACCAACCGCCTCAACGACCTTGCGTACGGCGACGACACCAAGAACAAGTCGGATTACCTGGGCCTGGAGCGGGGCCTGGCGAACACGGTGGCCGGGGCCACCCGCGTACCGGACTTCAAGGGGCCTGACGGCAAGAAGCTCGTGTACGGCTCCAAGGCGCACCAGGACGCCTTTTCAGCATGGTCGAAGACCGGCGACGCCACGTTCTACAACGACTGGCGGGACGGCTTGCGGAAGGCCGGTGTGGAGCAGTACGAGCTGGACGCGGCCGGTGACAAGGTCAACACCGTCGCCAAGGGCCACGACCAGCAAGTACGCGGCTATCAGAGCCTGGTCACGCTTCTCCAGAGCGGCAGTGACAGGTACTCGCCGCAGTTCATGGCGGACATCACCGACGACATGATCGCGGCGGAGAAGAAGGACAAGAACGTCTGGGACCTCTACGGCCAGTTCAATTCCAAGGCCGGTGACGGATGGTTCGCCAACGACCCCGTCGACGGAGCGCTCGGCATCATGGGCCGCGACCCGGAGGCCGCCACCGGCTACCTCGACCCTGACTCCGGCGACGGGACCAACGACCGCCTCTCGTACCTGCTCAAGGAGCGGGACTGGGACGTCACCAACACCACGAACTGGCGGGGCAACATCGAGACAGTCGGCAGTGACACGGCGGACGGAGACAACAGGGTGGGCCTCGGCGCAGCGATCGAGGCCGGAGCCACAGGACACCCGGCGGGGGAAACGTCGCACCCCAGCGACGGGAAGCACAGTCCGGCCGAAGCACGCATCATGCAGCAGACCGTCAGCCTGCTCGATCAGGGCACCAGGGGCGACAGCATCGAGGCGAACCTGCGCGACCCGCTCGCCCGCGCGCTCGTGGACTACGCCCCCGACACCCACAACACCCTCACCCACGATCCGCGCTACGGCTACACGCAGGGCGGCTCGGTGTTCCAGGACGGCGACGGCGGCCACCTGAACGTCTCCCAGGACTCGCTGACTCGGGTGCTGCGGGGCGTCTCGGACAACCCGCAGAACTTCGCCAACCTCTATGACGCCGAACGTGCCCAGGCGGCCCAGGCGCTCGTCGGTGCGGACAAGACGTACAGCAACAACAAGGACTGGGAGAACCGGGTCGCGGACGTCGGTATGGGCAGCGGCGTCTTCAATGCGATAGGCGTCGACGTCGTCCTCGACACGCGGGACACACGCAAGGGCTGGATCGACGACGTGGCCAGATACGCCTACCACGGGGTCGGCGCTCCTCTGACGATCATCCCGGGGGTAGGTGATGTGGCGCAGCGGACGGTGGACGCCGCCACCTACGAGTGGTCCAAGGACGTGAAGGCCGAGGCGGATCAGGTGGCCAATGTCGGCGTGGCCAAGGAGATGAGCGTCAAGGCGCAGGGTTCCCACGACCTGATCAATCAGTGGGCCGCAGGCCGTGGAATGGACTACGGCAAGGACCCGGTCGTGAACTACTTGCAGGACTACATGAATCTGCACTACAGCACCGCCCGGAACCAGGCCCTCGCTGATCTGCACAGGGGGCTTTCCTGATGAAGAAGCCCGTGATCGCGACGGTGGCGGTGTCGGCTGTCCTCGTGGCGGGCGTCGGTGTGGTGTACGTCACGGGGACGTACGACGGCTGGCGCGACGGCCGGCAGTTGAAGTCCGCGTGCGGCGGGCTTGTGGACGCGGCCGAGACGCAGCGGGCACTCGGAGTGCACCGGGTCAGCGGCAAGCGCCTGGGGGACGGCTGTCGGGCCTTCGACCCCGACAGCGACAAGGGCTCCCTGGAGGTCTCGGTGCACCGCGGCAGGGAGCTCGACGAGCTGCCGCTGGACGAGATCCGCGACCCCGCCCTCCAACTGCTCCCGGTGAGGGGTGGCTGGCCTGCGGTGGTGTCTGCGGGCGGGGGTGCCAAGGCATACGCCACTGGTTCTGTCCCCTGCGGCAAGAGCGCGGACGACGCCGTTGTGGTGAGCCTTCGGGCGGTCCGGTCCTCCACCGGCACCGACGCCGATCGGCGCGGTGCGCTGGCCCGGTTGATGACCCGGGCCCTCAAGAACGCGGCAGGGAAGCAGGGATGTGCGCTGCCCGACACCAAAGACGTGAAGGATGTGGCGCCCGGCTTCGACGGGATGAAGGCGCCCGGGGAGGCGACCGGCACCTGCCGGGGTACGGGTCTGCGCTCCTATGAGGCAGTGGCGGACAGCGGAGCACCCATTGAGCAGTGCGTGCCGGCCGAACCAGACGGCGGGCGGGAATTCAAGATCACTGCGTACTACGGCCCGTACGCGAAGGCGCCACGCCACGATCCCCATCGCAGCCCGTACGACTACGTCGGGGCCTCCGGCAACAGGGGCGGCAAGGCATGGACCACCGCCTCCTGCCCGGCCGGCGAGGCGCTGTACACGATCGAACCGCTGACGCCCTCATCGCCCAGCACCGACCTCGAGCGCCACATCCTCCAAGGCTTCGCCGCCGACTCGGCCCAGCGCCACGGTTGCGGAAAGCCCATCGGGGCCGACAAGCCGTAGCGCCGCGGAACGACCGCCGGTGGGCCCCTGAAGGCACGGGCGGACAGTTCGAGACGCTTCAAAAGCGAAGAGGTGCCCGAGAATCCCGGGCACCTCTCTCACCAGGCCATACGCCCAGCACACGCGGTGGGTGTGGGATTTGAACCCACGGTGACTCGCGCCACGACGGTTTTCAAGACCGTTCCCTTAGGCCGCTCGGGCAACCCACCCTGCCCCGGGCCGACCGGCAACGGAGCTGCTACAGCCTAGCGGAGGGGCCGTCCTGGTGCGGAGGCCCGGCCGGGGGTTGGCCAGGGGTTGGCCGGGCTGCCGCGGGCGGCGTCCATGTAGTCGGGCGGGGTCGGCGCGTCGGTGGTGGTCAGCTGTCGCCCGTGCGCTCGCCCAGGGTGACCGTGACCGTCGACTCCTTGCCGCCGCGCTTGTACGTGAGCTGGACCTGGTCGCCCGGCTTGTGCGTCCAGATCTCGCTGATCAGGGTCGGGCCGCTGTCGATCACCGTGTCGCCGAACTTGGTGATGACGTCGCCGGGCTTGAGGCCCGCCTTGTCCGCCGGGCCGCCGGTCACCACGGCCGCGCTGCCGCCGGACGCCTGCGGGGAGATCTTGGCGCCCTGGCCCTTCTCGTCCATGGCGACGGTCGCACCGATCACCGGGTAGACCGGCTTGCCGGTCTTGATGAGCTGCTCCGCCACGTTCTTCGCCTGGTTGACCGGGATCGCGAAGCCCAGGCCGATCGAGCCCGCCTGCGACTGGCCGAAGCCGCCGCTGCCGGCCGACTGGATGGCCGAGTTGATACCGATGACCGCGCCGCGCGAATCGAGCAGCGGGCCACCCGAGTTGCCCGGGTTGATGGAGGCGTCGGTCTGGAGGGCGCTCATGTACGACGCCTTGGAGTTGGCACCGTCGCTGGACGACACCGGGCGGTTCTTGGCGCTGATGATGCCCGTGGTGACCGTGTTGGAGAGGCCGAAGGGCGCGCCGATCGCGATGGTCGAGTCGCCGACGGCGACCTGGTCCGAGTTGCCGAGGGCGAGCGGGACCAGGTTGGACGGGGCGTTCTTGAGCTTGATGACGGCCACGTCGTAGCCCTGCGCCCGGCCGACCACCTCGGCGTCGTACTTCTTGCCGTTGGAGAACGTCGCCGTCAGCTTGCCGCTGTTGGCGGCGGAGGCCACCACGTGGTTGTTGGTGACGATGTGGCCCTCCCGGTCGTAGACGAAGCCGGTGCCTGTGCCGCCCTCGCCGTCGCTGCCCTCCGCCTGGATCGTCACGACGCTCGGCAGCGCCTTCGCGGCGACCGCCGCGACCGTGCCCGGGTCGCGCTTGAAGTCCTTCGGGGTGTCGGACGCCGAGACCGTGGTCGAGCCGCCGGAGCCGTCCTCTCGGTCCGCCGCCCAGTAGCCGATGGCACCGCCGACGCCGCCCGCGACCAGCGCGGCCACCAGCACGGCCGCGACCAGGCCGCCACGCCTGCGCGGGCGCTGCGGCTCGGGCACGGGCGCGCCCCAGACCGGGCCGCCGCCTCCGCCGCCGTACGCCGGCAGCGCGGGCGGGGGCGACGGCCAGCCGTCAGCGGCCGTCTGCGGGTGGGGGTGCGGGTGCGGAGCGGGCGCCTGCGCGTGCGTGGCCTCCGCCCCGCCGTACGGCTCGGCCGGCACCGGGCCGGGCAGCTGCGCGGTGACCGGCTCGTGCGCGGACTCCTGGGCGGCGGCCGGTTCCCGTACGGGGGCCGGTTCCTGCACGGGAGCCGGTTTCTGTACGGACGTCGGTCCCTGCCCGCTTGCGGACTCCGGTTCGGTCTGCGCAGCGGCGTGCTCGGTCGCCGGGGACGACGCCGCGGCCTCCTCGGACGTCACGGGAGGGGTGGGAGGCGCGGGCGGTGCTGACGACGGGGCAGGCGGGACGGCCGGGGCCGCGGTGCCCTCGTTCTCGGTGCTCACAGCTCTCTCTCCTCGGTTCCACTCAGTCTCGGGGTCGGTATGTGCCGGCATGTTTCGGCTTGGGGACGCGACACCGACCATGGTGCGTCAGGGGTCTGACAATCGCGTATCGCACGGCGCGGACGTGTGCACATGTCAGCGCTCAGCTTTTCCCACAAGCTGTCAGGCCACTGTAAGCAGGAGCTGTGTATTCGTGCTCCCATCCACAGGACGTCGCCCACAGAACGCCGACGACAGGACGCCGACGACGGGGCACCGGTCGCAAGCCACCGGCCACCGGCCGCAGGGGCACCGGCCCCCAGGGCGTCGTCCACAGGCCGCAGGCCGCAGGCCACCGACCCCACGCCCCACGCGGCCCCCACCCCCAAGGCTCCCGCCCGCAAGCCGCCCCTCCACCCCGCCGCAGTGGCACGATGACGCGGTGACCCAAGCACGGCAGCACGACAGTCATACGCCCCACCGGGCCTCCATCCAGGTGGTCGCCCACCGCGGTGCCTCCGAGGACGCGCCCGAGCACACCCTCGCCGCGTACGTGAAGGCCATCGAGGACGGCGCGGACGCCCTCGAGTGCGACGTCCGGCTCACCGCCGACGGCCATCTCGTCTGCGTCCACGACCGCCGCGTCAACCGGACCTCCAACGGCCGCGGCGCCGTATCCACCCTGGAGCTCTCCGCGCTCTCCGCGCTCGACTTCGGCTCCTGGAAGGACAGCGAGGAGAGCCCGGACTGGGGCGACCCGTCCTTCACCTCAGTCCTCACCCTCGAACGGCTCCTGGAGCTCGTCGCCGACGCGGGCCGCCGCATCGAGCTGGCCATCGAGACCAAACACCCCACCCGCTGGGCCGGGCAGGTCGAGGAGCGGCTGCTGCACCTGCTCAAGCGGTTCGGTCTGTCCGAGGCGCCGGCCAACGGCGAGACCTCGCCCGTACGCATCATGAGCTTCTCCGCGCGCTCCCTGCACCGCGTCGCGGCGGCCGCGCCGGACATCCCGACCGTCTACCTGATGCAGTTCCTGTCGCCGCGGCTGCGCGACGGGCGGCTGCCCGCAGGCGCGCGGATCGCCGGCCCCGGTATGCGCATCGTCCGCAATCACCCCGGCTACATCGACCGGCTGCACGCGGCGGGCCACCAGGTCCACGTCTGGACGGTGAACGAGCCGGAGGACGTCGAACTGTGCGTACGCCTCGGGGTCGAGGCCATCATCACCAACCGCCCGAAGCAGGTCCTGCACCAGCTGGGCCGCCTCTGAGGCACGCCGCACGCCGCACCCAAGCCCCTCACGGACGCCACAAAAGCGCCGCGACAGCGCCCCTTCGGTTGTCGGCCTACCCACTCATGTCACCAGTAATACTGGTGACAGGGAGTGCACCGGCGCGTTCGGTCCGTATTCGATCGTTACGAGTGCGTCACCGGAGCCCGGTTGGCCGGTTTCCGGTCCAGTCCATTGGGGCATCCACACCGTGGCGTGGGGTGAAGGAGGTCTCGGGGGTGGCGTTGGTGGTGGCACAGGAGGTGCCCACGTCGTCGAGCATGGCCGTGCCCCACGGCCCTGCGGGCGTGGGCAAGGCAAGACACCGGATGCGTGAGCAACTGCTCGGCAACGGGGTGTCCGAGCCGGTCGTGGACGATGCCGTACTGGTCCTTTCCGAACTGCTCAGCAATGCCTGCCGACACGGCAGACCGCTGGGGCGCGCGGACGTGGGTGACGGAGACGTCCGGGCCGCCTGGCGAATCGACAAGGCGGGCCGGCTGACGGTCGAGGTGACCGACGGCGGCGGCCCGACCCGGCCGGTTCCGGCCACGCCTTCGGTCACCGCGCGCGGTGGCCGCGGTCTGAACATCATCAGCGCGCTCGCCCATGACTGGGGCGTACGGGACAGCGCCTCCGGTGAGGTGACCGTCTGGGTGATCATCACCGCCGCGTACGACCGCGCACAGGGCCGCGAGAACGGCCGCGGGCCCACCCCGGACGACTTCGTCGCGCGCGTGGCGATGCCGGGCCTCGAATTCGCGGACGCCTTCGAGGACCTGGACTGAGCCCGGGCCCGTCCTCGCCGACATGGACCGGGGCCCAGGCCCAAGAGGCCGCCGAAGCCTTGGCCCAAGCCCAGGCCCAAGCCCCAGAACACCCCCGGGTCGACACACCCGAGCCACCCGAGCCACCAGAACCACCCCTCGGCCCCGCCCCCACCCCCGTACCCGACCCGCCCCGTACGACTTGCCCCGAGGCGTACGCCGTGTGCCGACCGGTACGACTAGGCTCGCGCCCGACACAGCGACACCGCACCACCGCAGTCGGGAGAGAGCCACACCATGGCCAAGAAGCGCCCCCAGACGAAGGCCGCCGCGCCGCAGCTCAAGGACGGGGAGGTGCCGGTCGTCGGGGCCCGCGAGCCCTGCCCGTGCGGCTCCGGCCGCCGCTACAAGGCCTGCCACGGCCGGGCCGCCTCGCACGCCGTGACCGAGCTGGTCCAGCGCCCGTTCGAGGGCCTGGCGGGCGAGTGCGACTGGGTCGCGCTGCGCGAGCTGGTCCCCGCCGCGACCGTCGAACTCACCCTCAAGGACGGCCTGCCCGAGGGCGTGCCGTCCGTGACGCTCGCGACCGTGCTGCCGATGGCGTGGCCCGCGCTGCGCCGCGACGACGGCTCGGTACTGCTCGGGCTGCAGAACGACACGCCGTCCGGCGACCTCAGCCGCGACCTGGCGGACACGCTCACGCGCGCGTTGACGGCGGAGCCGGGTACGCCGGTCGCCGCCCAGCGCGTCGACCCGCAGGGCCCCCGCCTCCAGGACCTGCTGAACCCGGCCGCCGCGTTCGAGCCCGCCGTGCACAGCGGGTTCGAGTTCTGGGTGCCGGACTCGGAGAACGCCACCCCCGAGGTGTCGGCCTCCCTGGAGCGCGCCAACGCGGCCGCGATCCCGACCGTACGGCTCAAGTCGGTCGACTCCTCCTACTGGTGCGAGACGCCCGACAAGAACCACCTCCGGTGGGTCATGCCGCACCCCGAGGAGCGGCTTCTGGACGCGCTCGCCCGGCTGCACGCGGCCGGCACCTCCTCGCTCGGCGAGGGCACCCGGCTCGTCGGCTCCTTCCGGGCGCACGGTCTGACCGTGCCGGTCTGGGACCTGCCGAGCGCGATGACGGCCGAGGAGTGCGAGAAGCCGGCCGCCGCGTTCGCGGAGCGGCTGACCGCGGCGCTGGCGGACGAGTCGCCGCTCACGCCGGAGGAGCGCCGGGCGCGCGGTGGCCTCACCAACCGCCAGGTGACCTTGAGCTGAGCGTGACCATTTCTGTCACGGGACAGGTGACCCGCGTCACAACTCCCGGTAGTCGCAGATAAATCGGTGTCCGAATAACCGAGATCGAATTTGCGAATGACAGATCTCTTGTTACCGTTCTAAGAGCCCGGTCGCTGGTGCATCCCCCGTCGCCAGCGATCGGGCCCTTCCATTTCCTCGGCCGGTGCGCCGTACGCGCCCACGTGGCCGCTTCCCGCTCAACGAGCGGTGTCCACCGCCGAGTTGACCGCCGCCCCGTCGGGCGCATTGGACCCGGAGCGCAGCAGCAAAGGCGCGTCCTCGCCCGTTCCGGCGAACTCCGCGACCGCCGAGTACGCGCCAGGTTTTCCCCTCGCGGGCTCTCTCGGGGTCTCGCACACTCCCGGCTGATCCCCCGCACCGACGGCACAGTTCGTCTGTACGGTGTGGCCGCCCGGCCCCATCAGGGTGAGCACCGAGCGCAACCGTCCGCCCGTCGCATTGCGGTAATAGGTGCGCGCCCAGGCGTCATGGCCCCCGGTCAGCACACAGGTCTGGGCCTCGACGCCGTCGGGCGAGACGAGCTCGGGCCCGCAGTGGGCGGCCGGCTCGGCGGAGGCACCGCCCACGCGCGCGTGGGGGGCGCGCTTCGCGTCGTCCGGTACGGCCCCGGCGCCACCGGAATCCGGCCCCGCGGAGTCGGCCGCCCCAGCCAGGGCGCGCTCGCCCCCTGCGGAATCGGCCCCGACCGGCTCCGCCCCGACTGGATGGGCCCCGGCTGGGTCGGCCCCGGCGGGATCGCCGCCCGCCGACCCGGCCCCCGTCGGCTCCGGCTCTTCGGCCGGTCCGGCCGAAGCCGCCAGCGGCAGCAGCACCGTGAACACCACCACGGCCCCGATACCGATCATGCGGAGGTTCACGGCGGCCCACCCATCCCATGGAATTCCTGCGGTGGGCCGAAGATAGCGACGGAAACCGGGCGCCCGGTGATCCGCGCGCCCGTTTCCCGTACAAGTGGGGTGCTCTCACACCCGAACGAGTGACACCGGGCTCCGGCGGGAACCCGGCGCCCCTCCTGTTCGCTGAGTCAGTACACGGCCCGGGTCACCCCCGGACCGTCAGCACACGGACCGGGCCACCCCGCCCCGGCCCGTCAGTAAGCGAGCCGGGATCCGCCGTCCGGTGCGCTGGTCGACGCCGCGACCAGCGCGTCCACCACCGCCTCCACGTCCGGCAGCCAGGGCCTGGCCGACCCCGGCAGCGGGGCCCGCTCCCAGCGCACCTGCCCCTTGCCCGTCTCGGACGGGGGCAGCACCAGATATCCGCCCTCTCCGTGGAAGCGGAGCGAACTCGGCACCCAGTCCTTGGAGTAGAGGAGGTCACCCAGACGTTCCATCGAGTACGGAGCCACCAGCAGCGACCACCGAGTGGGTGTGGCCACCACCGGGCCGAGCCGGATGCCCATCTCGTCGAGGACCACGAGCGCCCGCGCCCCGGCGACGGCCGGGAGGCTCACCGCGCACGGCGCCGTGCCGCCCGTCGCGAGGAGCACGGGGGCGGCCGGGCGGTTGGTCCACCACCAGCGCACCAGGCGTTCGTCGGTCGAGGCCGCGAGCAGCCCCGGGTCGAAGGGGTGCGCCCCCGGGACGGCGCACTCGGGGTCGGGACAGGCACAGCCGCGGCCCCGGTCACCGCGACCGCCGGCCGCCTTGAGTCCCACACCTGGGAGTACGGGCCATTTCCACTCGGTCGCGCAGGTCAGCGCGGCGCCGAGCTGAGCAGCCGTTTCACTGCGCCGGAACCGGAGCCTGCGTCGCCTTCCGAGGATCTCGCGCATGAGCGCTCGTTCCTTTCCGTTGAACGCCGAGGTCCACATCACACCATGTGTGCATCACTTCACTGCGCGTACATGCTCTGCGAGCCTGCGGTACGGGTAACCCGTCAGGACCGAGCGTGGGCTGTGACCATTAAACGCATGGCGAGGGGTGGCGTGCGCGTGGCGCTTGCCGTCCCTTGTGCAAAAAAACCCCGCCACTCGGGGATGGGGCGCGGCCGTCGGCTGTTAAGACGCCCTGGCCTGCCGCCGGGTTCCGGGACACCGTCAACTGCCCCTGGCCATCACCGAGTACGTACCCAACCCGCTCGATATGACGCGCTCTTGAACGCCCTCAGTCGACCCCAGCGATGGGCCATAGGGGGCATTTTTCCGCCAAGTTGAACACTCGCTGGACACCAACAATCCCGCTATGACAATGCTGGACATCCCCTTACTTGTGCGTGTACATCTGGATGCATTGATGGCGGCGCAGATTGACATGGGGGTTTGCGATGCTATTGAGCGGAATCGACCGGCCGGAAAGCCGACTGCCATGAGCGCCCCACACTTGCCGAAAGTGGCTGGAATCGATCCAGCCGTGCCGCCTCCCGCGCACACTTCTGCGCCTCTGCCCGCATCCAGACCCGACTCTCCCGCAGCCCCCGGAGCGGTGATCCAGGACCGGCTCGCCGGTTGGGTCTCCGACCTCACCACGCTGCACGAACTCACCGAGCGCCTCTCCCGCACCTCCGTACTCGACGACGCCCTCGACGAGCTGCTGCGGGCCGGTGCCGCGCTGGTCGGCGCCCGGCGCGGCCTGGTCGTCCTGGAGCCCGCCGACGGTCTGGGCCCGGCCGTCACCACCGGCCTCGGCCTCGCCCACGCCGACCTCGGCCACATCGAGACGGTCCCGCGCAGCGCCACCCCGTACGGCAGGATCCTCGACGGACTCCCCGACGCCGACGGCGGCTCGGACCTGGTCGGCGAGGTGGGCTCCGGCCTCGGTCCGGGCCCCGACCCGCGCCACAGCGAGGTCGCCGCCCGGCTCGGCTACGCCGCCAGCTACGCACTGCCCCTCACCGCCGACGAGGGCCGTCTCGGCGCGGCGGTCTGGCTCTACGACGAGCCCGCCGAGCCGACCGAGCGCCGCCGCCACCTCGTCGGCCTCTATCTGCGCCAGGCCGCCGAGCACGTGGCCCGTCTGGTCGAGCTGGACCGCGCACGCACCCGGCTGGCCACCATCACCGACGAGCTGCTGCCCAGCAGGCTGCCCCGGGTGGCCCGGGTGCAGCTCGCCGCCCGCCACCGCACCGGGCCGCACGGCGGCGGCGACTGGTACGACGCGCTGCCGCTGCCCGAGGGCGCGCTCGGCCTCGCGGTCGGGTCCGTCACCGGCTCCGGGCCGAGCGCCGTCGCCGCGATGGGCCGGCTGCGGGCCAGCCTGCGGGCGTACGCGGTGATGGAGGGCGAGGACCCGGTCGCCGTCCTCTCCGACCTCGAACTGCTGCTGCGGCTGACCGAGCCGGCCCGCTCGGCGACCACGCTCTTCGCGTACTGCGAGCCCGCGCGCGGCAAGATCGTGCTGGCCGGGGCCGGGCACGCGCCGCCGCTGATCGTCGGCGAGCGCCGCACCGAGTACGTGGAGACCACGCTCTCCGCGCCGCTGGGGATGCTCGCGTGCTGGGAGGCGCCCAGCGTGGAGATCCAGCCCGCGGCTGGAGAAACGGTGCTGCTGTACACCGACGGGCTGCTCCACCGCACCGGCGACCCGATGGACCGGGCCTTCGCCCGCCTCCACGCGGCGGCCGCGAGCGTCCCCCGGGCGGCCCGCGACGACCCGGGCGCGATCGCCGACCACGTCCTGCGGACCGTGCTGCCGGACGGGCTCGACGCGTCGGGCGAAGGCGAGGACGTGGTGCTGCTCGCGGCCCGCTTCGCGTAGCGGAGGCCTACGCGGTGTAACAGGTCTTAGGGCCCTGGACCCTTTCCCACGCGCCCGTACGATGGACGGAGGTCCAATGTCGTACTAAGTGGAGGCAGACCGTGGCCGAGCAGCTCACCCCGGAGACCCCGGAAGAGTCGGAAGAGCAGCCGATCAAGCAGCGCAAGAACGGCCTGTACCCGGGCGTGTCCGACGAGCTGGCCGAGAACATGAAGTCCGGCTGGGCCGACACCGAGCTGCACGGACTGGAGCCGATCGCCCAGGCCGCGCACACCGCCGACCGCCGCGCCGCGCTCTCCCGGCGCTTCCCCGGCGAGCGCCTGGTGATCCCCGCGGGCAACCTGAAGACCCGCTCGAACGACACCGAGTACAGCTTCCGCGCCTCCACCGAGTACGCGTACCTCACCGGCGACCAGACCCAGGACGGCGTGCTCGTCCTGGAGCCCAGGACGCTCCCGGACGGGACCCACTCCCACGAGGCGACGGTCTACCTGCTGCCGCGCTCCGACCGGGAGAACGGCGAGTTCTGGCTGGACGGCCAGGGCGAGCTGTGGGTCGGCCGGCGTCACTCGCTGGGCGAGGCCGAGCAGCTCCTCGGCATCCCCGCCAAGGACGTCCGCGAGCTGGCCGCCGCGCTCAAGGAGGCCACCGGCCCGGTCCGCGCCGTGCGCGGCCACGACGCCGGCATCGAGGCGGCGCTGACCGACAAGGTCACCGCCGAGCGCGACGAGGAGCTGCGCGAGTACCTGTCCGAGGCGCGCCTGGTGAAGGACGCCTTCGAGGTCTCCGAGCTGCGCAAGGCCTGCGACGCCACCGCGCGCGGCTTCGAGGACGTCGTCAAGGTGCTCGACAAGGCGGAGGCGACCAGCGAGCGCTACATCGAAGGAACGTTCTTCCTGCGCGCCCGCGTCGAGGGCAACGACATCGGCTACGGCTCGATCTGCGCGGCCGGCCCGCACGCCACCACCCTGCACTGGGTGCGCAACGACGGCGCCGTTCGCTCGGGCGAGCTGCTCCTGCTCGACGCCGGCGTCGAGACCAACGAGCTGTACACCGCGGACGTCACGCGCACGCTGCCGATCAACGGCACGTTCTCGCCGCTCCAGCGGAAGATCTACGACGCGGTGTACGAGGCCCAGGAGGCCGGTATCGCCGCGGTGAAGCCGGGCGCCCCGTACCGCGCCTTCCACGACGCCGCCCAGCGCGTCCTCGCCGAGAAGCTCGTCGAGTGGGGCCTGTGCGGCGACCTGGACGTGGAGAAGGTCCTGGAGCTCGGCCTCCAGCGCCGCTGGACCCTGCACGGCACCGGCCACATGCTCGGCATGGACGTCCACGACTGCGCGGCCGCGCGCACCGAGACGTACGTCGCGGGCGACCTGGAGCCGGGCATGTGCCTGACCGTGGAGCCGGGTCTGTACTTCCAGGCCGACGACCTGACCGTGCCCGAGGAGTACCGGGGCATCGGCGTCCGGATCGAGGACGACATCCTCGTGACCGAGGACGGCAACGAGAACCTGTCGGCCTCGCTGCCGCGCCGGTCCGACGAGGTCGAGGCGTGGATGGCGCGGGTCAAGCAGGGCTGACGCCGCCGCGAGTGCCGGAGCCCGGTTGCCCCTCGGGGCGGCCGGGCTCTTCTCGTACCCCGGCCCGCGCCTCCGCCGTGTCCGCAGCCTCCCGGCGTCCCGCGACACGTTTCACGAGACGTTGAGGAGGGCGCCTTCCCGCCATTTCAGTATCTTGTCGAAGCTCACCACGGCGCCTCTTCCCGGCCGGTTGCCGAAGTGGACGTGGTCGGCGAGCTGTTCGATCAGACAGAGCCCTCTGCCCTGCTCCGCCATGGCGGAACCCAGTGTGCTGTTCATCCTTGCTGCGGTGCGACGGCCTCGTCGTACGGGAAAGCCCGGCCCCGAGTCGGCGACCTCGATACGGCATTTCTCGCCATCCAGATACGCGGTCACCCGATACGCCGCCGAGGTGCCGGAACCTTCGTCCCCACCGTGCTCGACCGCGTTCGCACAGGCTTCGCCGAGTGCGACCGACAGGTCGTAGGAGATGTCCGGATCGACGCCCGCGGTCTCCATGGTGCCGAGCAGTAGACGACGTGCGAGCGGAACGCTCGCGGCCTCGCGCCGCAAATGGAGTGACCACCAGATGCTCATGCTCCGGCCTCCTGGCTGCGGCTCGACATACCCCTACGTATTGCCGCAACCCATGGTTCGTAAGCACGGACTTGACGTGATAGCGCTCATTCGGCGGATGTGTGCGCTCCCTGCGCCGGTGTATGGACGGGGTGACCGATCACCCGTCCGGTTCCGGACAATCGGTTCCGGACAGCTGGGGACGGATGTGATCATCACAGGAATACGGCACCTTGTGGACCTGCCGTGTGGGGCGGGTAAGGCTGGTGCGATGATGGCCCCGCCATGTCTGCCCGACACGCCCGACACACCCACGCAGGCGCCGGTCTCCGGCTGCTGAGGGCCGCGGTCTTCGCCGCGGTCTGCGTCGTGCTGTCCGCGCTCGGGCACGTCCTGGCCTCCTGTGCGACGGTCCCGTGGTGGACGCTGCTCGCCGGCTTCCTCGGGGTGTTCGCAGTCGCCGCGCCGCTCGCCGGACGGGAGCGCGCGCTGCCGTCCATCGCGGGCGCGCTGGCCGTCGGGCAGCTCGGGCTGCACGCCCTGTTCGGCATCGGCCAGCACACCGCCGCCGCCTCCGGCGAGGGGGCACCTGGCAACGCCTCGCTGCTGCGGCTCGCTGCCAAGCTGGTCTGCGGCCCGGCCGCGTCCGCCCAGCTGACGGCCTCGGACGCGCGACGGATCATCACCGACGCGGGCCTGCGCCCGCCCTCCGGCGCCGCCTCCGCCGCACACGACCCGATGACGAGCATGCCGGGAATGCCCGGGATGACCGGTTCCGCCTCGACGCACACCGCCGTGGCCGGACTGCTCCCGTCGCTCCCCATGCTCCTTGGCCATCTGCTGGCCGCGCTGCTGACGGGCTGGCTGCTGCGGCGGGGCGAGGCCGCGCTCTTCCGTCTGGTGCGGCTCTCCGCCCAGGCCGCCACCGCTGCCGTCGAAGGGGCGTGCGCACGTTCGCTGCGCGCCGCTCTCTCGCTCGTACGAGCTCTGCTCGCCGGTCTGCCGGGGGCGCCCGGGCACGGCCCGCGCGCTCCGCTCGCCGGGCTCGACACCCCGGTGCCGCCGGCCGGGGAAGCACTTCAGCATTCGGTGATCAGGCGCGGGCCGCCCGCCGTATACACCCTCGCAGCCTGACGCGGCCCACTCCGTAACGCACCCGACGACACCCGTCCCAGGAGTGGTCCGTGGAGTCCGCGCGCGGCTGCGCCGGACCGTCCCCGCCCACCTTCCTGCTGACCGGAGTGTCTTCACCATGAACGTTTCCCGTCGTATCGCCATCGCCGGTGCCGTCGCCGCCTCGTCCGTCCTGATGCTGGCCGGCCCGGCCCTCGCGCACGTCAGCGTGCAGCCCGAGGGCGCGGCCGCGAAGGGCGGCTACGCCGTCGTCAACTTCAAGGTGCCCAACGAGCGCGACGACGCCCAGACCGTGAAGCTGGAGGTCAACTTCCCGGCCGACCACCCGCTGGCGTCCGTGCAGCCCCAGGCGCTGGCCGGCTGGACCATCGAGGTCACCAAGTCCAAGCTCGACAAGCCGCTGACGATGCACGGCAAGCAGATCAACGAGGCCGTCACCAAGGTGACCTGGAGCGGCGGCGAGATCAAGGCCGGCTACTTCCAGAAGTTCCCGCTCTCGATCGGCGCGCTGCCCACCGACACCGACAAGCTCGTCTTCAAGGCCGTCCAGACGTACAGCAACGGTGAGACCGTCCGCTGGATCGAGGAGCAGAAGCAGGGCGCCGAGGAGCCCGCGAACCCGGCGCCGGTGCTCACGCTGTCCGCCGCCTCCGCCAACCACCACGGCGGTGCCGCGCCCGCGTCCGACGACAAGAAGGACGACATGGCGGGGCACGACGACAAGAAGACCGAGGCCGCCTCGGACTCCAAGGACACCGACAACACGGCGCGCGTCCTGGGCGTCGTGGGCATCGTCGTCGGCGTCGCCGGTGTGGCCTTCGGCGTCCTCGCCGGGCGCCGCCGGGCCGCGTAATCCCGCCAGGCTCCTCACCACGACCGGAAACTTTCCCCATGCGCACCAAGTACGTGCCTGCTGCCATCGCTTTCGCGGTGGCGGCGGCGCTCACCCTGACCGCGTGCGGTGGCAGCGACGACAAGGCCAAGAGCCCTGTCACCGATGTCTCCGCCGACACCAGCAACAAGGCCGGTACCGTCCTCGACCGGCCGTTCACCAAGCCGGACTTCGTCCTGACCGACACCCAGGGCAAGAAGTTCGACTTCCGTGAGCGGACCAAGGGCAAGCCGACCCTCATCTACTTCGGCTACACCCACTGCCCCGACGTGTGCCCGCTGACGATGAGCAACATCGCCATCGCCAAGAAGCGCCTGCCCAAGGCCGACCAGGACAAGGTCCAGGTCGTCTTCGTGACCACCGACCCCGAGCGGGACACCCCCGAGTCACTCGGCAAGTGGCTCAAGGCGCAGGACCCGTCGTTCATCGGTCTGACCGGTGACTTCCCGACCATCCAGGCCGGGGCCCGCTCGATCGGCATCGGTATCGACCCGGCGACGAAGGACAAGGACGGGAAGGTCGTGTCGATGCACGGCGCCCAGGTCATCGCCTTCTCGCCGAAGACCGACCAGGGGTACGTCCTGTACGGCGACACCGCCACCGCAGAGGACTACACGAAGGACCTGCCGAAGATCGTTCTTGGAGAGAACCCGTGAACCGCCGCACCACCCTCGCCTCCGCCATAGCCCTGACCGCCGGGCTGGCGCTGGCGGGCTGCTCGTCCGACAGCTCCGACGGCAAGCCCGACCTGAAGATCGGCCAGGCGTTCATGCCGGAGCCGGTGAGCGCGGACATGGCCGGCGGCTTCCTGGTCGTGAAGAACGACGGCAAGACCGCGGACAAGCTGACCAAGGTCACCAGTGACATATCCGACGACGTCACGATGCACGCGACCAAGGACCAGAAGATGCGGGAGGTGAAGACCTTCGACATCCCGGCGGGCGGCGAGCTCGACCTCGAACGCGGTGGCAACCACATCATGTTCATGGGCCTGAAGAAGAAGCCGAAGCCGGGCGACAAGGTCTCCCTCGACCTGCACTTCGAGAAGGTCGGCACGGTCCGGGTCGACCTGCCGGTCAAGGAATCCACCTACAACCCGAAGCACCACTGAGGGATGAGGGACTGAACAGACGATGACGGCCACCGCCCCACGCTTCGGAACCGCCCTGGCCCGGCTGCTGCTCGTCGCGGCCGCCGTGCTCGGCGCGGTGTTCGCGACCGCCGCCCCCGCCTCGGCGCACGCCGCGGTCACCGCGACCAACCCGAAGGACGGGTCGGTGGTCGCCGTCGCCCCCAAGGACGTCGACCTCACGTTCTCCGAGCAGGTCGCCATGGACAACAAGTCCATCCGGGTCCTCGACCCGGACGGCAAGCGCGCCGACACCGGCGAACTGCTCAACCTGTGCAGCGGCTCCGTCGTGAAGTACGGAGTGAGCCTGCGCGACGGGCTGCCCAAGGGCACCTACACCGTGGCCTGGCAGGCCGTCTCGGCCGACAGCCACCCGGTCGCGGGCGCCTTCACGTTCTCCATCGGCGCTCCCTCCAAGACCACCGTCTCGCTGTCCTCCCCGGACGTCGGCGGCGGTCTGGTCGGCGCGCTGTACGACACCATGCGCTACGCCGCGTACGCCGGCTTCATCCTCTTCACCGGCGGCGGCGCCTTCGTCCTGGCCTGCTGGCAGCGGGGCGCCTCGGTGCGCCCGGTGCAGCGGCTCGTCGTGGGCGGCTGGCTGACGATGACCGCGGCCACCATCGCGCTGCTGCTCCTGCGGACCCCCTACACCGGTTCCGGGCAGCTCTCGGACGCCTTCGACCTCGACGGGCTGAAGGCGGTCCTGCAGACCAAGTCGGGTGCCGCGCTGAGCTCCCGGCTGCTGCTGCTCAGCGCCGCCGCGCTGTTCATCTCCGTACTGTTCGGCGCGTTCGCCAAGCGCGAGAACGAGGAGAAGAAGGACCTCACCTACGGGCTCGCCATCGGCGGCTTCGTCGTGGCCACCGGGATCGCCGCCACCTGGGCGCTCGCCGAGCACGCCTCGACCGGCATCCAGACGGCGCTCGCCATGCCCGTCGCGGTGGTGCACCTGCTGTCCGTGGCGACCTGGCTGGGCGGGCTGGCGACCCTGCTGGTGGCGCTGCACCTGACGCCGGCGGTGGAGCGGGCGGCGGTGCGGCGGTTCTCCCGGATCGCCTTCTGGAGCGTGACCGTCCTGGTGTCGACCGGCCTCTACCAGGCATGGCGGCAGGTCGGCTCCTGGTCCGCGCTGACCGGGACCGGCTATGGGCAGCTGCTGCTCGTCAAGGGCGGTCTGGTCGCCGTGCTGCTGTCGGCCGCGTACATCTCGCGCCGCTGGACCGGGCAGCTCTCCGAGCACGCGGCGCCCGAGGCCGAGGCCGCCTCCGTCGTGGAGCAGCGGGCGGCCGAGCCGGAGCCCGCCGAGGAGCCGGAGCGGGTGACCGTGCCGGACGACACCACGAGCACCGCCTCCGACGAGGCCAACAGCCCGGCCGACCACAAGCGCGCCCAGCAACTGGCCCGCCAGCAGGCGGCCATGACGGTCGCGCGCGAGAAGCGCATCCGCGACGCCGACCCGCAGCGGTCGGGGCTGCGGCGCTCGGTGCTCACCGAGGCGGGGGTCGCGGTGGCGGTGCTCGCCGTGGCGACGATCCTGTCGTCGACCGAGCCGGGGCGTACGCAGGAGGCTGCGGCCGCCGCCCAGTCGACCACCCAGGTTGCCGTGCCGGACCGGCCGATCAGCATCCGCATCCCCTTCGACACCGGCGGCAAGAACGGCAAGGGCACGGTCCGCCTCACCCTGGACCCGGGCCGCACCGGCGCGAACGAGCTGCACGTGTGGACGGACGACGCCGAGGCCAAGCCGATGGACGCCCCCGAGGTGAAGGTCGCGTTCACGCTGACCGCCAAGGCCATCGGCCCGCTGCCCGTCGCGCCCGAGCGCATCACCCGGGGACACTGGAGCGCGAGCGGTGTCCAGCTCCCGATGCCGGGCGAATGGCAGGTGTCCGTGACCGTGCGGACCTCGGACATCGACCAGGTCACCGTCGACAAGAACATCAAGATCGGCTGAGTACGAACCTCATGACGGACCACATGACCGACCAGGTCAACGAGATCAACCAGGGCACCGACGCCAGCGGCGCGCCCGTCGACATGACCCGTCGGCGTCTGCTCGGCACGGTGGGAGCGGCGGGCGCGGCCGGTGTCGCGCTCGGCGCGACGGGCGGCGCGCTCATCCACGCCGCCGTCCAGTCGGACGACTCGGGGGCCACCGAGCTGTCCTCGGTCGGCTCCGCCGAGGTCCCGTTTCACGTGAAACACCAAGCGGGGATCTCCACTCCGGTTCAGGCCTGCGGCCATCTGATCGCCTTCGACCTCGCACCCGGCGCCGGGCGCAAGGAGGCCGCGGCGCTGCTGCGGCGCTGGTCGGCGACGGCGAAGGCGCTGATGGCGGGCGAGCCGACGGGCGCGGACACCGGGGTCGCGCTGGACGCGGGCCCCTCCTCGCTCACCGTCACCTTCGGCTTCGGCCGCACCTTCTTCGACCGTACGGGCCTGGTGGCACAGCGCCCGGCCGAGCTGGAACCGCTGCCGGACTTCTCCTCGGACCGGCTGGACCCCAAGCGCTCCAACGGCGATCTGTGGGTGCAGATCGGCGCGGACGACGCCCTGGTGGCCTTCCACGCGCTGCGCGCGCTCCAGAAGGACGCGGGCGCGGCGGCCCGGGTGCGCTGGCAGATGAACGGCTTCAACCGGACGCCCGGCGCCACCAGGAAGCCGATGACGGCCCGCAATCTGATGGGCCAGATCGACGGCACCAACAACCCGAAGCCCGCCGACCCCGACTTCGAGAAGCGGATCTTCGTCCCGGACAGCGGCAAGCCGGCGTGGATGGCGAACGGCTCGTACGCGGTGGTGCGCCGGATCAGGATGCTGCTCGACGACTGGGAGAAGGTGCCGCTCGCCCAGCAGGAGCAGGTGATCGGCCGCAAGAAGTCGAACGGCGCCCCTCTTTCGGGGGGTACGGAGACCACCGCGATGCAGCTCGACAAGTTCGGCCCGGACGGCAAGCTCGTCATCCCGGACAACGCGCACGCCCGGATCTCCGCACCCGAGAAGAACGGCGGCGCGGCGATGCTGCGGCGCGCCTTCTCGTACCACGACGGGATCTCCGCGGACGGGGTGCCGGACGCGGGCCTGCTCTTCGTCGCCTGGCAGGCGGATCCGCTGCGGGGCTTCGTGCCCGTACAGCGCAAGCTCGACCGGGGCGACGCGCTGTCGGCGTTCATCCGGCACGAGTCGAGCGGCCTGTTCGCGGTGCCCGGCGGCCCGCGCGCGGGCGAGTACGTGGGTCAGCTGCTGCTGGAGTCCTGAGTCGTGGCGGGGCTCGGTGAGGCATGGCGGGTGGGGCCCGGTGAGGCATGACGGGGTGGAGCCCGGTGAGGCATGACGGGGTGGGGCCCGGCCGACGGCCCCGGCCGGTCGAGACAGCCCTCGCCCGTGACGGCAGGCCATTAGGGTGACGAGTATGTCCGCCACGCGATACACCTATCTGGGTCCCGAAGGCACCTTCACCGAGGCCGCCCTGCGCACGCTGCCGGAGGCGGCGACCCGTGAGCTGGTGCCGATGGTGTCCGTGCCCGCCGCGCTCGACGCGGTACGCAACGGGGAGGCCGCGGCCGCGCTCGTGCCCATCGAGAACTCGGTGGAGGGCGGGGTCACCGCGACCCTGGACGAGCTGGCCTCCGGCGAGCCGCTGATGATCTACCGCGAGGTGCTGCTGCCGATCGCCTTCGCGCTGCTCGTGCGGCCGGGGACGAAGCTGTCGGACATCAAGACGGTGACCGGGCACCCGGTGGCCCAGCCGCAGGTGCGCAACTGGCTGCGCGCGCATCTGCCCGAGGCGCTGTGGGAGTCGGCCGCGTCCAACGCGGACGGCGCCCGGCTGGTCCAGGAGGGCCGGTTCGACGCGGCGTTCGCGGGCGAGTTCGCGGCGGCGACGTACGGCCTGGTTCCCCTGGTCACCGAGATCCACGACGCGGAGAACGCGGAGACGCGGTTCGTCCTGGTGGGCCGCCCGGCCCGGCCGGCCGCGCCGACCGGGGCGGACAAGACGTCCGTGGTGATCTGGCTGGGCGACGACCGCCCCGGCGCGCTGCTCGAACTGCTCCAGGAGTTCGCCGTACGCGGGGTCAACCTGATGCTCATCCAGTCCCGGCCGACGGGGGCGGGCATCGGCAACTACTGCTTCGCGGTGGACGCCGAGGGCCACATCTCCGACCGGCGCGTCGGCGAGGCCCTGATGGGGCTGAAGCGGATCTGCCCGAAGGTGCGCTTCCTCGGCTCGTACCCGCGCGCGGGTGTGACGGCCGACGAGGTGCGGACGGCGCGGCCGGGCACCTCGGACGCGGAGTTCGTGGCGGCGGCGGAGTGGCTGGCGCGCAGCCAGGACGGCCGGGCCTGAGCGCGTTTTCCACCAGCCGTATCCGCAGTCCTACCTGCTGATTTTCGCTGTCCACAAAGTTATCCACAGACTCTCTTCTCGACCTGTGGGTAAGTCGACAACGCAACCGGACACAGTCGACAAATCCCTCTAGTGACGACTCATCCGTCCACAGAAGATCAGGGCGGGCGATGTCACCTCAATTCCATTGATCAACTCTTTAGAGCGAGCAATTCCCACCCGAATGAGTGCGTGGAAGAGGATCGAACGGGGAATCCTTGGCCGCGCACGCGGCTTTGGAGGGGATCTTCCACTCGGTCCACAGCGACTCCCCACACCCTGTGGATAACTTTTCCGACCTGGGCGCTTCTGTGGACAAGCCCCTTGGGGCGCAAGGGATTCCGGTCAACCGAAGTCCGGAAAGCACCCCTTTTCAGGGAAAAGGGCGGGCTTTATTGACGCCCGCCCCGGAATTTCTCCACCACATTTCTCAATACGGTCAATTCGGGCAAACCGACACGCGGAACGGGCGTGGCGGAGATATCCGGTGGGGTGCCAGGGATCCGCACCGGTAGCCTGGAGGGGTGATTGACCTTCGCCTGCTCCGTGAGGACCCCGACCGTGTTCGCGCCTCCCAGCGCGCCCGTGGAGAGGACGTCGCGCTCGTCGACGCCCTGCTCTCAGCCGACGAGCGGCGCAGGTCGTCCGGCGTCCGCTTCGACGAGCTGCGCTCCGAGCAGAAGGCGCTCGGCAAGCTCATCCCCAAGGCCTCGCCCGAGGAGCGCGCCGAGCTCCTGCAGAAGGCCGAGCAGCTCAAGGCCGACGTCAAGAGCGCCGAGGCCGAGCAGAACGAGGCGGACGAGGCGGCCAAGCACCTCCTGCTCCAGCTCGGCAACATCGTCCACGAGGACGTGCCGGTCGGCGGCGAGGAGGACTTCGTCGTCCTGGAGACGCACGGCGCCATCCGCGACTTCGCGGCCGAGGGCTTCGAGCCCAAGGACCACCTGGAGCTCGGCGAGGCGCTGGGCGCCATCGACGTCGAGCGCGGCGCCAAGGTCTCCGGCTCGCGCTTCTACTACCTGACGGGTGTCGGCGCGCTCCTGGAGCTCGCCCTCGTCAACGCGGCGATCGCGCAGGCCACCGAGGCCGGCTTCATCCCGATGCTCACCCCGGCGCTGGTCCGCCCGCGCGCCATGGAGGGCACCGGCTTCCTCGGCCAGGCCGCGGAGAACGTGTACCACCTGGAGAAGGACGACTACTACCTGGTCGGCACCTCCGAGGTCCCGCTCGCCGCGTACCACATGGACGAGATCATCGACGCGGAGAAGCTGCCGCTGCGCTACGCGGGCTTCTCGCCGTGCTTCCGCCGCGAGGCCGGTACGTACGGCAAGGACACCCGGGGCATCTTCCGGGTCCACCAGTTCGACAAGGTCGAGATGTTCTCGTACGTCCACCCGGACGACGCCGAGAACGAGCACAAGCGGCTCCTGGACTGGGAGAAGCAGTGGCTGACCGGCCTCGAACTGCCCTTCCAGGTGATCGATGTCGCCACCGGTGACCTGGGCGCCTCGGCCTCGCGCAAGTACGACTGCGAGGCGTGGATCCCCACCCAGGGCAAGTACCGCGAGCTGACCTCGGCCTCCAACTGCGACGGCTTCCAGGCGCGCCGGCTGTCCGTGCGGATGCGCGACAACAGCGAGGGCAAGAGCAAGGTCCAGCCGCTGGCGACGCTGAACGGCACGCTCTGCGCGGTGCCGCGCACCATCGTGGCGATCCTGGAGAACCACCAGCAGGCCGACGGCTCGGTGCGGGTCCCCGCCGTGCTCCGCCCGTACCTGGGCGGTCGCGAGGTGCTGGAGCCCATCGCCAAGTGAGCACCACCCCGGGGAAGCCGTTCCCGTACAAGCTGATCGCGACCGATCTGGACGGGACGCTGCTGCGCTCCGACGAGACCGTCTCGGAGCGCACCCGTGAAGCGCTCGCCGCGGCGACCGCGGCGGGCGCGGCCCACATCGTGGTGACCGGCCGCTCGGTGCCCTGGACCCGGCACATCCTCGACGACCTGGGGTACCAGGGTCTCGCGGTGTGCGGGCAGGGCGCGCAGGTCTACCACGCGGGCGAGCACCGGCTGCTCACCTCGGTGACGCTGGACCGCCAGCTGGCGGGGCTCGCGCTGTCGAAGATAGAGGCCGAGGTGGGCCCGCTGGCGCTGGCCGCGAGCCGGGACGGGCTGGACGGCGACGTGCTGGTCGGCCCCGGCTACCGGGTCCACGAGGGCTCGCTGCCGGTCGTCGCCTTCGACCAGGTCGCCGAGTTGTGGTCGGCGCCGCTGAACAAGGTCTACATCCAGCACCCGGAGCTCGGTGACGACGAACTGGCGCGGATCGCCCGTCAGGTCGTCGGCAGCCTGGTCGACGTGGTGATGGCGGGCGAGGGCGTGGTGGAGCTGCTTCCGCTGGGGCTGAGCAAGGCGACGGGGCTGTCGCTGGCCGCGCGCCGGCTCGGCTGCCGGAAGACGGACACGATCGCGTTCGGCGACATGCCCAACGACATCCCGATGTTCGGCTGGGCCGAGCACGGTGTGGCCATGGCCAACGCCCACGACGAGCTGAAGGCCGTCGCCCACGAGATCACGGCGTCCAACGAGGACGACGGGATCGCGGTGGTGCTGGAGCAGTTGCTGGGCGCGTGAGCGCGATCGCGTGAGCTGTGATCGTGCGAGCTGCGATCGTGCGAGCTGCGATGTAAGGGGCGTCCACCATGGGTGGACGCCCCTTACCGATCCCGTACCCCGGGGTGACCCGCGCCGTAGCGCGCTCGAAGCGGTCAACCCTGGGGCCCTCAACCACTGTGCACCGCACGCCCGTTCGAAGCCACTGATTTACCCCTGGTCAGCGGCCAACATGCAAGCCCGATGCCCAGCGAGACGGCGTGCCCGATGTCCGTGAACGTGCCCCCGGTCAGCAGCGGCAGCCCGAAGAAGGCGACCACGCACGCGAGGTAGAGCCACCGCCACGGCTGCGGCAGCCGGTACACCAGCAGCCCCGCCGAAGCGGCGAGCCCGTAGCTGACCCCGATGTCCACGACGTGCGCCATCCGCCTGGGCACCTCGTGGTTCTGGATGCTCCACAGGACCACCTCCTGGCTGATCAGAGTCGCCGCGACATGCGCGCCGGCGACCGCGATCAGCCACCGTACGGTGCCGATCCAGCGCTCCACGGGCGCGTGGACGAGCTCGAAGAGCACGAAGTACCGCAGGAACGAGGACGGGTTCTCGATCCAGAAGGCGCTGGTGAACAGCGACTGGGCGGGGTGCCTGGTGAGCTCGTGGATGTTGCTGCTGTTGCGGTGCAGCAGATAGTGCCCAAGGCCCTGGCTGGACAGCTCGATGACGATGCTGGTGAGCGCGATGACCAGCAGCCAGATGTGCGTCCCGGGCGAGGAACGCACCCAGGCCCGCACCGGCCGGGCCGGCTCGGGAGTCCGGCGCGTGCCCGGACCGTGAAGCGTCGTCATCCCTCGATGATGACCCGAGCGGGGGCACGAGGCCGCCGCCCGGGTCCCGGGTGGGTGACGCCCTCCCGGCCGTCCGAGGTCACTCCTCCCCGGCCAGCTTCAGCGTCCGCAGCTTCTGGCCCGCGTACCAGGTCGCCAGGACCGTGACCGCCGTCAGCAGGACGACCGCGGCCGGCAGGCCGACGTCCGAGGTGATGAAGCCGTTCGTGCCGATCCGCTCGGCGAGGGCGAGCGACCACTGCTGGACGCTCAGCGTGCGCGCGCCCGGCACCAGGTTGCCGAACAGGCTCTCCCAGACCAGCGCGTAGACCAGGCCGAAGACCACCGCGTGCCGGGTGACCGTGCCGAGGAGCAGGAAGACCGCCGCGTACGCGATCGAGGCGACCAGGGCCGCGACCGTGTAGGCGATCGCGATCTGCTGCCCGTTGCCGTTGAGGATCATTCCGGCGATGAAGGTGGGGACGGCCGAGAAGGCCATGGTCACCGCGACCGCCACGATCAGTTTGGTGAAGATGATCGTCGGGCGTTTCACCGGCTTGGCCAGCAGATAGACGATCGAGCCGTCGTCGATCTCGGGCCCGATGGCTCCGGTGCCCGCGATGACGCCGATCAGCGGGACCATCGTGGCGAGCGCGAACCCGCCGAGCAGATTGGCCGCGACCTGGTCGTCGGCGCCGCTGAAGGAACGTACCGCCGCCGAGATGACGATCAGCAGCACCGGCAGTACGCAGAGGATGGCGGCCCGGCGGCGGCCGAGCAGGGCCCGGTAGGTGAGCCGGGCGACTGTGGGGTTGTACATGACGCTCACAGCTCCTTTCAGGCCGCTACGAGGTAGGAGAAGACGGATTCGAGCGACTCGTCGGATGGCGAGACCGTCAGCAGACGGATCCCGTGCGCCTTCGCGACCTGCGGGAGCAGTGTCGTGAACCGCCCGAAGTCGATCGCCTGGATGCGCAGTGCGCCCTCCTTGAGGTCGACCTCGATCCCGGCCGTCGAGGGGTCGGCGATCAGCGCGGCGGCGAGCGCGCGGTCGTCGCTGGAGCGGATCAGATAGCGGTGCGGGCGGTCGGTCATCAGCCGGCGGATCTTGCGGAAGTCGCCGCTCGCCGCGTGCCGCCCGGCCACGACCACCTCGATGTGCGCGGCGAGCTGCTCGACCTCTTCGAGGATGTGCGAGGAGAACAGGACGGTGCGGCCCTCGGCGCCCATCCGCCGCAGGAGGTCCATCAGCTGCATGCGCTGGCGCGGGTCCATGCCGTTGAACGGCTCGTCGAGCAGCAGCACCGAAGGGTCGTGGACCAGCGCGGACGCCATCTTCACGCGCTGGCGCATGCCCTTGCTGTACGTCTGGATCTTGCGGTCCTGCGCGTACTCCATCTCGACCGTGGCGAGCGCCCGCTGTGCCTCCTTGGCCCCGAGGCCGTGCAGCTCGGCGTTGGCGACGACGAACTCGCGGCCGGTCAGGAAGTCGTACATCGCCTCGCGCTCGGGGACGATGCCGATCTGCCGGTACACGTCCTCGTTGCGCCAGATGGGGCGCCCGTCGAGCGTCACGCTTCCCGTCGAGGGGGCGAGGAAACCACCCATCATGTTGATGAGCGTGGACTTTCCGGCGCCGTTCGGGCCGAGCAGTCCGGTCACTCCGGGGCCGATCGACATGGTGACGTCGTTGACGGCCACCACGTTGCCGAACCAGCGGGAGGTGTGGTCGATGTCGATGGTCGTCACAGCCCGACCTTCCGGTAGCGGCGCATCAGGACGGCGTACGAGCCGGCGATGAGCGCGAGGACGACGAGCAGATACACCGCGCCGGCTCCGGCGCCCGGTCCGGCCTGGCCCGGGAAGGCCGAGGTCGCGCCGAGGAAGGCGGTCTGCACCCCGTCGATCAGCGTGATGGGGGAGAAGAGCCCGAGCCACTGGATGACCCCGGCGGACTGCTGGTCGAAGGCGACGCCCTGGACCGCGGAGACCGCCCCGTAGGAGATCGTCAGCACCGCGATGACGGCCGCGACTCCGAAGCCGCGGCGCGGGGTGAGGGCCGAGACCACCAGGCCGATGCCGGCGAACAGGAGGGAGAGCAGTGCCACGGAGACCAGTCCCTGTGCGAACCCCTTGGTCTGGTCCGCGAAGTCGAGTTTGGCGAGCAGCGCGCCGGCGTACAGGACGACGAGCGGCGCCGCGGTGAGGATGAAGAGCGCCGAGGCCATCGCCGCGTACTTGGCGAGGACGTAGTCCACGCGCTCGATGGGCCGCGAGAAGTACAGCGGCACGGTACGGAAGCGCAGGTCGCGCGAGACGGTCTGGGGGGCCTGGGCCGCGATGAAGAGACCGATGACGGCCTGCATCAGGACCGCGTTGCGCGTGTAGTCCACCGGCAGGTCGTTGGCCTTGGTGGCGACGGCGACCGCGACCATGATGGCCGCGGGCAGGCACATCACCGCGAAGAGCAGCATCGGCAGCACCTTGGACTTGGCGCTGCGGCCCAGTCCGTACGCCCCGCGCAGCGACTGTGAGAAGAGCGAGCGCCGTGCGTACGCCCGGCCCAGGCGCGGGCCGTCGTAGTCCCGGTAGCCGATGTTGTGGATCTGGGTCTGGGCGATCTGGTTCTGTGTCATGCGAGTCCCTGTGGCCTCAGCTGCCATGGCTGCCGCCTCCGTTCTGCTGTGCGGCGGCGGTTGCTCCCGCGGCCGGAGGCCGCTGCTCGGACACCGCGGCCTCGACGCGCTCGGAGACCGGCTCCTGGCCCTGCGCCGGGGTCTTGAAGACCTCCGCGATGTGGTGGCGGCGCTGCTCCATCCGTACGAGCCCGAGGCCGAGCCCGGCGACGGTGTCGCGCACCACGTCATACGTCTCCTCGCCCGCCGCCTCCACGAGCAGGATGTGCCCGGCGCCCGGCAGCCCTTCCTCCACGCCCGCGTGGAGCGTGATGCCGGCCGCGGCGAGCGCGCCGCGCACGGCTTCGGTGCCGTCCGGGTGCGCGTCGGAGTCGGTGACCTCGACCGCGAGCGTGGTGGTGGTCTGGGTGAAGTCGCTGGTGGAGCTGGACCGCAACAGCTTGCCGCCGTCGATGACCACTACGTGGTCACAGGTGCGCTCCAGCTCGCCCAACAGGTGCGAGGTGACCAGGACGGAGATGCCGAAGTCGGTGTGGATGCGGCGGATCAGGCCGAGCATCTCGTCCCGGCCGACCGGGTCGAGCCCGTTGGTCGGCTCGTCGAGCAGGACCAGCTGGGGGTCGTGGACGAGCGCCTGTGCGAGCTTGACGCGCTGCTTCATACCCGTCGAGTAGCCGCCGATCGGCCGGTACCGCTCCTCGTAGAGGCCTACGTGGCGCAGGGTGTCGGCGGTGCGCTCGCGGGCGGCGGTCACCGGGAGGCCCGACATGCGCGCCATGTGCACGACGAACTCGGTGGCCGAGACGTCGGGCGGCAGGCAGTCGTGCTCCGGCATGTAGCCGACGCGTTCGCGGATCGCGCCGCCGCTGGTGGCGACGTCGAGGCCGAGCACCGCGGCGGTGCCCTCCGTGGCCGGGGAGAGGCCGAGGAGGATCTTGATCAACGTCGACTTGCCGGCTCCGTTGGCACCCACCAGGCCGGTCACACCGGGCCCGATGTCCAAGGAGAGCCGGTCAAGCGCGGTCACCCGGGGGAACCGCTTGCTCAGGCTTTCGGTCGCGATCACATTCACACTTCGACGGTAGTGGCGCAGGCCACATCGATCGTCAGACCAGGCGGCTGGATCCGTGTCCGACTCCAGAGGTACGGACCCGCAGAGGACCCCTACGGAAGACTGACGGGACCCTGAGAAACGCCCACCGAAGGGGCATCGGGTTGTCCACAACGCGGTCGCCGTCCACAGGCGGGCGCGGAACCCTTGACGTAGCCGCCGGGCATTGTCACATTCATCAGTGTCAAGTTACGCACGCGTACGACGACAGGGGTGTGGGCGCGATGCCAACGGCGGTCAAGACCGAACTCGACGCACGGCTCAGCGGGTTCAGGGAGGTGCAGCGGCTCGCCTACGAGTGCGCTGAGGCCGTCGCGGCCCAGCTCAAGCCGGGCGTGACGGAGCGCGAGGCGGCCCGCATGCAGCGGGAGTGGCTGCGCGAGCGGGGCGTGCGGGACTGGTTCCACCTGCCGTTCGCCTGGTTCGGGGACCGCACGGCGTTCGTGAACTTCCGCATCCCGCTCCAGTTCTTCCCCACCAACCGGAGGCTGGAGGCGGGGATGCCGTTCATCCTCGACACGGCCCCGGTCTACAAGGGCTTCACGGCGGACATCGGCTACTCGGGCTGTCTCGGCCTCAACCCCGTGCACGACCGGCTCCTCGCGGATCTGGAGGCGCACCGCGAGCTGATCCTGCGCGAGGTCCGCGCGCTGCGGCCGCTGCGCGAGATCTACGAGGACGTGGACCGCCTCATGGTCCGCCAGGGCTACGCCAACAGGCACCGTGCGTACCCGTTCGGCGTGGTCGCCCACAAGGTCGACCAGGTCAAGGAGCGCCGCTGGTCGCCGAACGTCTTCGGGTTCGGCACCCAGTCCCTCAAGGGCCTGGCGAGCGACGCGCTGCACGGCCACCGCGACGGCTGGTCGCCGCTGTGGAGCCCCTACAAGTTCTCCGACCACCCGCCCCGGCCGGGGCTGTGGGCGGTCGAGCCGCACCTCGGCTTCCGGGGTACGGGCGCGAAGTTCGAGGAGATCCTGGTCGTCACCGACTCCAAGGACCCCGAGCAGAGCGCGTTCTGGCTGGACGACGATCTGCCGCATGTGCGGCGCTGGGCCGAGGAGAAGGCGGCGTGAGCGTGGGAGACCGGGCGGGCAACGGCATGGAGGGCGCGCGCGAGCGCTGGGTGCGCACGGGAGGGATCGAGCTCTGCGTCGCCGAACTCGGCGACGCGGAGCAGCCGACCGTGGTGCTCGTGCACGGCTATCCGGACAGCAAGGAGGTCTGGTCGGAGGTCGCCGTCCGGCTGGCCGAGCGCTTCCACGTCGTGCTGTACGACGTACGGGGCCACGGCCGCTCCACCGCCCCGGCCCCGCTGCGCGGCGGCTTCACCCTGGAGAAGCTGACCGACGACTTCCTGGCGGTCGTCGACGCGGTGAGCCCGGACAGGCCGGTGCACCTGGTCGGCCACGACTGGGGGTCCGTCCAGGCCTGGGAGTTCGTGACCGTCAAGCGCACCGAGGGCCGGATCGCCTCCTTCACCTCGATGTCCGGTCCGTCCCTGGACCACTTCGGGCACTGGATCAAGAGCCGAATGACCCGCCCGACCCCCCGCCGGGTGGGCCAGCTGCTCGGCCAGGGCGCCAAATCCTGGTACGTGTACATGCTGCACACCCCCGTGCTGCCCGAGCTCGCCTGGCGCGGCCCGCTCGGCAAGCGGTGGCCGAAGATCCTGGAACGGGTGGAGAAGGTCCCCTCCGGCGACTACCCCACCTCCTCCCTGCCCCAGGACGCGGCGCACGGCGCCTGGCTCTACCGGGACAACGTCCGGGCCCGGCTGCGCCGCCCGCGCGCCGACGCGTACGCGCACGTACCGGTGCAGCTGATCACGCCGACCGGCGACGCGTTCCTCTCCGAGCGGCTCTACGACGAACTGGAGCTGTGGGCACCCCAGCTGGTCCGCCGCACGCTGCCCGCCAAGCACTGGGTCCCGCGCACCCGCCCCGACCGGCTGGCCGCTTGGATCACCGAGTTCATCACCGCCAACGAGGACGGCGTCTCGGCCAGGGACGCCGTGGCCACCGGCCCGTACGCGGACCGCTTCGGCGGCCAGCTGGTCCTGGTCACCGGCGCGGCCAGCGGCATCGGCCGGGCCACCGCCTTCGCGTTCGCGGAGGCCGGGGCGCGGATCGTCGCCGTGGACCGGGACGCCGAGGGAGCCGCCCGGACCGCCGACCTGTCCCGGCTCATCGGCGCCCCCGAAGCCTGGGCCGAGACGGTCGACGTGAGCGACGAGCAGGCGATGGAGAAGCTCGCCGAGAAGGTCGCCGCCGAGTACGGCATCGTCGACGTCCTGGTGAACAACGCCGGGATCGGCCTCTCCGGGTCGTTCTTCGACACCACCACCGAGGACTGGAAGAAGGTCCTCGACGTCAACCTGTGGGGCGTCATCCACGGCTGCCGCATCTTCGGCAAGCAGATGACCGAGCGCGGCCAGGGCGGCCACATCGTCAACACCGCATCGGCCGCCGCCTACCAGCCCTCCAAGGCGCTGCCCGCGTACTCCACCACCAAGGCGGCGGTGCTGATGCTCAGCGAGTGCCTGCGCGCCGAACTTGCCGGGCAGGGGATCGGTGTCAGCGCCATCTGCCCCGGCTTCGTCAACACCAACATCACCTCCACCGCCCGCTTCGCCGGGGTCGACGAGACCGAGGAGAAGCGCCGCCAGAAGAAGTCCGCCCGGCTGTACGGCCTGCGCAACTACCCGCCGGAGAAGGTCGCCACGGCGATCTTGCGCGCCGTGGTGAAGAACCAGGCCGTGGTGCCGGTGACGCCCGAGGCCCGCGGCGCCCACCTCATGTCCCGCTTCACGCCCCGCACCCTGCGCGCGATCGCCCGATTGGAGCCGCCGCTGTGAGCACGGAGCACCTGGACGGCGCGAGCCCGGACCATTACCGGATCACCCCGCGGCGGGTCTCGTTCGACTGGCACGAGACCCCTCTGCACTGGATACCGGACGAGCCCACCGCCACCCATGTCATCAACGTGCTGCACCTCCTCCTCCCGGCGGGCGAGCGGTGGTTCGTGAAGGTCTTCAAGGAAGCCCTCCCCCTGGTCACCGACCCGGTATTGCTCAAGGACGTCAAGGGCTTCATGGGCCAGGAGGCCACCCACAGCGTCCAGCACGCCTACGTCCTCGACCACCTCGCCGAGCAGCGCCTCGACACCGCCGCCTACACCCGCCACGTCGACTTCCTCTTCGACAAACTCCTCGGCGAGCACCCTCCGTTCGGCACGCCGATACCGACCCAGGAGTGGCTGCGCTTCCGCCTCTCGCTGATCGCCGCGATCGAACAGTTCACCGCGGTCCTGGGGGACTGGGTGCTGCACGCCGAGGCCCTCGACCGGGCCGGCTCGGACCCGGTCATGCTCGACCTGCTGCGCTGGCACGGCGCCGAAGAGGTCGAACACCGCGCGGTCGCCTTCGACATGTACCAGCACTGCGGCGGCGAGGGCCTTCCCCGCTACGCCCGCCGGGTGGAGGGCATGGTCGTGGTCGCCCCGGTGCTGCTCTGGCTGTGGGCGTGGGGTACCTCCTATCTGATCCGTCACGACCCCCAGCTAGCCGGTCGGCTGCGCTACTCACTGCGCGAGCACAACCGGGCGGTGCGGCGCGGGCTGCTGCCCAGCTGGAAGGAGCTCGGCGCGGCCATACCCCGCTACTTCCGCCGGTCGTACCATCCCTCGCAGGAGGGCTCCCTGCGCAAGGCCGTCGAATATCTCGCGACCTCGCCGGCGGCCCGTGTGGCAGCGGGTGCGGTGGGCCGCGCCGCCCTGGGGTAGAGGGAGACGGGTTTGTCCGGGCAGCCAGCAACACAGTCATCGGCGGCGCCAGGTGCGTCGGCGGCGCCGGCTCACGCCCCGGTGCCGTCCGCCGTACCGGCCCAGTCAGCGGCCCAGGCAGCGGCCCGGGAAACACTCCAGCCTCCGGTCCAGGCACCGGCTCAGCCGACCTCCCAATCGGCGCCCCAGCCGACGCCCCAGTCACCGGCTCAACAGGCACCCCAGCAGCCGGTCCAGCCCGCGCTGCAGCAGGCGGCGTCACACTCCCTCCCCTCCTCCTCCTGCGAGTACCGCATCGAGGACCTGGCCCATGCGAGCGGCGCCACGGTCCGGACGATCCGCGCCTATCAGGACCGCGGCCTGCTGCCCAGGCCCGAGCGCCGCGGCCGGTCCAATGTGTACGGCGAGACCCATCTGGCCCGGTTGCGCCAGATCGCCGATCTGCTGGACCGCGGTTACACCCTGGCCTCCATCAAGGAACTCCTGGAGGCTTGGGACGCGGGACGGGGCCTCGGCGGTGTCCTCGGCCTGGTCGCCGAGGTCAACGGGCCCTGGACCGACGAGCAGGCTGCCCGGATCTCCCGGGACGATCTCGACGCCACCTTCGGCGGTGAGCCCGACGACGAGGCCGTCGCCGACGCGATCGAGCTGGGCATCCTGGAACGCGTCCCCGGCAACGACCGCGAGTTCCTGGTCCCCAGCCCGCAGGAGCTGGCGGTCGCCGCCGAGCTGCACGCGGCCGGGGTTCCCCTCGACGCCATCTCCGGGCATCTGCGCGAGCTGCGCGGCCAGGTGGAGCACATCGCCGCCCGCTTCCTCGACTTCACCACCGAGCACGTCTTCGCCCGCTATCTGGGCCACCGCCCGCCCACCGACGCGGAGGCCGCCGAGGCCGCCGGTCTGGTGCGCCGGCTGCGCCCGCTCGCCCAACAGACCGTGGACGCCGAACTGGCCCGAGCCATGCGCCTGTTCGCCACCCGGCACCTCCAGCGCCATCTCGGCGCCACAGCCCAGGCCGCCCCGGCCGAGCCCGACTCCGGGCCGGTCACCCTGCCCGCGCACACGGTCCGGGCGGTGCAGGACCTGGTCGGTCCGGAGAACGTCGCCGCGTTCATCTCCGCCGCTGCCGAACGCGAGGTCCAGTCCCGTACGTTGGACGCTCTCTCGGCCCGCCCCTTGCCCACAACCCGCCCGTTGTCCACAGAATAGACACAGGCCCTGTGGATAACCGCACTTGTCTGTGGATCAAACCTAACTGACCGTCATTACTGCGTGATCGTGGTCACTTTGGCGGCCTGAGCGGCACGCCGGGCGCGCTCCGGGTACTTGGCGGTGAAGAGCGCGGGCAACGCGAACCCGGCGACCTGCACGGCTATCGCGGCGGCACTGCCCAGCGACTCGGCGTGGATGACGGCGAGCCCGACGGCGGTGACGGTGAAGGCAGCGGCCCAGGCGGCGGTCAGCACCACGTTGATGCGGAGGAACACCGGGTTGTTCCACACCTCGCGCGGCGCCTGCCGCTTGGCTATCCCGGTGGTGAAGGGCCGCCGGACGGCCAGCGTCGCCCAGGCGGTGAGGGCCAGCCAGCCGGTGGCCAGCACCCCGCCGTACTCCCGCAGACCACTGTCCGGCGCCGCGAAGGCCACCACGCTCAGTACGGCGAAGAAGGCTATGGTCGACTGCTCCAGAATCAGCGAGTCGGCCGCCGCACCGCGCTTGCGGTCGACGGAGAACAACCACGCTCCCACGGCGAGCGCGGCGACCGCGCCCCACTGCCAGTGCTCGCTGCCGACAGCGGCGAAGACGATCCACGGGATGAATCCGCGCAGGTAGTTCATGGGAGTCCCCCTTCATCGGGCTCTCGCCCGCTCCACATTCCAACTTCGACATGTCAAAAGTAGAGGTTCCTGTGTTGACGTGTCAAGAGTGGAATGTAAAGTGGGGTCATGAGCCTTCGTCACGCGGTCCTGGGGCTGCTGGCCGAACGTCCGGCCAGCGGCTACGACCTGATGAAACTGTTCGAGACCTCGCTCTCCCACGTCTGGTCGGCGACCCAGAGCCAGGTCTACGGCGAGTTGGGCAAGCTGGCCGACTCCGGCCTGGTCGAGGTGTCCGCCGAGGGCCCCCGGGGCCGCAAGGAGTACGCCATCACCGACCCGGGCCGGGCCGAGCTGCGCCACTGGCTCACCGAGACCGAGCCGTCCCGCACCCGCCGCAGCGACTCCCTGCTGCGCGTCTTCTTCCTCGGCCTCCTCACACCGCTGGAGGCGCAGACGTACCTCCTGACCGAGGCCGAGCGCTCCGCCCGTCAGCTCGCCGGCCTCAAGGAGGCGGAGGCCGCGATCGAGTGGGACGACGACCCGCTCTCCGTCTACGGGCGCCTGGCCCTGGAGTACGGCAAGCGGCTCAGCGCGATGCACGAGGAGTGGGCCCACTGGGCGGCCCAACAGCTCAAGGCGTGACGCAAAGGGGAACCTTGCCCCCCAGGGGAAATTGGGGTGCCGGGACGGTCCCCGCCCGGCACCCTGGCGGCATGGCTGAAACACCGGACGACAGACGCACTGTGAAGGTGTCCAAGTACCTGTCGAAACACCTGCGCCACCAGCCCGAACGCATCGGGCTCACCCTCGACCCGCACGGCTGGGTCGAGATCGGCACCCTGCTGCGGGCGGCGGCCGCACACCGCTTCCCCATCACCCGCGCCGAGCTCGACCACGTCGTCGCCACCAACGACAAGCGGCGGTTCGCGATCGAGGGCGACCGGATCCGGGCCAGTCAGGGCCACACGGTCGCCGTCGACCTGGGCCTGCCGGCCGCCGAGCCGCCCGCGTACCTCTACCACGGCACCGTGGCCCGCAGCCTGGACGCGATCCGGTCCGAGGGGCTGCGGCCGATGGCCCGCCACCATGTGCACCTCTCCGCCGACCGCGAGACGGCGACCCGGGTAGGCGCCCGGCGCGGCCGCCCCGTCGTCCTGAGCGTGGACGCCGCGGCGATGCGGCGGGACGGCCATGTCTTCCACATCAGCGCGAACGGGGTGTGGCTCACCGACTCCGTACCGCCGAAGTACCTGCGCCTTCCCGAATGAGGGCCGGTTCCGAGTGAAGGCGGGCTCCGAGTGAAAGCGGGTTCTGGGTGAGGAGCGGTTCGGAGTGGGGCCGGCTCCGAGTGCGGCCCGGTCTCCGGCCGGTCGCCCTCCGGCTGAGATGATCGCCGGCATGGCACATCCGCGTCTGCCCAGCACCGAGAGCGCCGTCGCCGCGATCCGCGAGGTCGCCCGCGCGCACCACCTCGCCATGGAGGTCACCGACGACATAGGCGCCGACCGCTCCTCGCGCCGCACCTCGGCCGGGGCGTTCACCGTTCTGGATCCGGACGGCTCGCTTCCGCACGAGGCGTTCGTCGAGCTCGGCGGCTCGCCCGTCGTCACGGTGCAGCTCTTCGCGGAGGACGACGCGAAGATCACCGTCGACGGTGTGGAGTTCAACGACGTGCCGCGCGACGCGGTTCCCGCGTTCCTCCGCTCGGTCTACGGCGAACTGGCGTACGTGAAGGGCCGCTTCTTCCCGCCGGGGTGGTGGCTGGTAGTGCCTCTGCCCGGCGACGAGACGTACAAGGAACTCGTCCTCGGCGGCGCCCTCACGCCCTGGCTGAGCGGACGCGTACGCGCCAAGAGCTGAGCTGCGGACGCCGTACCGGCTCGGGGCGCGGGCAGACGGAAACGGGGACGGACGGGGGCGACACCGTCGCCCCGGCCCGCCGCGTCAACGCAGCTGTGCCAGCCCCTCCATGGCGATCTGCTCGAACACCTTCCGGTCGGCGGCGAAGCCCGAGTCCGGGATCGGCGCGTGCAGGACGATCTCTGTCACGCCGAGCTCGAAGTGCCTGCCCGCGAAGTCCACGAAGGAATCCAGCGACTCCAGCACCCGCCCCGGCTCCGGCGTGAAGCCGGTGAGCAGGATCTTGTCCAGTTCGTCCACATCACGGCCGATGTCGCCACAGGCCTCGCCGAGCTTCTTGATCTGTCCGCGGATCGCCTCGACCGACTGATCGGGTGTGCCCGTCTCGAAGAGCTTCGGGTCGCCCGTGGTCACCCACGCCTGCCCGTGCCGCGCCGCCAGTTTCAGCCCGCGCGGGCCGGTCGCCGCCACGGCGAACGGCAGCCGCGGCCGCTGCGCACAGCCGGGGATGTTGCGTGCCTCGACCGCCGAGTAGAACGTGCCCTCGAACGTCACCGCCTCCTCGGTCAGCAGACGGTCGAGCAGCGGCACGAACTCGGCGAACCGGTCGGCCCGCTCGCGCGGCGTCCACGCCTGCTGGCCCAGCGCGGTGGCGTCGAAGCCGTTGCCACCGGCCCCGATCCCGAGCGTGATCCGGCCGTTCGAGACGTCGTCGAGGGTTATCAGGTCCTTGGCGAGGGTCACCGGGTGTCTGAAGTTCGGCGAGGTGACCAGCGTGCCGAGCCGCATCCGCGAGGTGGCGGCGGCAGCGGCGGTCAGCGTCGGAACCGCGCCGAACCACGGCCCGTCGCGGAAGCTCCGCCAGGACAGGTGGTCGTAGGTGTACGCGGTGTGGAAGCCCAGCTCCTCGGCTCGCAGCCACTCGTCGCGACCGCCGTCGTGCCAGCGGCGTACCGGAAGAATCACAGTGCTCAGACGCATACCTACGACACTAACGGCTGCCTCTGACACTTCCGGCACCCGTCGTGGCCCCGGTTCCGGCGCCCACCGTGGCCCCGGGGTCGCACCGTGGCCCCTGGGGACCCGCTGACCTCGCCCGGGCGGCCCGGCCGCAGGGCAGGCAGCGCCAACACGTGCCAGCCGAACCCCCACACCTCATGCGCCCCCTGCGCCCCCTGCGCCCCGCACGCTCCGGCACACGTACTCACATGTGCGCTCCCCCGCACGCCCGTGCACCTGTGTACGGGAGAATGAGAGCTGTGACCTCAGCTACCGAGCCCCTCCCCGCCGAACACGCCGCCCCGGTCGTCCCCCGGCTCATCGCGACCGACCTGGACGGCACGCTGCTGCGCGACGACAAGTCCGTCTCGGAGCGTACGGTCGCGGCACTCGCGGCCGCCGAGGAGGCGGGCATCGAGGTCTTCTTCGTCACCGGCCGCCCGGCTCGCTGGATGGACGTCGTCAGTGACCACGTCCACGGCCACGGCCTGGCCATCTGCGGCAACGGCGCGGCTGTCGTCGATCTGCACGACGGCGACGGCGAGCATCGGTTCGTCAAGGTCCGCCCGCTGGAGCGCGCCGCCGCCCTGGAGGTCGTCGAGATCCTGCGCGCCACCGCCCCGGGCACGTCCTTCGCCATTGAGCAGACCGGCGGGCTCCACCACGAATCGAGCTATCCGCCGATGCTGATGGAGGCCGCCAGCAGCATCGCGCCCGTCGAGAAACTGCTGGCCGAAGATGCCCAGACGGTCGGTGAGCCCATCCTCAAGGTGCTCGCCCACCACCCCGAGCTCCCGCCCGACGACTTCCTCGCGCTCGCCCGCAAGGCCGTGGGGGCGCGTGCCGAGATCACCCGCTCCAGCCCGACCGCGCTCCTGGAGATCAGCGGCCCCGGCGTCTCCAAGGCCTCCACCCTCGAACTGTGCTGTGCCGAGCGCGGCATCACCCCCGCCGAGGTCGTCGCCTTCGGCGACATGCCCAACGACCTCGAGATGCTCACCTGGGCGGGCACCTCGTACGCCATGGGCAACGCCCACCCGGACGTCGTGGCCGCCGCCTCGGGTCACACGGTCGCCAACAACGACGACGGCGTGGCGGTCGTCATCGAGCGGATCCTCGCCTCCCTCTGAGCCGTACTCCCACAGCACCGCGCGCGTCCGCAGCGGACACGCGTCGCCACCGGCCCGGCGGCGTCACGACCCGTCGGGTTCCGGCTCGGCGGCGTTGGCGCGCAGTGCCACCCCACGCTCGCTCAGCCATCGCACCGGATCGACCGCCGAGCCCATCTCCGGGGTGAGCCGGATCTCGAAGTGAAGGTGCGGTCCGGTCGAGTTGCCGGTGGTGCCGGCCTGCCCGATCCACTGGCCGGTGCTCACCTGCTCGCCCTGGTCCACGGTGACCGCCGCCAGATGCGCGTACTGCGAGTAGTAGCCGCCCGGGTGTCCGACGACGATCTCGATCCCGAAGCCGCCGCCGCACGAGACGGAGACGACCCGGCCCGCGCCGACCGCCCGTACGGGCGTCCCGATGGCCACCGCGAAGTCCTGGCCGGTATGGCGCTGGGCCCAGCGCTCGCCCGCGCTGTCGAAGCCGGCCGACAGCCGGTACGTCTCCACGGGCGCCGTCCACGCACGCGCGGGACGTGTACCCGGCGGCTCCTCAAGGCGTACGGCCCCACGGCACTGGCCCGCCGCCACGCTCCGGTTGGCCTCGCCCTGGAGCTCCCAGCGCGCCTCCTCCAAGCGCGCGGCGATGGACTTCTTGATGTGTTCGAGCTGGTCCCTGCGGTCCGCGAGGTTACGCCAGGCGTCCTGTGCCCGCCGCTGGGCCGCCGTGAGCCGCCCTGCCGCATGGCGCGTCTTCCCGTAGAGCCGGTTCACAGCCATGTCGGCCTGCCAGGCAAGCCGCTGACCGCGCATCAGCTCCTCCGGGTCGTCGGCGAGCAGCAGTTGTGCGGTGTACGCGATGCTCCCGCCGGTCCGGTACTGCGCGCGGGCCACCCGGCCCATGTCGTCATGGAGCCGTACGAGATCGTGCCGCCTGTCAGCGAGGAGCCGGTCGAGCCACTCCGCCTTCGCCCGCTGGGCCTCGGCCGCGCGTCTGCCCTGCTCATACGCGGTGGTCGCATGGGCGGCGTCCAGATACAGCCGAGCCACCGCAAGGCTCGTCCGGGGCACATTGGGGTCGTCGGCGGCCGTGGCGGCGGGACCGAGCGGTCCGGCGAGGACGCACAGGACCAGCGTGAGGGCCCTGCACAGGTGTCCGAGGCGCATGCCCGGATCGTCGCGCGGCCGGAGCATGTTTCACGTGAAACACACCTCTCGGCCGGGGGCCGCTCCCCCCAAGTGGCCTACAGATACGGGATCGAGGCGGGCCGCGCCACTCTCGGCAGTCGGGATTCCTCCGTCTTCCGGCCTGCCCCTACAGCGGAGCCTCCCACACCACCGTCGTCCCGCCGCCGTCCTCCCCGGTCCCGGGCCCGTACGTACTGGCTCCGCCCAGCGCCTCCGCGCGTCGTCGCAGGTTGCGCAGCCCGCTGCGGCGGCCGCCCTCGGGGATGCCGATTCCGTTGTCCGCGACGGTGAGCCGTACGCCCTGGCTCCCGTCCGGGAGCTGGACGGTGGCGTCCACGACGACCTCGATACGGGAGGCCTCGGCGTGCCGGAAGGCGTTGGACAGGGCTTCGCGCAGGGCCGCGATGAGGTTCTTGCCGGTCAGCTCGCCGACCAGCGCATCGACCGGGCCGACAAAGCGGTGCGCGGGCTTGAAGCCGAGCGGCACCGCCGCCATGTTGATCTCCCGCAGCACCCGGGTGCGCAGCCCGGACGGCGCTTCGGCCGGCTCCTGCTGGAGCGCGAAGATCGCCGTACGGATCTCCTGGATGGTCACGTCCAGCTCGTCGACGGCCTTGCCGACGCCCCGCTGCACCTCGGGCACGACCGACTTGCGCTGGGCGCCCTCCAGCATCATCCCGGTGGCGAACAGCCGCTGAATGACCAGGTCATGAAGGTCGCGGGCGATCCGGTCGCGGTCCTCGTACACAACGAGCCGCTCCCGGTCCCGCTGCGCCTCCGCCATCATCAGCGCGAGCGCCGCCTGCGAGGCGAACTGGGTGGCCAGCGTCCGCTCCGCGTCGGTGAACGGGCGGCCTCCCCGGGCACGCGGGGTGGCGAGCGCGCCCAGCACCCGGCCGCCGCTGTGCAGCGGCAGCATCATGCTCGGCCCGTACCGCTCCGCGAGTTTGGTGATCATCCGGGCGTCGGTCGCCGCGTCGTCCATGAAGACCGCCTCGCCTTCCAGAAGTGTCGCGACGACCGGGCTCTCCGGCGGAATCACCACGCCCAGCGCCGAGCCGGGGTCGTCGGAGGAGACGGCGACGATCTCGAGGCCGCCCTCCTCGGCGGGCAGCAGCACGATTCCGGCGGCGGAGTCCGCGAGGTGGCGGGCCTGCTCGGCGACGACCTCCAGGGCGTCGTCCGCGTCGCCGCCCGAGAGCAGCGCCGTGGTGACCGCGACCGATCCATCGATCCACCGCTCGCGCTGGCGTGCCGCCTCGTACAGCCGGGCGTTGCCGATCGCGATCCCCGCCTCGGTGGCCAGCACCCGCACCATGTGCAGGTCGTAGTCGTTGAACTCGGCCCCGCCGCTCTTCTCCGTGAGGTACAGGTTCCCGAAGACCTCGCCCTGCACCCGGATGGGAACCCCGAGAAAGGTCCGCATCGGCGGGTGGTGCGCGGGAAATCCGGCCGAGCGCGGGTCGGCGGACAGGTTCCCCAGCCGCAGCGGTTCGGGGTGGTGGATCAGCGAGCCGAGCAGCCCGCGGTGGCCGTCCGGGCGTCGGCCGATGGCGGCCGCCTCCTCGAACGTGACGCCGTACGTCACGAAGTCCGAGAGCCCCGTGTCCGCCTCGTCGATGACCCCGATCGCCGCGTACCTGGCGTCGGCCAGCTCCGCGGCGGTCTCACAGATCCGGTCGAGCGTGGAGTGCAGTTCCAGGCCGGTACCGACGGAACGCATCGCCTCGAGCAGCTGCGGCACGCGCGCGGTGAGCTCGGTGGACAGACCCTGAAGGCTTCGGGTGGCCAGGGTCGCCGCTTCGAGCGCGTCGTGGTCCTTGGTGTCCTTGGTGTCCTTGGTGTCCTTGGTGTCCTGGAGGTCCTTCGGATCCGGCACTGACATGCCTTTGAGCCTAGTTAGTCCCCATTGGCGAGGAAAGTCGGGCCTGGCCCACGCCTCAGGCCGGCCGGGCCTCCTGGAGGAGATCGCTGTCGCGCTCGCGCTCCAGCATCCGCCGCAGCTCCCCGTCGACCAGGGCGAGCTCCTCGTACGCGCCCCGCTGCACCACCCGGCCCTCGGAGAGGACCACCACCTCGTCCACAGCGTCCAGGCCGCGCAGCCGGTGGGTGATCAGCACGGTCGTCCGGCCCTCGGTCGCCCTGAGCAGATCCGCCGTGAGCGCGTCGGCCGTCGCCAGGTCGAGGTGCTCGGCGGGCTCGTCCAGGACGAGCACCGGGAAGTCGGCCAGGAGCGCACGGGCCAGCGCGAGCCGCTGGCGCTGGCCGCCCGAGAGCCGGGCACCGTGCTCCCCGACGAGCGTGTCGAGGCCGTCGGGCAGACCGTCCACCCAGTCGAGCAGCCGGGCCTCCGCCAGTGCGTCGCGCATCGCGTCCTCGTCCGCGCCGGTGCGGGCCAGCCGCAGGTTCTCGCGCACCGAGCTGTCGAAGATGTGGGCGTCCTGGGCGCAGAGGCCGACGAGACGGCGGACGTCGTCGCCCGCGAGCTCCGCCGTGTCCTTCCCGCCGATCCGGTACGTGCCCTCGCGCGCGTCCAGGAAGCGCAGCAGCACCTGGGCGAGAGTGGTCTTGCCGGACCCGGAGGTCCCGACGACGGCGACGCGCCGGCCCGGGGCGAGCGTCAGCGAGAAGCCACTCAGCGCGTCCCTGCTCTGCCCGTCGTACCGGGCCGTCAGCCCGCGCACCTCCAGGGGGAAGGCCGACGCGGGCGCGGCGGCGGGGTGCTCCGGCTCCCTCACCGGGACGGGTGCGTCGAGCACCTCGTACACCCGCTCGGCGCTGCGCCTGACCCGCTGGCGCGCCTGTACGGCGAGGGGCAGGCCGTTGACGGCCTCGAAGGCGGCGAGCGGCACCAGCACCACGACGGCGAGCAGCACCCCGTCCAGGCGCCCGGCGGCGACCGCCCGCACCCCGACGAGAGCGGCGGCCGTCACGGTCAGTCCGCAGGTCAGGGCCGAGAGCCCGCCCCCGAGCGCGGTGGCGGCAGCCGCCCGCGACGCGATCCGCGTAAGCGCCGAGTCGGTGTCCTTCGCCTCCCGGGTGCGGCGGCCGAGCGCCCCCGCCACCGTCAACTCGCCCGTCCCGGTGAGCAGCTCGGCCACCCGAGCGGCCAGGAGGCCGCGCGCGGGCGCCAGTTGGCGCTCGGCCCGGCGTGCGCACGCCCCGCTGACCATTGGCACGGCCACTCCGGCGACCAGCAGCCCGATCGCGAGCACCGCTCCGGCCTCGGGCAGCAGCCAGGCGGTGAACCCGGCACTGGCCACCGAGACCACCACGGCCACGGCTGCGGGCAGTGCCCACCGCAGCCAGTAGTCCTGGAGCTGATCCACATCCGCGACCAGGCGGGACAGCAGGTCGCCGCGCCGGGTGGAGCGCAGCCCCGCCGGGGCGATCCGCTCCAGCCTGCGGTACACCGCGACGCGCACCTCGGCGAGCATCCGCAGCACCGCGTCGTGGGACACCAGCCGCTCGGCGTACCGGAACACGGCCCGCCCGATGCCAAACGCCCGGGTCGCCGTCACGGCCACCATCAGATACAGCACCGGCGGCTGCTCGGAAGCCCGCGAGATGAGCCACCCGGACACGCCCATGAGCCCCACGGCGCACCCGAGCGCCAATGCTCCGAGCACCAGCGCCAGGACGAGACGCCCGCGCAGCCCGCCTGCGGCCCCGCGCACCCGCGCGAGCACGTCCTGGGGCCCTGCCTTCCCGGCCGAGCCCAGGGCAGAGTCCGGCCTCGGTGCCGTTTCGGGCAGGTCAGAGCCCGGCCTCGGTGCCGACACGGGGAGGTCGCCGGGAGCCGACACTGGCGTACGCGGCGCGAGTCCCCGCACGGCGCCCCGGCCCCGCGCGCTGTCGGCGGTCCGCAGCTCCACCACCCGGTCCGCGACCGCGAGCAGGGCGGGGCGGTGGACCACCAGAAGTACCGTGCGGCCGGCCGACAGCCTCCGTACCGCGTCGACGATGCCCGCCTCGGTCGCCCCGTCCAGCGCCGCCGTCGGCTCGTCCAGCAGCAGGACCGGCCGGTCGGCGAGGAACGCCCGTGCCAGCGCGAGGCGTTGCCGCTGTCCGGCCGAGAGCCCGGCGCCGTCCTCCCCGAGCACCGTCCCCAGGCCGTCGGGCAGCGCGCTCACGAACTCCAGGGCGCCCGCGTCCCGCAGGGCTTCCCGTACCGCCGTGTCGTCGGCGTCCGGACGGGCGAGGCGTACGTTCTCCGCGATCGTCCCCGCGAACAGGTGCGGCCGCTGGGGCACCCAGGCGATCCGTTCGCGCCACTGCTCCAGCGAGAGCGCGCCCAGATCGGTGCCGGAGATCCGCACCCAGCCCTCGTCCGGCGCCACGAACCCCAGCACCGCGCCGAGAAGCGTCGACTTCCCGGCGCCGCTCGGTCCGGTCAGTGCCACCGTCTCGCCCGGCTCCACCGTCAGCGAGGCGGCAGCCAACGACGGTTCGCTGCGGCCCGGATGACGAACAGTCACCCTGTCCACTTCGATCCGTACAGGACCGGCCGGCACCACGCCCGTACCGCCCTCGGGCAGCGGGGTCTCCAGGACCTCGAAGATCTCCTCGGCGGCCGAGAGGCCCTCCGCCGCCGCGTGGTACTGCGCACCGACCTGCCGCAGCGGCAGATACGCCTCGGGGGCGAGGATCAGGATCACCAGTCCCGTGGAGAGGTCCAGATCGCCGTGGACCAGACGCATACCGACGCCGACGGCGACCAGCGCCACCGACAGCGTCGCCAGCAGCTCCAGTGCGAACGACGACAGGAACGCGATCCGCAAGGTCTTCAGCGTGGCTCGGCGGTACTCCGAGGTGATCGTCCGGATCGACTCGGCCTGCGCCTTGGCCCGGCCGAACACCTTGAGCGTCGGCAGTCCGGCGACCACGTCCAGAAAGTGTCCCGACAGCCGGGAGAGGAGCCGCCACTGGCGGTCCGTCTGCGCCTGGGTGGCCCAGCCGATCAGCGCCATGAAGAGCGGAATGAGCGGCAACGTCACGACGATGGTCGCCGCCGAGACCCAGTCCTCGGTGACGATCCTGGCGAGCACCGCCACGGGCACCACCACCGCGAGGCCCAGCTGCGGCAGATAGCGCGAGAAGTAGTCGTCGAGCGCGTCCACTCCCCGGGTGGCCAGCGCCACCAGTGAGCCGGTCCGCTGACCGCCGAGCCACTCGGGCCCCAGCAGCGCCGCCCGTTCGAGAAGCCGTCCCCGCAGCTCCGACTTGACCGCTGCGCTCGCCCGGTGGGCGGCCAGGTCGGTCAGCCAGGACACCAGCCCCCGCCCGACCGCGACCGCGCCGAGCAGGAGCAGGGGCGTCCGCAGCCCCGCGGCGCCGAGGTCGTCCTGGAACGCACCCACAACCACGTCGGCGATGAGCATCGCCTGCGCGACGACCAGCCCCGCCCCGACCAGGCCGAGGGCGACGACGGCCACGAGGAAGAGGCGGGTGGCCCGGGCGTATCGGAGCAGTCGCGGGTCGATCGGTTTCACGTGAAACATCCCCTCGAAGGGTCGGGGGCCAAAGAGCAGGGGGTTGTTTCACGTGAAACAGACCCCTGTGCGGACTCAGTGCGCGTCGGGGTGTGTTTCACGTGAAACACACCCCCCCTGCGGACTCAGTGCGCGTCGGCGATGTGCTGGGTGCCGATCCGCTTGCGGAACACCCAGTACGTCCAGCCCTGGTAGAGGAGCACCACCGGGGTCGCGACGCCCGCGCACCAGGTCATGATCTTCAGGGTGTACGGGCTCGACGAGGCGTTGGAGACCGTGAGGTTCCACTCCTCATGCAGCGAGGACGGCATGACGTTCGGGAAGAGCGTCAGGAAGAGCATCGCCACGGCGGCCGCGATCGTGATGCCGGACAGGGCGAACGACCAGCCTTCGCGACCGGCCTTGATCGCTCCGATCGCCCCGACCAGGGCGAGGACCGCGATCGCCATCGCGACCAGGCTCTTGGTGTCACCGCGCGAGGCCTGCGTCCAGATCAGGAACGCCAGCGCCAGTACGACCGTGGCCAGGCCCAGCTTGAGGGCCAGTGCCCGCGACCGCTCGCGGATCTCACCCACGGTCTTCAGGGAGGTGAAGACCGAGCCGTGGAAGGTGAACAGGAACAGCGTCACCAGTCCGCCGAGGATCGAGTACCCATTGAGCAGATCCCAGAAGGTGCCCACGTACTCCTTGTGCGCGTCGATCTTCACTCCGCGCACGATGTTGCCGAAGGCCACGCCCCACAGGAACGCCGGGATCAACGACGTCCAGAAGATGGCCTCCTCCCAGTTGCGCTGCCACTTCTCCTCGGGCCGCTTCGCCCGGTACTCGAAGGCCACACCGCGCACGATCAGACAGACCAGGATGATCAGCAGCGGCAGATAGAAGCCGGAGAAGAGCGTGGCGTACCACTCGGGGAAGGCGGCGAAGGTCGCGCCGCCGGCCGTGAGCAACCACACCTCGTTGCCGTCCCAGACGGGCCCGATCGTGTTGATCAGAACCCGCTTCTCCTTGCGGTCGCGGGCCAGCAGCTTGGTGAGGATCCCGACTCCGAAGTCGAAGCCCTCCAGGAAGAAGTAGCCGGTCCACAGGACGGCGATGAGTACGAACCAGACGTCGTGGAGTTCCATGCCTCTGTCTCCTCAGCCTCAGTACGAGAAGGCCATCGGCCGGTCGGGGTCGCGGTGGTCCCCGCCGATCTTGGTGGGCGGGTTGAGGTCCGAGTCGGTGAGCTCGGGCGGCCCCGCCTTGACGTACTTCACCAGCAGCCTGACCTCGATCACCGCGAGCACGGCGTAGAGCAGGGTGAAGACGATCATCGAGGTGAGGACCTCGCCCTGCGAGACACCGGGGGAGACCGCGTCCCTGGTGCGCAGCACTCCGTAGACGACCCAGGGCTGACGGCCCATCTCGGTGAAGATCCAGCCCCAGGAGTTGGCGATCAGCGGGAAGCCGAGCGTCCAGATGGCGATGAACCAGTACCAGCCGGTCAGCCGGCTGCCGAGCGCCTTGTTCCGGAAGAGGACCAGATGCGGCACCTCGTCCTCACCGGTCCTCAGGCCGGGCGCCAGCATGAACTTCTTGCGGGTAAGCCAGAGGCCGACGGCTCCGATGGCGACGGACGCCATGCCGAAGCCGATCATCCAGCGGAAGCCCCAGAAGGTGACCGGGATGTTGGGCCGGTAGTCGCCGGGCCCGTACTTCTGCTGCTCCTGCTTGTTCACGTCGTTGATGCCGGGGACGTACGAGGAGAAGTTGTTGTCGGCGAGGAAGGAGAGCACGCCCGGGACCGAGATCTCGACGCTGTTATGGCCCTTGGCCACGTCTCCGTAGGCGAATATCGAGAAGGGCGCCGACTTCTCGCCGTCCCACAGCGCCTCGGCCGCCGCCATCTTCATGGGCTGCTGCTTGAACATGACCTTGCCCAGCTGGTCACCGCTGACGGCTGTGAGCAGTCCGCCCACGACGAGCGTGACCAGGCCGAGCCGGAGCGAGGTGCGCATCACCGGGATGTGCTTCTTGCGGCGCAGATGGATGGCGGAGACGCCGACCATGAACGCGCCACCGGTGAGGAAGGCCGCGGTGAGCGTGTGGAAGACGACGACCAGGGTGGTGTCCTGGGTCAGCACATGCCAGAAGTCGGTGAGCTCCGCGCGCCCGGTGGCCTTGTTGAGCTTGTAGCCGACCGGGTGCTGCATCCAGGAGTTGGCGGCCAGGATGAAGTACGCGGAGAGGATGGTGCCGATCGAGACCATCCAGATGCAGGCGAGGTGGATCTTCTGCGGCAGCTTGTCCCAGCCGAAGATCCACAGCCCGATGAAGGTGGACTCGAAGAAGAAGGCGATGAGCGCCTCGAAGGCGAGCGGGGCGCCGAAGACGTCACCCACGAAGCGCGAGTAGTCGGACCAGTTCATGCCGAACTGGAACTCCTGGACGATGCCGGTGACCACGCCCATCGCGATGTTGATCAGGAAGAGCTTGCCCCAGAACTTCGTCGCCTTGAGGTACTTCTGGTTCTCCGTCCGCATCCACGCGGTCTGCAGGCCGGCCGTGAGCGCGGCGAGCGAGATCGTGAGGGGGACGAAGAGGAAGTGGTAGACGGTGGTGATGCCGAACTGCCAGCGCGCCAGTGTCTCCGGCGCCAGAGCCAGATTCACAACGTCATCTCCTTACATCGCCGTGATCACAGCGGCAGGTTGCCCCTCCGAACCCACTGATTAAGGGACGAAGCGGGATGCGCTTGTGAACGCGTTCACATTCACAAGCATTATGTCGCACATGCTTCCGGGATCTTTAAGCGGGGGGTCCCCCTGCGCCAGGGTGAGCCACGGAGGACGCCGTGAGCGACCTCTGGCCACTTTGGGCGCGGGCGCTGGCGACGCCTTTTGAGACGCCCTTCCCCGCTGGCTTCAACATATTGTTGAATTTCAGCCTATGCAGATACGGATCTCCTGGCCCACCGGGCAGCTCACCGCCACCCTCGACGAAACCCCCACAAGCGCGGCGCTCGCGGGGGCTCTCCCGATCATCTCCACCGCCCGGACCTGGGGCGAGGAGGTCTACTTCGAGACTCCGGTCTCCCCCGTGCTGGAGTCGGACGCGCGCGAGGTGGTGGAGCCGGGCACGGTCGCGTTCTGGACCGAGGGCGACGCACTGGCGCTGCCCTACGGCCCGACGCCGGTCTCGCGCGGCGACGAGTGCCGCCTGGCGAGCGCGTGCAACGTCGTCGGCCGGATCGACGGGGACCCGCGGCTGCTCGCCACGGTCCGCACCGGCGACCGGATCCGGGTGGACCGCCTCCGAGACCCGGCCCAGGGCTGTCGCGGGGCCGCCGAACCGGCGGCGACGGACAGGCCCTAGTTCCCCTTGCGGAAGCCCTCGGCCACCTTGAGGAAGAGGTCATTCGCCTCGGTCTCGCCGATCGTCACCCGCACGCCCTCGCCCGCGAACGGCCGGACGACGACGCCCGCCGCCTCACAGGCCTGCGCGAACTCGACCGTCCGCTCGCCCAGGCGCAGCCAGACGAAGTTCGCCTGCGTCTCCGGCACGGTCCAGCCCTGGCCGACCAGCCCGCCGTGCACCCGCTCGCGCTCGCACACCAACGAGCCGACACGCCCGAGCAGTTCGTCCTCGGCGCGCAGGGAGGCGACCGCCGCGTCCTGGGCGAGCTGGCTGACGCCGAAGGGGACGGCCGTCTTGCGCAGCGCCGCCGCCACCGGCTCGTGGGCGACGGCGAAGCCGATCCGGAGCCCGGCGAGTCCGTACGCCTTGGAGAAGGTGCGCAGCACCGCCACGTTCGGGCGGTCGCGGTAGATCTCCAGCCCGTCCGGCACGTCGGCGTCGCGGACGAATTCCTTGTACGCCTCGTCCAGGACCACCAGCACATCCGAGGGCACCCGGTCGAGGAATCGTTCCAGCTCCGCCCGGCGGACCACGGTGCCGGTCGGGTTGTTCGGGTTGCAGACGAAGATCAGCCGGGTCCGTTCGGTGATCGCCTCGGCCATGGCGTCCAGGTCGTGGACATCGCCGGAGGTCAGCGGCACCTTGACAGACGTCGCTCCACTGATCTGGGTGATGATCGGGTACGCCTCGAAGGAGCGCCAGGCGTAGATGACCTCGTCACCGGGGCCGGAGGTGGCTTGAAGCAGCTGCTGGGCGACGCCGACCGAGCCCGTGCCCGTGGCGAGGTGGGAGAGCGGCACGCCGAAGCGGTCGGCCAGCTCGTTCATCAGACCGGTGCAGCCCATGTCCGGGTAGCGGTTGAAGCTCCCGGCGGCGGCGATGGCACTCTCCATCACCCCCGGCAGCGGCGGGTACGGGTTCTCGTTGGAGGACAGCTTGTACGCGACGGGGCCGCCGGCCGCCGCAGGCTTGCCGGGCTTGTAGGTGGGGATGCCGTCCAGCTCGGCGCGCAGCTTGGGGCTCGTCTCGCTCACCGCAGGTCCTCCTCGACCGTTCCGTCCGTACGAATACTGCTCACCTTATGAGGATTCGGCGTCCCTGCGAAGGGCCACGGGCTTCCTCCGGGGGCGGCCGCTCCGGCCCGCCCGGACCTGGGGAACGTGAGCGCGCGGGAGGGGGAGCGCTCCCTGCCAGAGCCGTGCGCCGGTGGCTTGCGCCGTGGCGCGCGTCCCTCGTGCAGGTGAGTTGAGACCTCTTCGAAACATCGGGCATTCGGCAGCCGCCCACCGATCGACAACCGCCACCACAACGCGACTGCCTCTAACTTCCATGGAAATCAAGGCCATTAGGCACTAATGATCATGCAGAAACGTGCCTGTCAACGCGTGCATATGCACCCGGTCCAACTGTCTCGCCTCGCCCTACTATCGGCTCGCCATGACAGCAGCAGGGAAGCACCAGGTGAGCCGGTCGACCGGTCGCCGGCTGGGGCGGGCGGGCATTCGGGACGTGGCCGCCGCCGCCGGTGTCTCCATCACGACCGTCTCCGACGCGCTCAACGGCAAGGGCCGGCTCCCCGACGCCACCCGCCGCCACGTCCGCGAGGTCGCAGACCGGCTGGGCTATCGCCCATCCGCAGCGGCCCGCACGCTCCGTACCGGCAAGTCCGGCTTGATCGGCCTGACCGTGACGACCTACGGGGATGAACCTTTCACCTTCACCGAGTTCGCCTATTTCGCCGAGATGGCGAGGGCCGCGACGTCCGCGGCGCTCGCCCGCGGCTACGCCCTCGTCATTCTGCCCGCCACCTCACGCCGCAGCCCCGCGGACGTCTGGTCGAACGTCGCCCTCGACGGCACCGTCGTGATCGACCCCTCCGACCAGGACCCCGTCGTCACCGAACTGGTCCGTCAGGGGCTGCCGGTGGTCTCCGACGGCCGCCCGGCGGGTTCACTGCCGGTGACCGCCTGGGTCGACAACGACCACGAGGCCGCCGTACTCGAACTGCTCGACCATCTCGCAGCCGCCGGCGCCCGCCGGATCGGCCTCCTCACCGGCACCACCACCGACACCTATACCCGGCTCTCCACCGAGGCGTATCTGCGCTGGTGCGAGCGGGTCGGGCAGGACCCGGTCTACGAGTCCTACCCGGCCCACGACCCGTGCGCGGGCGCCGTCGCGGCCGACCGGCTGCTCGCCCGCCCGGACCGGCCCGACGCCGTGTACGGACTGTTCGACCCCAACGGCACCGATCTGCTGGCGGCCGCCCGCAGATACGGACTGCGGGTACCCGAGGACCTGCTGCTCGTCTGCTGCAGCGAGTCCACCGTGTACGCGACCACCGAACCGCCCATCACCACCCTCTCGCTCAAGCCTCGGCGCATCGGCACGGCCGTGGTCCAACTGCTCATCGACGCCATCGAGGGCATCGACCACGGTCACCCGATCGAGCAGGTGATACCGACCGAACTCATCGTCCGTACGTCGTCGCAGCGCCGGTCGCCGCGGACGACGGTCAGCCCCCCGCGCTCCCCCGTCGCGGAACCCCGCAGGGGGCTCGGCCAGGACCCGAACGTGCCGGACAGGAGCCCCGACAGCGATGCGGACAAGGACTAGACCAACACATTGGGGACATAACAACCGGTGAACCACGACCGCGCCCGGATTCACCACCCCTGGTGCGTCACACAGCACGAGCCTCATTCCTATGATGGGCGAACGACACCACGGATCCCCGCCCGACCAGGGGGGTCCCACGGTGTACGGCGGCGCGACGGTGGTGGAGGGGTCGATGACTCAGGGGGCCGGTCAGGGACCCGAGCGGACGGAGACGTTGCGTGACTTCCGGGTGCCTCCGTACGCGCAGGCTCCCGCGCATTCCGCGCAGGTCCCGCCGCCGCCCCCACCCGTCGAGATGCCTCCACCGGCGCAGCCGCACCCTCCCGCGGCCGTGCACCCGGCGGAGGCGTTTCCCGCGGACATCCACCCGGGGAACGCCTTTCCGGACGACGAGCCGCCCGAGGGCTACACCCCGACGGCACGCGACCTCCCGGTGATCAACCGGGGGGACACCGTGCAGGTCCGGGTGGAGAGCGACCCCGCCCCGGCCCCGGCGCCCCTGCCGGACGGCCTCGGCCCGCTCTTCGTCGTGGGCGACGTCCACGGTTACCTCGATGAACTCCTGGCCGCGCTCCGCGAGCAGGGGCTGATCGACGTCGACGGGAACTGGGCCGCGGGCAATGCCCGCCTCTGGTTCCTCGGTGACTTCACCGACCGCGGACCCGACGGCATCGGCGTCATCGACCTGGTGATGCGGCTGTCCGCCGAGGCCGCGGCCGCCGGCGGCTACTGCAAGGCCCTCATGGGCAACCACGAGCTGCTCCTGATCGGCGCCAAGCGCTTCGGCGACACCCCGGTCAACTCCGGTGCGGGAACCGCCACCTTCCAGGCCGCCTGGCTGCTCAACGGCGGCCAGAAGGCCGACATGGACCGCCTCCAGGACGTCCATCTGCAGTGGATGTCCCGCCTCGACGCGATCGAGGAGGAGGACGGGCATCTGCTGATGCACTCCGACACCACCGCGTACCTGGAGTACGGCGACTCCATCGAGGCCGTGAACGACACCGTGCACGCGCTGCTCACCCGCAACGACGCCGACGAATGCTGGGACCTGTTCCGGAAGTTCACCAAGCGCTTCGCCTTCCGCGACGAGTCGGGCCCGCAGGCCGCGCGTGAGCTGCTCTCGGCGTACGGCGGGCAGCGGGTGGTCCACGGACACAGCCCGATCCCCTACCTCCTGGGCGAAGTGGGCACCGAAGACGGCGAGGAAGACTCCCGTCCGGTCGTGGAGGGACCGCATGTGTACGCGGACGGCCTCGCCATCGCGATGGACGGCGGGGTGACCATGGCCGGAAAACTGCTGGTCGTGCAGTTGCCTCTGCATGACTGACGCGTAATCGGGAAAGCACCGGCTCGGGCGGTGGCAAGGTGATTTCGGAAACACCCTGTCACCCCGTGCCGTAACCGCTCTACCATCGGCTTATCCGTAGCAGGCTCTCCTCCGTTTCCGCCCGATTGCCCGTTCATCAGGCGGGCTTTCCGGCCCTACGGAGCATCGGGGGATGCACATGAACAGCGCTCCGCACCTGCTGACCGAGGACCGCCCGGAGTTCGAGCGGATCCTCGACGACGCACTGCGCACCGCGCCCGACCGGCCCGAGCTGGCCGGTGTAGGAGTACGGCTCAACACCGAGCAGTTGCGCACGATGGTGCTCAACGCCGGTGCTCTCGTGTCGGCGGCCGCGGCGGCCGAGTACGACCACTACGTCAAGGCGCGCGAGGAGCTGCGTGCGCCCTCCACCCCCGCGCTCACATCGGAACGCGGCTCGGTGATGACGGCTCCGGTGATCGACAGCCCGGATTCCACCTCGGGTGCGGGCGTCGGCGCGGTCGTCGCCGTGTTGGCGCCCGTCCTCGCCGGGACCGCCGCCGCGATCTTCCTGTTGGTGGGCTACATCCTGAAGATGCTCAACCCACAGCCCGCCTTCGCCGACACTTTACTGACGGCCGGCTGGTTCTTCGGCGCACTCACCGCGGCCGCGATACTCGCCGCCGCGATCAGTCTCCTGCTCACCGCGATCCGCAACGGCTCCACTCAGGTCGTCGCCGAGCCCGAGGAGGGCGAGGTGGGCGACGAGAGAGCGCAGGAGGTCTCCCGGGCACGGGAGGCCTGGCGCCACGCCCTGGTGGAGCGGGGTATCTACCCGTTCCTGCGTGAGGCGCTGGCCGCCCCGGGCGCCGGTCCGGGCGTGCCCAGACGCCGCCCGACGGGCCGGATGCCGAGCCTCGGCTACGACCGGCCCGACTTCGACAGCCCGGGCGACCCGTCGACGACGGGGACCCGGCCCAGCTTCACCAGCCCGGACTTCACCAGTCCCGACTTCGGGGGGCCCGAACACCCGCCGGAGTAAACGGAGTCGGGGCGCGCCCGTTTCACGTGAAACCACCCGGAACCGTCAGGAGCCGACCGGGAAATCAGCGTCACCTTCGTTTCACGTGAAACCACGGCCACGCAGAGCCGCACACAGCTGCGCGTGTTTCACGTGAAACAGAGGTCCTTGCCCCGTTTCACGTGAAACAGGGCTCGCCGTTTCACGTGAAACATCGGGGCTCGTACGTCACTCCGCGATCGGCAGATAGACGCGGTTGCCCGCCTCGGCGAACTCCTTGGACTTCTCCGCCATTCCGGCTTCGATGTCCGTCGCCGCCAGGTCCCCGCCGTGCTCGCGCCGGATGTCCTGCGAGATCTTCATCGAACAGAACTTCGGCCCGCACATCGAGCAGAAGTGAGCGGTCTTCGCCGGCTCGGCGGGCAGCGTCTCGTCGTGGAACTCCCGCGCGGTGTCCGGGTCGAGGGCCAGATTGAACTGGTCCTCCCAGCGGAACTCGAAGCGGGCGTCCGAGAGCGCGTCGTCCCACTCCTGGGCGCCCGGGTGCCCCTTGGCGAGGTCCGCCGCGTGAGCCGCGATCTTGTACGTGATGACGCCCGTCTTCACGTCGTCGCGGTTCGGCAGACCCAGGTGCTCCTTGGGCGTGACGTAGCAGAGCATCGCCGTGCCCCACCAGGCGATCATCGCCGCGCCGATGCCGGAGGTGATGTGGTCGTACGCCGGGGCGACGTCGGTCGTCAGCGGGCCGAGCGTGTAGAACGGCGCCTCCTCGCAGATCTCCTGCTGGAGGTCGATGTTCTCCTTGATCTTGTGCATCGGGACGTGCCCCGGGCCCTCGATCATCGTCTGGACGTTGTGGCGCTTGGCGATCGTGTTGAGCTCACCGAGGGTGCGCAGCTCGGCGAACTGCGCCTCGTCGTTGGCGTCCGCGATCGAACCCGGGCGCAGGCCGTCACCCAGGGAGTACGTCACGTCGTACGCCGCGAGGATCTCGCAGAGCTCCTCGAAGTTCTCGTACAGGAACGACTCCTTGTGGTGCGCGAGGCACCAGGCGGCCATGATCGAGCCACCGCGGGAGACGATGCCGGTCTTGCGGCGGGCGGTGAGCGGCACGTACCGCAGGAGCACCCCCGCGTGGACCGTCATGTAGTCGACGCCCTGCTCGGCCTGCTCGATGACCGTGTCCTTGTAGATGTCCCAGGTCAGCTCCTCGGCGCGGCCGTCGACCTTCTCCAGCGCCTGGTAGAGCGGCACGGTGCCGATCGGGACGGGGGAGTTGCGCAGCACCCACTCACGGGTGGTGTGGATGTTGCGGCCGGTGGAGAGGTCCATGACCGTGTCGGCGCCCCAGCGGGTGGCCCAGGTCATCTTGTCGACCTCCTCCTCGATGGAGGAGGTGACGGCGGAGTTGCCGATGTTGGCGTTGACCTTCACCAGGAACCGCTTGCCAATGATCATCGGCTCGATCTCGGGGTGGTTGACGTTGGCGGGCAGCACGGCGCGCCCGGCCGCGATCTCCTCGCGCACGACCTCGGGGGAGACGTTCTCGCGGATCGCGACGTACTCCATCTCCGGGGTGATCTCGCCCCGGCGGGCGTAGGCGAGCTGGGTGACGGCCTGGCCGTCACGGCCCCGGCGCGGCTGGCGCGGGCGGCCCGGGAACACCGCGTCGAGGTTCTTCAGGCCGCCGCGCGGCGAAGTGTGCTTGATGCCGTCGTCCTCGGGGCGGACGGGGCGGCCCGCGTACTCCTCGGTGTCGCCGCGCGCGATGATCCAGTTCTCCCGGAGCGGGGCGAGTCCCCGGCGGACGTCCGTCTCGATGTTCGGGTCCGTGTACGGCCCGGACGTGTCGTACAGCGTGACGTCCTTGCCGTTGGTGAGGTGCACCTGGCGGACCGGCACCCGGAGGTCGGGACGCGAGCCCTCGACGTATCCCTTGTGCCAGCCGATGGACTTCCCGGCCTCGTTCTGGTTCGAGGCAGGCGTGCGTGCGTCCTGAATGGTCATGAGACCTACTCCCTACGCCGGCATTACCCGGTAACAGGTTCGGCGGTCGGCGCAGCCGCTTCCGTACGGTTCGTACGGCTTTCAGCGCCCTCTCAGCCCGGTGCTCCGAGCTCCCGCGTGTGCAAAGGTGTCACCACGCTAGCGCCATTTCCAGCGCGCTGAACAGAGGGCCCCCGCCGTTCTTGCGATGATCGGGCGGTGACGTCAGCAGAGCAGCCCCCCGAAGACGCCCACGGACACCCGCACGGCCAGGGCCATGGACACACCCACAGCCACGGCCCCGCGGCGCCCGTCTCGAAGCACCTGCGCAAGGTGATCGCCGCCGTGCTGATCCCGTTCTCGGTGGCGGTCGTGGTCGGCCTGGCCGTCCTGTGGCCCGGCGGGACGCCCTCGCACCAGCGCACCGGGGTCGGCTTCGACCGCCAGACCCAGCAGGCGAAGGTGGTCGCCCTCCAGAAGGTCGACTGCAAGACGGTCAACGCCGGCCAGACCCCGCCGACCGGCGACACCTCGACTCCCGAGGGCCAGGAGGCCAAGCGCTCCCAGCAGGGCCAGTGCGCCAAGGCGACCATCGAGGTCACCAGCGGCAAGGAGAAGGGCCGCACGTTCACGGAGATCGTCCAGCCGGATGCCCCGCGCCAACTGCACAAGGGGCAGGGCGTGATCGTCGCGTACGCCCCCGACGCCCCGCACGACCTGCAGTATTCGGTGACCGATGTGAACCGGCGGCTCCCGATGGCGCTGCTCGCGGGCATCTTCGCGCTCGCGGTCGTGGTCGTCGGGCGGCTGCGCGGGGTGATGGCGCTCGTCGCGTTGGTCGTGTCGTTCGCCGTGCTGACGCTCTTCATCCTTCCCGCGATCCTCCAGGGCTCGAATCCGCTGCTGGTCGCGGTGGTCGGGTCGAGCGCGATCATGCTGATCGCGCTGTACATGTGCCACGGCTTGTCGGCGCGCACCTCGGTCGCCGTGCTCGGCACGCTGGTCTCACTCGTCCTGATCGGGCTGCTCGGGTCGCTCTTCATCGGCTGGGCCTCGCTGACCGGCAACACCGACGACAACACCGGCCTGATCCACGGGCTCTACCCGAACATCGACATGTCCGGCCTGCTGCTGGCCGGCGTGATCATCGGATCGCTCGGTGTGCTCGACGATGTGACGGTCACCCAGACGTCGGCGGTCTGGGAGCTCCACGAGGCCAACCCGACGATGGGCCCGCGCGGGCTGTACCGGGCGGGCATCCGGATCGGCCGCGACCACATCGCGTCGGTGGTCAACACCCTGGTCCTGGCGTACGCGGGCGCGGCGCTCCCGCTGTTGCTGCTGTTCTCGATCGCACAGAGCAGCGTGGGGACGGTGGCCAACAGCGAGCTGGTCGCCGAGGAGATCGTCCGGACGCTGGTGGGCTCGATCGGCCTGGTGGCCTCGGTGCCGGTGACCACCGCCCTGGCGGCGCTGGTGGTCTCGGCCGACCGCCCAGCCGCCGGGGCCCGCGGTCCGGTGCGGGGCGGACGCGGCCGGCGCCGCAAGAAGTAGGCGGCGCTCAGCCCGCGTTCTGCTCCTCGGCCAGGATCCGCCCCAGCGCCTCGTCCAGATGTCCGTCGAAGTCGCCGAACGCGCGCTCCTGTCCCAGCGGTACGAGCCTGTCGGTGCGGTCGAGGAAGGCCACCAGCGGGCCCGCCCCGGCCCGGAAGAGCGCCCGTTCGCCGGAGACCTGGAGGCGGATGTGGACGTCGCCGAGCTCCTCGGGGCGGGAGGGCGCGATGTGCACATCCCCGTCACCGGTGGGGGTGTTGATGCCGTCGAGCAGCAGTTCCCGCCCGAACGTCCAGGTCACGGGTTCGTCCCCGGGAAGGTGGAAGGTCATGCGGACCGCGTACGGATCGTCGGCGCGGTACGCGAGCTCCACCGGGATCCTGAAGGAGAGCTCCTCGGAGACGAGGAAGCTCATCATGACCTCTGCCAGGACCTCACGCATCACGTACCCCGCTGTAGCTGAAATGGCCAGGAATGATCCCCCTGGCCCTCTTGACGCAATCGTGCTGGAACCACTAAAAGATCACAAGGAGTGAGTTTTCAGATACTGATAGAGAACGCGAGGGAACCGAGGAGCCGGCCCACCTCGCCGCGGAGCTGCTCGATCGCCGGAATCAGCCGTTCTTGCTGGTGAAGGGGGAGGGAGATGGCCATGGTGGCGGCTCCGGAACCCGCCGGGACCGGGATGGCGGCGCAGACCGTACCCAGCGCGTACTCCTGCCTTTCGACCACCGGCTGCATACGCTCCGTAGTCGCGAGACGGTCCAGGAGGGCGCGGCGGTCGCGTACGGAATAGGGCGTGACCGCGCGGACGGGGTGCCGGTCCAGATGGTCCTCGCGGGCCTTCTCGTCGAGCTGGCTCAGCAGGCACTGGCCGATGGCGTGCGCGTGTCCGGTCTCCCGGAAGTCGGCCCACTCCTCGACGGCCGGGGCCGACGGCGTGTCGGCCACCCCGGCGATCTCGATCTCACCCTCGCGGTAGACCGCGAAGTAGACGGGGACCCCGATGGCGTCACGCCACTCCGCGAGGGACCGGCTGATCTTGGTGCGACGATTCTGCATCGCCCCGCCGTCCGCCAGCCGCTCGGCCGCCTCGCCGAACACGAACACACCGTTCTCCCTGCGCAGATAGCCCTCGTGGGTGAGGGTGCGCAGCAGGTGGTACGCGGTGGGGAGCGGCAGCCCGGCCTCCCGGGCCAGCTGTTTGGCAGGAGCGCCGTCCGTATGGGCTCCCACGGCCTCCAGCAGGCGCAAGGCCCGCTGGACCGAACCGATCAGGGTAGGGACACCGGCGTTCGCGGCCGTGGCCACAGGTCACCCCCAGGCGTCCTGACGGGCAAGGAGCCCGCCCGAGGCAGCAGAGGTTTTCACCATAACGGCCGCCTCCGGTGCCACGAGGGGTTTGGCCTCGCCGTCCCTCAAGCGGGCTAATCCCGGGCCGTTCTGTACGAGCGCTGTGCCTTCGCGGGACCACGCCCGTACGAAATGCGCCTCGGCGCCTACCAGTCGCCGCGCGAGGACGACGAGGACATGAACCGCCGGACGACGTAGATGAGACCGCCGGCCAGGGCCACGAAGATCAGCGCCTTGAAGAGCAGCGAGAACAGGAACCCGACCACACTGGCGATGAGACCGCCGAATACGACCAGGGCGATGACGGGCACGGCGACCCACTTCACCCACCAGGGCATCCCCGTGAATATCTCCCGTGCGGCCATCGTCCGTACCTCTTTCTTGATCGTCGGTCTCCTGGAATCTCGGGCTGCTGCCTTCGACACCCTCGATGCTAGGGGCGCGGGGGTACCGAACGGGGGCCTCGCAGCCCTTGATCTCCCCTGACCGGACCCTTAGGGAAACCCGGGGGTCGCCCTCAGCTCTCAGGGGGAGAGAAGACGACCAGAACCCGCAGGTCCTCCGCGATGTGGTGGAACCGGTGGGCGACCCCGGCCGGCACGTAGACGACGCTGCCCCGTGCCACCTCGGTGGTCTCCAGGCCGACCGTGATGGAGGCCCGGCCGCTCACCACGAAGTAGATCTCGTCCTGGGCGTGCGGCTGCTGCGGGTCCTGGTCGCCCGCGTCCAGCGCGTACAACCCGGCCGACATGTTCCTTTCCCGTAGAAACTGCAGGTACGCGCCGTCGTTGGCGGCGCGCTCCGCGTCGAGTTCGTCAAGCCGGAATTGCTTCATCGCCGTCCGCCCCTGCACTGGTACCGATCACGTCTGCCACGATCAGACACATGAAGAATTTCGTAGTCAAGACGCTCGCCAACGCGGCGGCCCTGGCCGTGGCCATCTGGCTGGTCAAGAACATCACGCTCACCGGTGACAGCACCGGCAAGAAGGCCCTGACACTGATTCTGGTCGCGCTGGTCTTCGGCCTGGTGAACTCCTTCGTCAAGCCGGTCGTGAAGTTCCTCTCGTTCCCGCTGTTCATCCTCACGCTCGGCCTGATCACCTTCGTGATCAACGCCCTGATGCTGCTGCTCACCTCGTGGCTGGCCGGGAAGCTCGACCTCAACTTCCACGTCGAGGGCTTCTGGACCGCTCTCCTCGGCGGCCTGATCATCTCGATCGTGTCCTGGGCACTGAACGTCGTCCTGCCCGACGACAACGACTGAGGGCGGCGCGGATGACCTCCGGGGTGAACCCTCCTTCGGCGCCGGGTGACGGCACCAGAGCGGTGCGGGCCGGGCTCCCGGACCCGGTGGCGTACGAACCGTCGCTGCCGGGGCCGGTGTTCGCCGCGCACTTCCACCTCCCGGGCGAGGCCGTGGGCCCCTACACCTACGGCCGGGACACCAATCCCACGTGGACCCATCTGGAGCGCGCGCTCGCCGAGCTGGAGTCCCCGGACGCGCCCGCCGAGGCGGTCGTGTTCGCCTCCGGCATGGCCGCGATATCGGCGGTTCTGCTCTCCCACGCGCGCGTGGGCGACGTCGTGGTCCTGCCGGACGACGGCTACCAGGCGCTGCCCCTGGTGCGCGAGCAGCTCGTCGCGTACGGCGTCGAGGTGCGCACCGCGCCGACCGCGGGCGACGCCCAGCTGGCCGTCCTGGACGGCGCGGCCCTCCTGTGGATCGAGACGCCGTCCAATCCGGGCCTGGACGTCTGCGACATCCGCCGGCTGGCGCGGGCCGCCCACGAGACGGGCGCGCTGGTCGCCGTCGACAACACGCTGGCGACTCCGCTCGGCCAGCGCCCGCTGGAGCTCGGCGCGGACTTCGCGGTGGCCAGCGGCACCAAGGGCCTCACCGGCCACGGTGATCTGCTGCTCGGCTATGTGGTCTGCCGGGATCCCGGGCTCACCGCGCGCGTACGCCAATGGCGCAAGGTCGTCGGGGCGATCCCCGGCCCGATGGAGGCCTGGCTGGCGCACCGCTCGCTGGCCACGCTCCAGCTGCGCGCGGACCGGCAGTCGGCGAACGCGCTGGCCGTCGCCGAGGCACTGCTTGAGCGCCCGGAGGTGAGCGGGGTGCGCCATCCCGGGCTGCCGTCCGACCCCGCGCACCGGCAGGCGGCCGCGCAGATGCGCCGCTTCGGCTGTGTCGTCTCCTTCGACCTGCCCGACCGCGCGTACGCGGAGCGGTTTCTGGCGGCGCTGCGGCTGGTGGACGACGCCACGAGCTTCGGCGGGGTGCGCTCCACGGCCGAGCGGCGCGGCCGCTGGGGCGGTGACAAGGTCGCGGAGGGCTTCATCCGCTTCTCGGCCGGGGCCGAGGACACCGCGGACCTCGTCGCCGACGTACGGCGGGCGCTGGACGAGGCCTCGGCCGCCGGAGCATGAGACGGGCGGTCCGAGCCTCCCCCCTCATGGCTCGGACCGCCCCGGTTCCACGCGTCAAGAACCGTGTCACCAAGGCTAGTTGACTCTGTGTCAGTGTCCAATCACGGTAGCGACAGAGACCTATCGACATATTTATAGTTGTGTCCGGCCGGGGACGTTGTGAGGCAGTTCGGGATGGGAGGGCATCCATGGACCTCGCCCTGCTGCGGACGTTCGTCACGGTCCACCGCGCGGGATCCTTCACCCGGGCCGCCGCCCTGCTCGGGCTCTCGCAGCCCGCTGTGACCAGCCAGATCCGCACTCTGGAGAGGCAGTTGGGACGCCCGCTGTTCCTGCGCCAGGCGCGCGGGGTCACACCGACGACCGTCGGCGACGAACTCGCCCAGCGGGCCGCCCCGCACCTGGACGCGCTGGTCGAGATCGCGGAGTCCGGCGCGTACGAGGAGTCGGGCGTACGCACCCTCCACCTCGCTGGGCCACCGGAGTTCACCTCGCTGCGCGCCCTGCCGGCACTGACCTGCCTGGTCCCGCAGGGACTCGCGCTGCGGGCCTCCTTCGGCAACGCCGAGGAGACCCTGGAAGGCCTGGCGGCGGGCCACCACGACCTGGCCATCGCCACGGCCCGCCCCCGTGGCCGGCTGCTCAGCGCGACCCCGCTCTGCGACGAGGAGCACGTCCTGGTCGCGGGGGTGCGCTGGGCCTCGCGGGTCGCGCCGGGGGCGTTACGGCGCGGCGGCCCCGGCGTACTGGAGCACATTCCGGTGGTGGAGGTGCACGAGTCGCTCCCGTTCGTCTCGCGCTACTGGGCGGCGGTCTTCGACACCAAGCCGGCCGCCGCGGGCACGGTGATCGCGCCCGACCTGCGGGCGGTCCTGGAGGCGGTGAGGGCGGGCGCCGGCCTGGCCGTACTGCCGCGCTATCTGTGCGAGGGGGCGCTGGAGCGCGGTGAGCTGGTGGCCCTGCTCGACCCGCCGGTGCCCCCGCTGCGGACCTACTTCCTGGCGGTGCGCACGGGCACGCTCGCCCTGCCGCACATCGCGCGGGCGCAGGAGTGGCTGCTGCGCGCCGCGGTCGACTGGAGCTGAGGGAGTTTCGCGGGCGCCGCCACGGGCCACATTCCTCCCATGACCGTCCGACCCGTGGTCAAGCGCACCGCACGAGCCGTCCTGCTGGACGGCGACGACCTGATCCTGATCAAGCGCACCAAGCCCGGCATGGATCCGTACTGGCTCACCCCCGGTGGCGGCGTCGAGCCGGAGGACTCCACCGTCGTCGAGGCCCTGCACCGCGAGGTGCACGAGGAGCTCGGCGCGAAGATCACCGACGTCGTGCCCTGTTTCGTCGACACCGTCGAGCACATCGGCGCCGACGGCGGCGCGACCGGCGTGAAGGTGCAGCACTTCTTCGTCTGCCGACTCGAATCGATGGACGAGTCACTGCGGCACGGCCCCGAGGTGGACGAGCCGTGCGGCGAGTACGAGATCGTACGGATCCCGTTCACCCGCGTCGGTATCGCCTCCGTCCACCTCGTTCCGCTGTCGCTGCGGCACTACCTCGACGGCAACATCGAGGGCGTCCGCGCGATGCACGCGCCCGACCTGGGCTGATCCCCCGCCGGGCGCACGGCCGTCGGCGTTGTGCCATGCCCCGGCCGTGCGCCGCGCGCCGCGCGCCGTGCGCCGCGCGCCGTGCGCCAGTCGTTCACCGCGCGTCAGTCCTTTGCCGTGCGCAGTTCTTCGCCGTGCCCCAGTGGTCGGCCGTGCCTCAGTCGTTCGCCGCGACGAGCTCCTCGACCGAGTCGTGGCGAATGCGGTCCGAGGGGATCCCGATGTCCCGCAGGGTGGTCACCCCACTGCGGATCATGCCCGGCGGCCCCGACACATAGGCGTCGTACGAGGTCCACGGCCCGTACTCGCGCACCGCGTCCGGGAGCCGCCCCCTGAGCCCCCGGCCAGGGGCATCCGAGACCACCGGGCGCACCGACAGCCAGGAGTGCTCCTGCTCCATCCGCAGCAGGGTGTCCATGTCGTAGAGATCATGATTGCTGCGGGCGCCGTAGAAGACCTCGACGGGCCGCCGCTCGCCGTACCGGGCGACGTCCTCGACCAGCGCCTTGATGGGCGCTATGCCGGTGCCGCCACCCAGACAGAGCAGGCCGTTGTCGGTGGTGTGGTCGACCACCATCGACCCGGCGGGCGGACCCAGCCGCAGGGTGTCGCCCGGCCGGGCACGGTGGACCAGCGCCCCGGAGACCCAGCCGGCCGGCACAGCCTTGACGTGCAGCGACAGCAGCCCGTCGGAGCGGGGCGCCGAGGCCAGCGAGTAGTGCCGCCAGATCCGCGGCCACCAGGGCGTCTCCAGCGTCGTGTACTGCCCGGCCAGGAAGGGGTACGGCTGGTCCGGGCGGAGGGTGACCACCGCGATGTCCGGGGTCCTCAGGTCGTGCGAGACGACCTCCGCGTACCACCAGGCGGGCCGGCGCAGTTCGTCCTCGTCGGCCGCGTCAATCATGATCTGCGACATCGTCGTGTACGCCCGGACCCAGGCGACCTGAGTCGCCTCGTCCCAGGTCTTCTCGGCGTACCGCCCCAGCGCCCCGATCAGCGCTTCTCCGACGGCCGGGTAATGCTCGGGCCGGGTGCCGTACTTACGGTGGCCCCGGCCCAGGTGGCGTAGGTATTCAGTGAGTGTGGCGGTGTTCTCCAGATGCTCGGCGGCCGTGAGCAGCGCCTTGAGCAGCCGGTCCCGCTGGGCGTCCATCGCCGCCGGAAAGAGCGTGCGCAGCTCTGGATCGCCTATGAAGAGCAGAGCGTAGAAGTACGACGTGACCTTGTCCGCTAAAGGTGCGATCTCCGCGAGGGTGCGGCGTATCAGCACAGCGTCGGTCGACGTATTGGTCGGAGCGTTCATCCCTTGTCTCGCCTCGAACCTCTGGCCGCAGTTACCGACGTCCGGGAGTCCCGTCCCTCCCGTACCGGAGCATGTCAGCTTCAGGGAGGCCGCGGGGACAAATAGCAGGAATCCCGGGTATCCGAACCCGCATTCCCGTTAGGCTCGTGCGACCTGTGCCAGTGCGTAGGCCTCACGGAGATCACCCCCGGTGTAGGTGTGCGTCGCCCTTCCGGCGAGATGACGGTCGGCGTTCACGGCGACCGATACGGGCACCGCGGCGAAGAGTTCCACGTCCGACATCGAGTCCCCGTACGCGACACAGTCCGCCCGGCGCACCCCGAACTCGGCGCGCAGCCGCTCCGCGACCGTCACTTTCGCGGTGGCGCTGAGGATCCCCGCCGGGTCGACGGGCCGGGTGAAGGGCACCTCGGGGAAGACCGAACCGTGGGCCGCATGGGCGCCCCACTCCAGCAGCCGTTCGACGAAGAACGACGGCGAGAGCGAGATCACCGCGCAGTAGTCGCCGCCTTCCCGGATCTCCCGCCATACCTCCTGGATGTTGGCGAGCCAGGGCGCCGAGACGAAGGCCGCCGTCACATGCGCCTGCGTCAGCCCCGACCAGAGCTCATGTACCCGGACCGCGTACTCGGGCGGCCCGATCAGTCCGCCGGACAGCGCCCTCTCCAGCTCGCCGACCTCCTCCAGCAGCCCGAGCTGCCGGGATATCTCGACCGGCGCGGCGGATCCCCGAATGAGGGTCCCGTCGAGGTCGAAGAGGTGAAGTCTCGCCATGAACGCCGAGGCTAGTACCCGTGGTTACGCCCGTGCACCGGGCACCCCACCCGGCGCCGGGGTCGTCCGGGGACTCCATGTTTCACGTGAAACCACGCTTTCGGTCCCCGTTTCACGTGAAACATCCGGGCGGAGGGGGCGAAGGCTGACGGAGCGTGGCCAAAAGCAACGTGCTGTATGCGCAAAACGGTGGACGAGGCGCGGGTTCATCAGACAGCCTGATCCCCATGCCCTCACCGCTCGACGAGCTTCCGATCCGCCGCCTGACCATTGACGACCTCGTTTCCTGCGCCGACCTCTCCGAGAACCGCGGCTGGCCGCGCGAGGAGCACAAGTGGGGCCTGCTGCTCACGGCGGGCACGGGTTACGGCATCGACGACCCGGACGGCAAAGGGCTGCTCACCGCCTGCGTGGTTACCTCGTTCGCGGATCTCGCCGCCATCGGCATGGTCCTGGTGGCCGAGAAGCACGCACGGCAGGGCGTGGGGCGGCGGCTGATGCGGCACGTGCTGGCGGAGCTCGGCGACCGTCCGGTCACCCTGCACGCCACACCGTACGGACAGCCGCTCTACGAACAGCTGGGCTTCGAGACCACCGGCCGCGCCGAAATGATCCGTGGCCACTTCCGCCCCTCGGGCCCCGCCCCCACCGTGGCGACCCGCCCGGCGACCGCCGAGGACCTGCCCGCCATCCTCAGGCTGGACGCCGATGTCTTCGGACGCGACCGCACTCACGTGATCGCCCGGCTGCCCGCCTTCGCCGATCAGCTGCGGGTCGCCGAGGACGCCGGGGGCCTCATCGGCTACGCGGCGGCCTGGCCGAACATGGAGACCCATGTCGTGGGCCCGCTGGTGGCGCGTGACACCGAGACCGCGAAGGCCCTGGTCGCCTCGCTCGCCGCGGGCACGGACCGCCCGCTGCGCACCGATGTCGACGTACGCCACGAGGAGCTGCTCACCTGGCTGAAGACGAACGGTCTGGAACCGATCGCCTTCAACGCGGTGATGACCCGCAACATCCCCGGCCTGCCCGGCGACTGGACCCGCCGCTTCGCTCCGCTGACGGTCGCCGCAGGCTGAGCAGGGGCCTGCCGTGGGGACCTGCCGTACGGGATCGCCGTGCGGGACCACCGCGCCGTTGCGCCTCACCGGCTTCCCGCTGACGGGGTCCCCAGGGGGCTCACGTCCACGAGGGCTTCGGCGTCCTGAATGGTGAGCGGCGCAACTGCGGTGGTGGTGCTCATCCGGGGGGGGACTCCTTGGTGCGGGAGAGCAGTTGCTCAGGGGGGACCGGGGGTGGTGCGGAGCGGTCAGTCGGTGCGTGGTGAGGCGCCCGTCAGTGGTGTGCCACTGTGGCGCGCGCCCGCTCGGGTGCGGTGCCCGTGACGATCCGGCTGCCCCGTGCCGTACGCCGCTCCAGCGCACTGGAGACGACGGCGAGGACGACCGCCGAGGCGGCGAGCGCGGCGCCGACCCAGTTCGGGGCGGTATAGCCGAGCCCGGCGGCGATCACGAGCCCGCCGAGCCAGGCGGAGAGCGCGTTGCCGAGGTTGAAGGCGCCGATGTTCACGGCGGAGGCGAGGGTGGGGGCACCCGCGGCCTGGTCGAGGACCCGCTTCTGCAGCGGCGGTACGGTCGCGAAGCCCAGCGCGCCGATCAGGAAGACAGTGACGGCCGAGGCGGTCTTGTCGTGGGCCGTGAGGGTGAACAGGGCCAGCACGACGGCGAGCCCGCTCAGCGACACATAGAGCATCGGCATCAGGGCCCGGTCGGCGAACCGGCCGCCGATCAGGTTCCCGGCGACCATGCCGAGGCCGAAGAGGACGAGCAGCCAGGTGACGGAGCCGTCGGCGTAGCCGGTGACGTGGGTCATCATCGGCGTGATGTAGGTGATCGCGGCGAAGACGCCACCGAAGCCGAGCACGGTCATCGCCATGGCGAGCAGCACCTGGACGTTGCGGAACGCGGCGATCTCGTGGCGCAGCCGGACGCCCTCGGCCTTGGGCATGTCGGGGACGAGTTTGGCGACGCCCAGGAGCCCGACCACACCGAGCGCGGCGACGATGAAGAACGTCGTACGCCAGCCGACCTGCTGGCCGACCAGCGTGCCGAGCGGGACGCCGATGACATTGGCGACGGTCAGGCCGGTGAACATCATCGCGATGGCGCCGGCCTTCTTCTCCGGGGCGACCAGGTCGGCCGCGACCACCGAGCCGATGCCGAAGAACGCGCCGTGTGCCAGCGAGGCGACGAGCCGCCCGGCCAGCATCAGCCCGAAGACGGGGGCGACGGCGGAGAGCACGTTGCCGACGACGAAGAAGCCCATCAGCAGCATCAGCATGCGCTTGCGGGAGATCCGGGTGCCCAGGACCGTCATCAGCGGGGCACCGAGCACCACGCCGAGCGCGTACCCGGTCACGAGGTAGCCGGCCATGGGAATGGTCACGTCGAAGGTGTCGGCCACCTCCGGGAGCAGCCCCATGATCACGAATTCGGTGGTGCCGATACCGAACGCCCCAATGGCCAGGGCTAGGAGCGCGAGTGGCATGGGATTGTCACCCTTCCAAGAGATTGCACGAGCGCCTTACGAGCGTTCACAATAATTGCAGACGCTGGTTAATTGCAAGCGCGGGCTATTGCACTCGTGACCTATCCTGGTCTCAAGCCGCTCCGGACGGAGGACAGACGCATGACCGCGACGGACCCCGCACTCACCGCCCTCTCCCAGGGCTGGTGCGCCCTCTCCCTGCTGCACGGAAGGATCGAGGCCCACATCGAGCGGGCCCTGCAGTCGGGGCACGAGCTGAGCGTCCGCGAGTACTCGCTCCTGGACGTCCTCAGCCGCCAGCACAGCGGTCCGGGCGGCCATCTGCAGATGAAGCAGGTCGCCGACGCCGTCGTCCTCAGCCAGTCCGCCACCACCCGGCTGGTCACTCGCCTCGAGGACCGCGGCCTGCTGACCCGCTACCTCTGCGACACCGACCGGCGCGGGATCTACACAGACGTCACTGAGGCCGGTGAGGCGCTGCTCGCCGAGGCCCGGCCCACCAATGACCGCGCCCTGCGCGAGGCGCTCGACGAGGCCGCGCGGAACCCCGAACTCGCACCACTGGTCAGGGCCGTCGAGGAACTCCGCGTCCCGGCGTAGTCTCCGGGCCATGAGCGATCTTGAGATAAGACCGGCCGCACCCCAGGACATCCCGGCGATCGTGGCGATGCTCGCCGACGACCCGCTGGGCGCCCAGCGGGAGTCGCCGGACGACCTCGCCCCGTACCTCGCCGCCTTCGACCGGCTGGCCGATGATCCCCACCAGCACCTGGTCGTCGCCGTCCGCGACGACCGGGTGGTCGGCACACTCCAGCTGACTGTCATTCCGGGCCTGTCCCGGCGCGGCGCCACCCGGTCGATCATCGAAGGCGTACGCATCCACGCCGATGAGCGCGGCAGCGGCCTGGGCACCCGGCTCATCGAGTGGGCTGTCGAGGAATCCCGGAGCCTGGACTGCCAGTTGGTCCAGCTGACATCGGACGCCACCCGGATCGATGCCCACCGCTTCTATGAGCGGCTGGGCTTCGAGGCGTCCCACCTGGGGTTCAAGAAGGCCCTTTGAGCCTCACGGGCTGGAGCTGGCCGAGCACCCCGGGGGCCGTGAAGCATGTGGAGCACGTTTCACGTGAAACATCGGCCCCGCAGGGCTACCCAGGGGCGCAGGAGGGCACGGGGGCACGTTTCACGTGAAACACCAGCCCCTGCGAGGCCGCCCAGAGGCGCAGGAAGGCGCAGAGGCACGGGAAGGCGCAGGGGGACGTTTCACGTGAAACATCAGACCCCGCGCCAGCCCTCGGGGTCGACACCTCCCGGGACCGCGTCCCCCGGCCCATACGGCTCCCGGGTGAAGACGAACGACCCCAGGTCGAGATGGCTCAGCGAACCGTCCGGCCGGCGCACAGCCCGCAGGATCTCGCCCTTGTAGTAGCCGTTGAGGCCGATCCACGCGCCATCGGGCCGGGCCTCGAACCTCGCCGCGCGGCCGGCTCCGCGCAACGGCTCCAGCGCCATCGTGCCATCGGCGCTCAGCCGCAGGCCGTAGGCCGAAGTGCCCCAGTACCAGGGGCCGGTGAGCTCAAGAAGGTCGTGGTCGACCTTGGAGAGGGGTCGCCACGGCTCGGGCAGCCTCGGTTCGGCCTCGACGACGAGCCGGACGAGGTCGGCGGCGACCGCGGGGGCCGTCCCCGAGGTGGCGTTGGCGAGCGCGACCGCCGCGACGCCGTCCTCCACGCTGATCCACAGCCCTGCGACGAATCCGGGCAGCGAACCGGTGTGCCCGGCGAGGGTGCGGTGGTCGTCCTGACGGCTCAGCTGTACGCCAAGTCCGTAACCGCCCTGCCAGTCCCCCGCCTCGGGCGGAGCGGACGGTGTCCGCATCTCCCGTACGGTCGCGGCGCTCAGCACCCGGTCGTCTCCCTCGGCGAGAAAGACGGCGAATCGGCAGAGGTCCGCGGCCGTCGACCACAGCTGGCCTGCCGGGGCCATGATTCCCAGGTCCTCGGACGGCTCGGGGAGCAGGGCGTCCGCCCAGGGGTGCACGGCCCAGCCGCCCGCATGCGGGGCAACTGGCTGCGTGGTCGTCCTGTTCAGCCCCAGCGGATCGAGGATCTCGCTCCGCAGCGCTTCCTCCCAGGGCACTCCCCGTACGGCCTCGACCAGCGAACCGAGCAACGTATAGCCCGGGTTGGAGTAATGGTGCAGCCTGCCGACCGGGTGCAGCAGCGAATGGTTGCCCAGTACGTCCGCGAGCTCCGGGCGCAGCGCCGCCGAGCTCCGCTCCCACCAGGGCGCGGGCGTCTCGGCCGCCAATCCGGCCGTGTGGCCGAGCAGTTGGGCGATGGTCACCTCACCGACCCCGGTACCGGGCAGGTACTTCTCCAGCGGGTCGTCGAGGTCCAGCAGCCCCTCGTCCCGTAGCCGCATGACCAGGACGGCAGTGAAGGTCTTGGTGATCGAGCCGATGCGGTACTGGACGTCGGCATCCGGCCCGTGGCCGTCGACGGAGGTGCGCGAACCCGTCCAGACGATCCGCCCCTCGCGCACCACGGCGGCGACCAGCGAGGGGAGCCGCCCCTCGGACTGGGCGACGGCCAGGCGGTGGATCAGAGCACGCTCTGTGCTGGGCAGAAGCGCAAGGGGAACCGTGGTCGTCGGCGGGGCGGTCGGCGCATGCGGGGGTGAGGTCATGGCCCCAGGTCTATCTCGGGGCCACGGACCAGTCGAGCGGTTTTCGCCCGACACGCGCGAGTCGGCATGGGCCGTACGGTTCGGCCCGCTCGTAGCGACGCGTGTGTCGGGGCGTGCACTGCCGGACTTGTTACGGGAGGCGGCCCGCGCTGTCATGGCGGTTACTGCGGGTCGTCGTTGAACTTCGCGGTCGACCAGAAGTAGCCGAGCACCGCGAGACCCAGGCACCAACCGACGGCGAGCCACCCGTTGTTGCCGATCTCGCTGCCGAGGAGCAGGCCGCGCAGGGTCTCGATGGCGGGCGTGAACGGCTGGTACTCAGCGATCGGCTGGAACCAGCCGGGCATCGAGTGGACCGGGGTGAACGCGCTGGAGAGGAGCGGCAACAGGATCAGCGGCATCGCGTTGTTGCTGGCCGCCTCGGCGTTCGGGCTGATCAGGCCCATGCCCACCGCGATCCAGGTGAGCGCCAGGGCGAAGAGCACGAGCAGCCCGAACGCCGCCAGCCACTCCAGGGCGGTCGCGTCCGTGGACCGGAAGCCGATGGCCACGGCGACGGCGCCCACGAGGACCACGCTCGCGATCGACTGCAGCACGCTGCTGACGACGTGCCCGACGAGCACCGAAGGGCGGTGGATCGCCATCGTGCGGAAGCGGGCGATGATGCCCTCGGTCATGTCGTTGGAGACGGACACCGCGGTTCCGATCACGGTGCTGCCGATGGTCATCAGCAGGAGACCCGGCACGACGTACGCGATGTAGGCGGAGCGGTCCGGGCTCCCGCCGGCAATGCCCGAGCTCATCGCGTCGCCGAAGATGTAGACGAAGAGCAACAGCAGCATGATCGGGGTGAGCAGCAGGTTCAGGGTGAGCGACGGATAGCGCCGTGCGTGCAGGAGGTTGCGGCGCAGCATCGTGGACGAGTCGCGTACGGCGAGGGAGAAGGAGCTCATCGGACAGCCTCCTTGGACTGGCTGGACTGACTGGACTGGCTGGGCAGGCCGGGCTGGTTGACGGCGTCGCCGGTCAGGGCGAAGAACACGTCGTCGAGGTCGGAGGTGTGCACGGTCAGCTCGTCCGCCTCGATACCGGCCGAGTCCAGCCGGTCGAGGATGGAGCGCAGCTCGCGCTGGCTGCCGTCGCTGGGGACACGCAGCGCCAGGGCTTCGCCGTCCCCCGTCGCCTCACGCAGGGCGGCGGCGGCGCTCTGGTACGCGGCCGGGTCGGCGAAGCGCAGCCGCACGTGCCCGCCGGGGATCAGCCGCTTGAGCTCTTCGGCGGTGCCCTGGGCGGCGATCTTTCCGTCGTTCAGCACTGCGATGCGGTCGGCGAGTTCGTCGGCCTCGTCCAGGTACTGAGTGGTGAGGAAGACGGTGACGCCGTCGGAGACCAGCTCGCGGATGATCTGCCACATGGTGTGCCGGGCGCGCGGGTCGAGGCCGGTGGTCGGCTCGTCGAGGAAGATGATCCGCGGGCGCCCGACCAGCGTCATGGCGATGTCCAGGCGGCGCTTCATGCCGCCGGAGTAGGTGGAGGCGGGCTTCTTCGCCGCCTCCGCCAGGTCGAAGCGCTCCAGAAGTTCGGCCGCGGTGCGCCGCCCCTCACCACGGGAGAAGTGGTGCAGGTCCGCCATGAGGAGCATGTTCTCCTCGCCGGTGATCAGGCCGTCGACGGCGGAGAACTGCCCGGTGACACCGATCGCGGCGCGCACCGCCTGAGGATCGGCGGCCAGGTCGTGGCCGCCGATGTGGATGTCACCGGTGCCCGGGTCGGCGGAGACAAGGGTGGAGAGGATCTTCACGGCGGTGGTCTTGCCGGCACCGTTCGGGCCGAGCAGAGAGAAGATCGTTCCTTCGGGGACGGCCAGGTCGACGCCGTCGAGCACGACCTTGTCACCGTACGACTTGCGCAGCCCGTTCGCCGCGATGGCCAAGTTGGTCATGGTGGGTGCTCCTTCAGAGGCTGCGGGCGGTGATGTCGCCGTAGGCGGTGGTCGCGTGGATGTTCAGACCGGCGGCGGCGCCGTCGGTGTTCTTGAGCGTGTTGTGGATCCGGCCGTAGCTGGTGCCGGCGTCCAGAGAGGCGGAGACCCCGCGGGCGGCGCCGACCGACAGTTCGCCGGCCTCGGTGCGCAGCACGACCGTGCCGCGCACGGCCTCGGCGATCCGGATGTCGCCCTTCTGGGTGCTGATCTCCGCGGGGCCGCCGAGGCGGCCGACTGAAACGTCGCCTGCGAGGAGGGTGAGACGGGCGCTCGCGACCTCGTCGAGCTTGACCGAGCCCTGCGCACCCTCGAAGGCGACGTCGCCGAGCCGCCCGACGCCGCGGAACTCGGCGCTGGCAGCCTTCGCCTCGACGCGGGAGCCGACGGGCAGCTGAATGGTCACCTCGATGGAGCCGGAGCTGCCGAGGATCCGGTTCTTCGCCGGTGAGGCCTCGATCCGCAGGACGCCGTCGCCGTACTCGACCGTGACCTGCTCCGCCGCCTTCACGTCGCGGCCCTTCGAGGCGTCCGCGGGCAGGACCTCGACCGTGGTGTCGCCCCGGTCGGCGGCGATGAACCGGACGAGCCCCGCGGGGATGTCGAGGACGGCGGCGATGGGAGCGGGTGTGGCGAACTTCTGCATGTTGCTTTCCTTCGCTTCGTTGTTTCTGATGCAGGAAAGCTACGTTGCGTTCGGAGATCTGGCAACACACTCGTTGCGTTAAATCGCTATCGATGCAGGTCAGAGCAGAGAAAGCGTTGCAATGATGCTGATTCTAATGCAACAGAGAATAGGGAATCGTTGCAATGAATGGGCAATGAACGCTATGCTGGAGGCGTCAGGGAAGCACGAAAGGGAGATCACGATGCCGGGAGGCAGGCTCACCCAGCAGGAGCGCCAGCAGATCGCGCTGGGGCTGGCCGACGGCCTTGCCTACGCGGAGATCGCCAGGGGTCTCGACCGCCCCACCTCAACGGTGACGCGTGAGGTGATGCGCAACGGCGGTCCCACCGCCTACCGCGCCGACCTGGCCCACCGCGCCACCGAACGCCGCGCCCACCGGCGCAGACAAGTCGCGCCCCGAGGGCCGGAGGCGCCCGCGCAGGCGCACGGGCGCGACGCCGAGGCCGTGCGCGAGTACGAGGAGACGTTCACCACCCTCCTCATGCAGTCGGGCCTGCCCAAGATGACATCCCGGGTGCTGGTGTCCCTCTACACCACCGACGCGGGCAGCCTCACCGCATCCGAACTCGTCCAGCGCCTCCAGGTCAGCCCGGCGTCCATCTCCAAAGCCGTCGCGCTCCTCGAGAGCCAGGGCCTCATCCGCCGGGAACGCGACGACCGCCGCCGCGAGCGCTACGTCGTCGACAACGACGTCTGGTACCAGGGGATGATGGCCAGCGCCCGGTCCCACGCCCAGCTCGCCGAGACCGCACGGCAGGGCGTCAGCGTCCTCGGCCCGGACAGCGAGGCCGCCGTCCGCCTCGAGAACATCGCCCGCTTCGTCGACTTCGTCGGCGAGAGCATCATCCGCGCCGCGGAGCAGGCCCGCGAGGTTCTCTACACGAGACCGGAAGCGACCTCCGCGACCTCGGACGGCACGGCCGCGCCGGGCCCGGATCGCGCATAGACAGCCGCCCTGGGCCCGGTCAGGTCTGGGCCATGTCCACGAAGCGCGAGTAGTGGCCCTGGAAGGCCACCGTGATCGTGGCCGTCGGACCGTTACGGTGCTTGGCCACGATCAGGTCCGCCTCGCCCGCGCGCGGGGACTCCTTCTCGTACGCGTCCTCGCGGTGCAGCAGGATGACCATGTCCGCGTCCTGCTCGATGGAGCCGGACTCACGCAGGTCGGAGACCATCGGCTTCTTGTCCGTACGCTGCTCGGGGCCACGGTTCAGCTGCGACAGCGCGATGACCGGGAGCTCCAGCTCCTTGGCGAGCAGCTTGAGGTTTCGGGACATGTCCGAGACCTCCTGCTGGCGGCTCTCGGCGCGCTTGGAGCCACCGGACTGCATCAGCTGCAGGTAGTCGATGACGACGAGCTTGAGGTCGTTGCGCTGCTTGAGCCGACGGCACTTGGCGCGGATCTCCATCATCGACAGGTTCGGGGAGTCGTCGATGTACAGCGGAGCCTGGGATACATCCGGCATCCGGCGCGCGAGGCGGGTCCAGTCCTCGTCGGTCATGGTGCCGGAGCGCATGTGGTGCAGCGCGACGCGGGCCTCGGCCGACAGGAGACGCATCGCGATCTCGTTGCGGCCCATTTCGAGGGAGAAGATCACGCTCGGCAGGTTGTGCTTGATGGAGCAGGCCCGGGCGAAGTCCAGCGCCAGCGTGGACTTACCCATGGCGGGACGGGCCGCGATGACGATCATCTGGCCCGGGTGGAGACCGTTGGTGAGCGAGTCGAAGTCGGTGAAGCCGGTCGGCACACCGGTCATCTCGCCGCTGCGGGAGCCGATCGCCTCGATCTCGTCGAGCGCGCCCTCCATGATGTCGCCGAGCGGCAGGTAGTCCTCACTGGTGCGCTGCTCGGTGACCGCGTAGATCTCGGCCTGGGCGGAGTTGACGATCTCGTCGACGTCGCCGTCCGCCGCGTATCCCATCTGCGTGATCTTGGTGCCCGCCTCGACGAGACGGCGGAGCACCGCCCGCTCGTGGACGATCTCCGCGTAGTACGAGGCGTTGGCCGCGGTCGGCACCGACTGCACCAGGGTGTGCAGATACGAGGCGCCGCCGACGCGGGTGATCTCGCCGCGCTTGACCAGCTCGGCCGCGACGGTGATCGGGTCGGCCGGCTCGCCCTTCGCGTACAGGTCGAGGATCGCCGTGTAGACGGTCTCGTGCGCCGGCCGGTAGAAGTCATGACCCTTGATGATCTCCACGACGTCCGCGATGGCGTCCTTGGAGAGCAACATGCCGCCGAGGACGGACTGCTCGGCGTCGATGTCCTGCGGGGGGACCCGCTCGAAGCCGGACGAACCGCCACCGTCCCAGGACTCGCTCTCGCTGCCCCGGTCGTGCTGGTCGTCGCGGCCGCGACCCCGTCCCTCGGCGCGGCGGGGGCGGGAGACGGGCAGACGGTCACCCGGACCGCTGTCGGCCCAGGGGTCGTCCAAGGGCTCGGGAATGCTCACCGGGCCACCTCCTCCCGTCCGCTCCGCGGACCTAGCCGTGCCACTCTTTCTACGGCACGACACTGACAAAACGAGAAGCCCGACTCCGGTTCCGGCGCGTCGGGCGCCGGTCCACGTTAGGCCCGTCGGCACCGTCAGCCAATCTGGTTATCCACAGGCCATGTGGACGACGGACCAGATGCTGTGGAGAACCCCGCAGAACCTGTGCACGGACCGGGGGACAGCACTGTGGACAAAGTCATAGGCACCCCGTCACCACCACCCTGACCTGCGGGTTTTCCGTCCACCGGCTGTGGGGGAGAAAAACTTTTCCGGCTGGCCCAAGATCACGACAAACGGCGCACAGCCGAGCGGCACTCCGACTCCAAGGTAAGGATCACTCATGCATTGCATCTCTTACCTGTGGAAGATTAGATTGAGTTCATGACCCAGGCCCCCGTGGCACCGAAGAACATCCGGCGCCGACACGACCGCGAGATCGTCTCCCTCGCCGTGCCCGCCTTCGGCGCACTCGTCGCCGAGCCGCTCTTCGTCATGGCCGACAGCGCGATCGTCGGCCATCTCGGTACCCCGCAACTGGCCGGTCTGGGCATCGCCGCAGCACTCCTCACCACCGCCGTGAGCGTCTTCGTCTTCCTCGCCTACGCCACCACGGCCGCCGTCGCACGCCGCGTCGGCGCCGGAGACCTGCAGGCCGCCATCCGCCAGGGCATGGACGGCGTCTGGCTCGCCCTGCTGCTCGGAGCGGCCGTCATCGCCGTCGTCCTGCCCGCGGCCCCCTGGTTCATCGACCTCTTCGGCGCCTCGGACACCGCCGCCCCGTACGCCGTCACCTATCTACGCATCTCCGCACTCGGCATCCCCGCCATGCTGATGGTCCTCGCGGCCACCGGCATCCTGCGCGGCCTCCAGGACACGAGGACGCCGCTCTATGTGGCGATCGGCGGCTTCACACTGAACGCGGCGCTGAACGTCGGACTCGTCTACGGAGCCGGCCTCGGCATCGCGGGCTCCGCCTGGGGCACCGTGATCGCCCAGCTCGCGATGGCGGCCGTCTACCTCTCGGTCGTCGTACGAGGAGCGCGGCGGCACGGCGCCTCGCTGCGCCCCGACGCGGCGGGCATCCGTGCCAGCGCACAGGCAGGGGTTCCGCTGCTGGTCCGTACGCTCTCGCTGCGGGCCGTCCTGATGATCGCCACCGCCGTGGCCGCCCGGCTCGGCGACGCTGACATCGCCGCCCACCAGATCATCCTTTCCCTGTGGAGCCTGCTGGCTTTCGCTCTCGACGCCATCGCCATCGCCGGTCAGGCCATCATCGGCCGCTATCTGGGAGCCGAGGACACCGAGGGCGCCCGCCAGGCATGCCGGCGCATGGTGGAGTGGGGCATCGCTGCCGGGGTGGTGCTCGGCCTGCTCGTGGCCCTCGCCCGGCCGCTGTTCATCCCGCTCTTCACGGGCGACCACACGGTCCAGGACACCCTGCTGCCCGCCCTCCTCGTGGTCGCCGTCTCCCAGCCGATCTCGGGCGTCGTCTTCATCCTCGACGGGGTGCTCATGGGTGCGGGTGACGGCCCCTATCTGGCCTGGGCGATGCTGCTGACCCTCGCCTGCTTCGCCCCGGTGGCGCTCCTCGTCCCAGTGCTCGGCGGCGGGCTCACGACGCTGTGGTGGGCGATGACCCTGATGATGACCGTCCGGATGCTGACGCTGTGGCTCCGCGCCCGCTCGGGCCGCTGGCTGGTGACGGGCGCGACGCGCTGACGCCTTGCTGCCGCATGCCGCGCTGAGGGCCGGTTGACGCACTGAGGACGGTCAAGAACCTCCGAGGAGCCCGTGCGTGCGATGTTTCACGTGAAACACGGCGCTCGAAGCGACGGCGTTTCACGTGAAACATCGCGCGCGCCGCCCATGGCAAAGGGCCGCACCCCAGAGGGTGCGGCCCTTCTTATGCTCTGCTGAGCGCTGCGCTTAGGCGGCGACGACCTCGACGCCAACCTTCGCGGCAACCTCGGCGTGCAGACGCACGGACACCTGGTGCGCGCCCAGGGTCTTGATCGGCGAGCCGAGCTCGACGCGACGCTTGTCCACGTCCGGGCCACCGGCAGCCTTGATCGCCGCAGCGACGTCGGCCTGGGTGACGGAGCCGAAGAGACGGCCGGCGTCGCCGGAGCGAACAGCCAGACGCACCTTCACGCCCTCGAGGCGGGCCTTGATCTCGTTGGCCTGCTCGATGGTGGCGATCTCGTGGATCTTGCGAGCGCGACGGATCTGCTCGACGTCCTTCTCGCCGCCCTTGGTCCAGCGGATCGCGAAACCACGCGGGACCAGGTAGTTGCGAGCGTAGCCGTCCTTGACGTCGACGACGTCGCCAGCGGCACCGAGGCCAGAGACCTCGTGGGTGAGGATGATCTTCATTTTTCGGTCACCCTTCCCTTATCGCGCGGTGGACGTGTAGGGCAGCAGCGCCATCTCACGGCTGTTCTTGACGGCCGTGGCGACGTCACGCTGGTGCTGCGTGCAGTTGCCGGTCACGCGGCGGGCACGGATCTTGCCGCGGTCGGAAATGAACTTCCGCAGCATGTTCGTGTCCTTGTAGTCCACGTAAGCGGTCTTGTCCTTGCAGAAAGCGCAGACCTTCTTCTTAGGCTTGCGCACAGGCGGCTTCGCCATGGTGTTTCTCCTGTGTGATCAAGAAGTGGGGGTACGGGCTGCCCTAGAAGGGCGGCTCGTCCGAGTAGCCGCCGCCGGAGCTGCCGGAGCTTCCGCCCCAGCCGCCACCGCCGCCACCCTGCTGCTGGCCGCCGCCGGCCGGCGCGCTGGAGGCCCAGGGGTCGTCGGCGGGAGCGCCGCCGCCCTGCGGGCCACCGCTGGGAGCTCCGCCCCAGTTGCCGCCGCCCTGCTGCTGACCGCCGCCGCCGTAGCCACCCTGGCCGCCTCGACCGGTGGTCTTGGTGACCTTGGCCGTGGCGCTCTTGAGGCTGGGGCCGACTTCCTCGACGTCCAGCTCGTAGACCGTGCGCTTGACGCCCTCGCGGTCCTCATAGGACCGCTGCTTCAGCCGGCCCTGCACGACGACGCGCATGCCTCGCTGAAGCGACTCGGCGACGTTCTCCGCCGCCTGACGCCAGACCGAGCAGGTCAGGAACAGGCTCTCGCCGTCCTTCCACTCATTGGTCTGACGGTCGAAGGTGCGGGGAGTCGACGCGACACGGAACTTCGCGACGGCCGCACCGGACGGGGTGAAGCGCAGCTCGGGGTCGTCGACGAGATTGCCGACGACCGTGATGACGGTCTCGCCTGCCATGGGTGAACCTCTCGGCGGGGATTGCTGCTGGCTGCTGTGTTGCTACTCGGAACCCGATGACTTCTGAGCCGAAGCTCAGTGGGTCTCGGGGCGGAGGACCTTGGTCCGGAGGACCGACTCGTTCAGGTTCATCTGACGGTCGAGCTCCTTGACGACCGCAGGCTCGGCCTGGAGGTCGATGACCGTGTAGATGCCCTCGGGCTTCTTCTTGATCTCGTAGGAGAGACGACGACGGCCCCAGGTGTCGACCTTCTCGACCTTTCCGTTGCCCTCACGGACGACGGAGAGGAAGTTCTCGATCAGGGGAGAGACAGCGCGCTCCTCCAGATCGGGGTCGAGGATGACCATCACCTCGTAGTGACGCATGTGGAACCCACCTCCTTTGGACTCAGCGGCCACGGTCGTTCCGTGGCAGGAGGGTCGTGATGCGTAAGCAACGGTATCCGCCGCCACTGACAATCCCGCTCCGAAAGAGGGGGACCGCGTCCTGGCCAGGGCAGACACCGGTGCAGACCGTACAGAGTACCTGCACACCCGCTTCCGGTTGAAATCCGGCGACCAAGGGGCAGAATCTGTACACATCGGGTGTGCGTGGCGCTACCCTTCGCCGCGTTCCGCTTCCGCCAGGAGGTGCCCCATGGCACAGGCAATGCGATCGAACTCGTCCGTCGTCTCCCTCTTCGCCACCGACGGCAAGCCCCATCCCCTTCAGGACGCCTTCATGGCGGTGACCGTGGCCCTGGGGGCGCTGGCCTTCATCACCGCGTTCTTCCACAACCTGCACCTGGTCAGCTCGTGGGCCGGCCTCGTGGGGATCCTCACCGGTGCGTACGGACAGTTCATCTCGGAGACCACCCGCGAGCGGTTCCTGCTGATCCTTGGGCTCGGCGCCTCCGCGGTGGGCTTCTTCCTGGGCATGGCGCACGGCGGTCTCTTCGGCGGTGTGGTCGGCGGCTGAGAGCACCCCACACCGACGCAGGGTGCGTACAGCCATCCGGGGCGCTCCCCGGGAGCAGTAGGCTTCGGCGCGAGAGCCGGAGCCCCTGTACCCATGGGGACACACCTGCCGAGGAGCGCCCCGCATGAGCCTGACCCTGAGGACCATCAGCCGAGAGCAGCATCTGGCGTACATCCAGAGCCTGCCCGCGGCGAGCCACTGCCAGGTCCCGGCGTGGGCTGATGTGAAGACCGAGTGGCGCTCGGAGAACCTCGGGTGGTTCGACAAGAACGGCCAGATGGTCGGCGCCGGTCTGGTGCTCTACCGCCAGCTGCCGAAGATCAAGCGCTATCTCGCGTACCTCCCCGAGGGCCCGGTCATCAACTGGTACGCCCCGAACCTCGACGAGTGGCTCCAGCCGATGCTGGCGCACCTCAAGCACCAGGGCGCCTTCTCGGTGAAGATGGGCCCGCCGGTCGTCATCCGGCGCTGGGACTCCGCCGCCATCAAGTCCGGCATCCAGGACCCGGACGTCAAGCGTCTGCGGGACGTCGAGGCCACCCACATCGAGCCGCGCGCCTTCGAAGTCGCCGACCGGCTGCGCAAGATGGGCTGGCAGCAGGGCGAGGACGGCGGCGCGGGCTTCGGCGATGTGCAGCCGCGCTACGTCTTCCAGGTGCCGCTCGCCAACCGCTCGCTCGACGATGTCCTCAAGGGCTTCAACCAGCTGTGGCGCCGCAACATCAAGAAGGCCGAGAAGGCCGGTGTCGAGGTCGTCCAGGGCGGCTACCAGGACCTGGCCGAGTGGCAGCGGCTGTACGAGATCACCGCTGTCCGTGACCACTTCCGGCCGCGCCCGCTCTCGTACTTCCAGCGCATGTGGACGGTCCTCAACAACGAGGACCCCAACCGGATGCGGCTCTACTTCGCCCGGCACAACGGCGTGAACCTGTCGGCGGCCACGATGCTCGTCGTCGGGGGGCACGTCTGGTACTCCTACGGCGCCTCCGACAACATCGGCCGTGAGGTCCGGCCCTCGAACGCGATGCAGTGGCGGATGCTGCGCGATGCGTACGCCATCGGCGCGACCGTCTACGACCTGCGCGGCATCTCCGACTCGCTCGACGAGACCGACCACCTCTTCGGTCTCATCCAGTTCAAGGTGGGCACCGGCGGCGAGGCCGTCGAGTACGTCGGCGAGTGGGACTTCCCGCTCAACAAGCTGCTGCACAAGGCTCTCGACATCTACATGTCGAGGCGCTGATGGTTGCGTAACCTCGTCTCTCGTACCTCTGATACACCGCAGCCACCAGAAAGGTTCCGGATCCGGCCATGGCGCTCTCCCTGTACGTCGACACCGCGCGCTGGCGGGCGCACCAGAAGTCCGTGGTCGACCAGTTCCCGGGCATCGTCCCGGTCTGCAAGGGCAACGGCTACGGCTTCGGCCACGAGCGGCTGGCCGAGGAGGTGAACCGCTTCGGCTCGGACATCCTGGCGGTCGGCACCACCTACGAGGCGGCCCGCATCAAGGACTGGTTCGGCGGGGACCTGCTGGTGCTCACGCCGTTCCGCCGGAGCGAGGAGCCGGTGCCGCTGCCGGACCGCGTCATCCGCTCCGTCTCGTCCGTTGACGGGGTGCACGCCCTGGTCGGCGCGCGGGTGGTCATCGAGTGCATGAGTTCGATGAAGCGGCACGGCATCAAGGAGGAGGAGCTCGGCCTGCTCCACGCCGCCATCGAGGACGTACGCCTGGAGGGCTTCGCCCTGCACCTCCCGCTCGACCGCACCGACGGCTCGGACGCGGTCGAGGAGGTCATCGGCTGGATGGACCGGCTGCGCGCGGCCCGGCTGCCGCTGCACACCATGTTCGTCAGCCATCTGCGGGCCGAGGAGCAGGCGCGGCTGCAGCAGCAGTTCCCGCAGACCCGCTTCCGCGCCCGCATCGGCACGCGGCTGTGGCTCGGCGACCACGACGCGACCGAGTACCGGGGCGCCGTCCTGGACGTCACCCGGGTCGCGAAGGGGGACCGCTTCGGCTACCGCCAGCAGAAGGCCGCATCCGACGGCTGGCTGGTCGTGGTCGCCGGCGGCACCTCTCACGGCGTCGGCCTGGAGGCTCCCAAGGCGCTGCACGGGGTGATGCCGCGCGCCAAGGGCGTCGCGCGGGCCGGTCTCGCGACCGTCAACCGCAATCTTTCGCCGTTCGTCTGGGACGGCAAGCAGCGCTGGTTCGCCGAGCCGCCGCACATGCAGGTGTCGATCCTCTTCGTCCCGTCGGACTCCCAGGAGCCGCGCGTGGGTGACGAGCTGGTGGCTCATCTGCGGCACACCACGACGCAGTTCGACCGCTTGGTCGACCGCTAGGCGACAGCGTCACTGTCCGGACATGACGAAGGGCCCCCGCCACCCGCGGGGGCCCTTTCGCGTCACTTCCCTGCCGTGCAGGGGTCTAGGGCCTGTCTCTCTGATGCGGTGACAACCGATACGGTGCGCAAACTTTAGTTTACATTGACGGCTTCGGTAACTACAGTTGTCGCATGACGGCCTCTGAGATCACCCCAGAAGAGCAGGCAGAGCTCGACAAGGCCCTGTACGACGCCTTGAGCCCCCTGGCCTTGGCCATCCGCTCCCGGGAGACCGGGTTGTCCGCTGACCGTATGTGGGATGCGAGCCCCGTCGAAGTGGCGCTGTCCGTCCTGGCCGCGTGGAAGGTGATGGATGGCGAGGTCAAGCGGCTCACGGAGCGGGCGGCAGTGACCGCCGGCTCCTACGGCGCGAGTTATGAGCAGTTGGGAGCTGTCTGGGGTATCACTCGCCAGGGCGCCCGCAAGAAATGGCCCGATGCCGTCAGCCGCCCGGCACCCGCGACAGCGGGCGCGCTTGCGCTGTTCGGAGGGACTGCCGAGCTGGTGCAGTCGCCTTCAGGTGGTTGGGGCTGGACTGGGCGAGGCGCTGATGGAGCATCCGGCACGGTCGCCGAGCGGGCGCCGTACGCGACCGCAGAAGAGGCAGCAGCCCACGCGGGCGCATTCCTCAAAGAACACGCCCTCGACTCCGACGACCAGTCCTAGAGCTTCTCCTGTGGGTCATCTGCGGGCCCAGATGAGGATGGCCGCGAGGTGGAGTGCGGCCTGGTAGGCAATCGCGAGCTTGTCCGTTCGCATGGCCAGCCCGCGCCACTGTTTGAGCCGGTTGATGCACCGCTCGACCGCGTTGCGCTGCTTGTACGCCTCGGCGTCGAAGGCGGGTGGGCGGCCTCCGGTACGGCCGCGCCTCAGACGGTGGCCGACCTGGTCGGAGGGCTGGGGGATGACAGCACGGATCCCGCGTCGGCGGAGGTGATTCCGGATCGCGCGGGATGAGTACGCGCGGTCCGCCGGGACGGCATCGGGTCGAGTCCTCGGTCTTCCGGGCCCGCTTCGCGGAACACGGATGCCCGCCATGACGGTCTCGAATGCCGGTGCGTCGCCCGCCTGGCCCGCGGTGACATGCAGGGCCAGGGGTCGTGCATGGCCGTCGCTGGCGAGGTGGACCTTCGTGCTCAGGCCGCCGCGGGAACGTCCGAGCGCATGGTCGTCGGGTTCTGCCCGGCCTGGAGCCCCTTTTTCCTGGCTCCGACAGAATGCTGGTGATCCCGGCAAACGGTGGAGTCCACCGACACGGTCCAGCCGATGTCGTCAGCATCCTCGGCCACTGCCAGGACCGCGGCAAGGATGCGTTCCCAGGTGCCGTCCACAGCCCACCTGATCAGCCGTTTGTGGGCGGTCTGGAACGAGCCGAGCTCGTCCGGCAGATCCCGCCAGGGCGAGCAGGTGCGGTACTTCCACGCGATGGCCTCCAGGGTTCGGCGGTGATCGGCCCATCGCCGACCGCGGACCGGATCGGCCGGCATCAGCGGCTCGATCCGGTCCCACATCGCATCAGTGATCACTAACCGGACGGGCACATCCGATCAACTGACCAACCGATCAAAGAGACACGCTCTAGGTGCCCGGCTGCCGCGTGCCCCACTCCACTCGGGGACCTTCCACGAAGGGAGCCGCGTGCCGGGGCGGATGCGCCGCCTGCCCCAGGACGAACACGTCCCTGGCCCCGTCGAGAACACCACCGGACGGGTCGTCCGAGCCGTCGCGCCGGAGCACGTCCCGCTCGGGCATCATGATGTCCCGCACGATCACCGCGCACAGGTAGAGCGTCGACAGCAGGTGGGCGGCGATGGCCAGTTGGTAGCCCTCCGGCGGCAGTCCCTGGTGATTCTCGCCGCTCATCGTGTACGCGAGGTACATCCAGATCCCGAAGAAGTAGACGACTTCCCCGGCCTGCCAGATCAAGAAGTCCCGCCAGCGCGGCCTGGCCAGCGCGGCGAGCGGGATCAGCCACAGCACGTACTGCGGCGAGTAGACCTTGTTGGTCAGAATGAAGGCGGCGACCACCAGGAAGGCAAGCTGCGCGAAGCGCGGCCGGCGCGGCGCGGTGAGCGTCAGCGCCGCGATACCCGCGCACAGCAGCACCATCAGCAGCGTCGCCACGTTGTTCACCATCTCGACGTCCAGGGACTTGCCGGTGCGCTGCGAGATGATCAGCCAGAACGAGCCGAAGTCGACCGACCGCTCCTGGCTGAACGTATAGAACTTCTTCCAGCCCTCGGGTGCGAGCAGCATCACCGGCACGTTCACCGCCAACCAGGCGCCCGCCGCGCCGAAGACGGCCACCGCGTACTCCCGCCACTTGCCGGCCCGCCAGCACAGGAACAGCAGTGGCCCGAGGAGCAGGACGGGATAGAGCTTGGCGGCCGTCGCGAGCCCGATGAGGATGCCGAAGGCCAGTGGGCGGCTACGGGACCACATCAGCATGGCGGCGGCCGTCAGCGCGATGGCGAAGAGGTCCCAGTTGATCGTCGCGGTGAGCGCGAAGGCGGGCGCCAGGGCGACCAGCAGGGCGTCCCAGGGGCGGCGGCGGTGTGTCCGCGCGACACAGACGGCGATGACGGCCGTGCAGACCATCAGCATCCCCGCGTTGACCATCCAGTACATCTGCTCGCGGTGCTGCATGCCGCCGCCGCTGGGCGTCAGCCAGGAGGCCACCTCCATGAAGAGTCCCGTCAGGACGGGATATTCGAGGTAGTCCATGTCGCCGCTCAGCCGGTCGAAGTACGGCACGAGATCGTCGGCGAAGCCCCGGCCCACGTACAGGTGGGGGATGTCGGAGTAGCAGGCGTGGGTGTACTGGGAGTTCACGCCCCGGAACCAGGCCCATTCGTAGCAGGGAGCCTTCTGTGCCATCCCGAGGGCGAACATGCCGATCGCGATAAGGGCGATCACCCGGACAGGGGCGAGCCAGTGGCCTGCCCCCGTCGCCCAGCGGCCCATAGGGCCGCCCAGCAGCTCGCTACCGGCCGCGGCGACCTCGTCCTGCTCCGTGGGCCGTACGACGGGTTCGGCGGGCTCCCCGCGCCGGTCCTCGTACGCGCGGGCACTGGTCTCGCTCGTCATGCCGCACATCCTGCCGTACACCTCTGTGGAAATGCCGAGGGGCGATGTTTCACGTGAAACACATCGCTGGTTTCACGTGAAACACCGCCCCTGACATTCAGCCGCGTGCGCCGGGCCCGCTAGCCGTTCGGGCCCCCGAAGATATTTCCCTGGGGGCCGCTGCCCGGTTTGGACTTACTGGGTGACGGACTGCCGCTGGGGCCGCTGATGTCCCCGGCGGTGGTGCCCTGGTCGGCGCCCGCGTCCGTGCCTCCGGGGCCACCGGAGCCGCCGCCGGGACCACCGCAGTTCCAGTCCCACTTGCCACAGGTCTTGCTGGGCTTCGGGGACGGCGACGGCGTGAGTGACGGGGTCGGCGAGGGGCTCCCGGAAGGCGAGGGCGAATCCGAGGGCGTCGGGGAGGGGGTCGGGCTGGGCGACATGCCGCCACCGAACACCTTGTCGCCGATCGGCTCCGGCGTCGGGAAGTCGACGGCCGGGATGCCGTTCAGCGCCTGGTCCATGTAGTCGTGCCAGATGGTCGACGGGAACGACGCGCCGTGGATCTTCTCCTGGCCGCCGGTCCCGAACATCTTCAGGAACTCACGCTTCTTGTTCGTCTCGTTGTCGTCGAGACGGTACATGCTCACGGCGGTCGACAGCTGCGGCGTGTAGCCGACGAACCAGGCGGAACGGTTGCCGTCGGTGGTACCGGTCTTGCCCGCCACATCACGGCCGCTGAGCTTGGCGTTGGTGCCGGTGCCCTTCTCCACGACGTTCTTCAGGACGTCCGTCACGTTGTCCGCGACCGCGGCCGAGAAGGCGCGGGTCGCCTTGTCATCGTGCTGGTAGACGACCCGGCCGCGCTTGTTGACCTTCTCGACCGAGTACGGGTCGTGGTGCATCCCGCTGGTGGCGAAGGTGGCGTACGCGCCGGCCATGCGGATCGCGCTGGGGGAGGAGGTGCCGATGGAGAACGACGGCACGCTCGACGAGGCCAGACTGTCCTTGCGCAGCCCCGCGGCGAGGGCGATGTCCTTCACCTTGTCCGTGCCGACGTCCATGCCGAGCTGGACGTAGGGCGTGTTCGCCGACTCCTGCATCGCGTACCGCAGGTCGATGGCGTAGCTGGGCGGGTTGTAGGACTCGTTGCCGTCGTTGGTCTGGAGCCACTGGCCGCCCTTCTGGTCGGTCCACACGCTCCCGTCGTACTTCTTGATCTTCAGCTTGTTCATGCCGCTGTAGATGCTCTTCGGGGAGACCGGGGTCCGCTCCTCCTGAGGCTGGTCGGCGGGGAGCTTCGGGTTGCGCTTTCCGTACTCCATGGCGGCGGCCAGCACGAACGGCTTGAAGGTCGAGCCGACCTGCGCACCGGTCTGGTCGGCGTTGTTGGTGAAGTGCTTGGTCGCGTCCTCGCCACCGTAGAGCGCCTTGATGGCACCGCTCTTGGTATCCACCGAGGCTGCGCCGAACTGGACGAACGTGTCGTACTTCGGGCGCTTCTTCGGGTCGATGTTCTTCTTGCGGACCTTCTTCACCACGTCTTCGAGCGCCTGGACCTTCTTCTTGTCGAAGGTCGTGTGGATCTCGTAGCCGCCCTTGTCCAGGTCACCGGCGGTGATGCCCTGGTTGTTGTTGTTCACGAAGTACGCCTTCGACAGACTGACCAGATAGCCGATCTGCCCGCTGAGCTGCGCGTTCTTCTTGGGCTTGTCCGGCATCGGGAAGGTCTTGTACTTGGCGCGCTCCGCCGCGGGCAGGTGCCCGTCCTTCACTTCCTCGTCCAGGATCCAGGCCCACCGGTTCATGGCGTTCTTGGTGTTCTGCTGCGGCGTGGCCGCCGGGTCAATCTCCGTGGCGCCGGCCGGGTCGAAGTAGGTGGCGCCCTTGAGCAGCGAGGCGAGGAAGGCGCACTGGCTGGGATCGAGGTCCTTGGCGTCCTTGCTGTAGTACGTGCGGGCCGCGGCCTGCAGACCGTAGGCGCCGCGCCCGTAGTAGGCGGTGTTCAGATAGCCCGCCATGATCTCGCTCTTCTTCTTGGTCGCGCCGACCTTGATGGAGATGAAGAGCTCTTTGAACTTACGGGTCAGTGTCTGCGACTGGTCGTCGAGCCGGGCGTTCTTCACGTACTGCTGGGTGATCGTGGAGCCACCCTGTGTGTGGCCGCCCTTGGCCATGTTCACCAGGGCGCGCGCGATGCCCTGGGGGTCGACGCCGGAGTCGGTCTCGAAGGTCTTGTTCTCCGCCGAGATCACCGCGTACCGCATGGCCGCGGGGATCTTCTCGTACGCGATGATCTGGCGGTTGACCTCACCGCCGGTCGCGACCATCTGGGAGCCGTCGGCCCAGTAGTAGACGTTGTTCTCGGCCTGGGCCGCCTGGGCCACGTTCGGAACGCTCACCATCCAGTAGGCGATGCCGATCGCGATCACCAGCGTGCTGAGGAAGCCCAGGCAGAGCCCGCTGACGAGCTTCCAGGACGGCATCCAGCGCCGCCACCCGCGCTTGTTGAAGCGCGGGTAGTCGATGAAACGCTTCTTGCCGGGCCGCCGGTCGCCCGGGCCCGTCCCGCCGCGGCGCCCGCCCGGACCCGCCGGGCCGCCGCCGGGTTCGGCCCCTCGTCTGCGTCCGCCCCGCTGGGCCGCTCGCCGCGCCTCGGCGCGCCCACCGGCCGACCGTGACTCTCCGTAAGAGCCGGAAGGCGAATCCGTGACGGAGTCCCGGGCGGGGGCCGCGCGGCGGCCGGACGGCTGCTGGGCAGCCCGTCGGGCCGCGGCCCGGCCCCCACCCTGCGACTCCGACGGTTTGCGACGGTGCTCGCTCATCGAACGACTACTCCTCGGGCAGGCGAGAGCGCCTGAAAGCGACTGGTGAGTTCCGGTCCCCCCGACAGACGGACCAGCCCTGCGACGAGCTCGTCCGCCGTGCGCCCGGTATGCCGATGGCGCGGTACGCGCCGACGCCCCCTGACGTCACTCGGCTCCCGGTGGTCTGCATGCCGCACAGACTACGCACGGTCAAAACCAGCCAGGGGGCGAAGTTCACCCCAAATCAGGCAAGTTGCATCCCATGAATTGCCGATGTGACGCCGTTCACGATGGTCCCTCTTGTCGCAGAGGCGACACCGTTCTATCGTCAGGATGTATCGAGTCGATACATCAGCACGGCATAAAGGTCCGCAGCAGCAGAGGAGGCGAAGGTTGAGCAGACGCTCCGGCATCCTCGAATTCGCCGTACTCGGCCTGCTTCGCGAGGCCCCGATGCACGGGTACGAGCTGCGCAAGCGGCTCAACACCTCACTGGGGATCTTCCGGGCCTTCAGTTACGGGACCCTTTACCCCTGCCTCAAGACGCTGGTCGCGAGCGGCTGGTTGATCGAGGAACCGGGCAGCGCTCCCGAGGACGCTCTCGCTGCTTCACTCGCAGGGCGCCGGGCCAAGATCGTCTACCGGTTGACGGCCGAAGGGAAGGAGCATTTCGAAGAACTGCTCTCCCACACCGGGCCCGATACCTGGGAGGACGAGCACTTCGCGGCACGTTTCGCCTTTTTCGGGCAGACGGAGCGCGAGGTGCGGATGCGCGTGCTGGAAGGTCGTCGCAGCCGGCTGGAGGAGCGCCTCGAGAAGATGCGCGCCTCCCTGGCCCGTACGCGCGAGCGCCTGGACGACTACACCCTTGAGCTGCAGCGTCACGGCATGGAGTCCGTGGAGCGCGAAGTGCGCTGGCTGAACGAGCTCATCGAGAGCGAGCGGGCGGGGCGGGATCAGCGATCCGGCCCAGCCACCGGCTCCGCTCAGCAGGACCACACATCAGGAGAGACGGGCGGCCTGCCCCGGCATCGGGACAGCACCCGGCCGGATCCGTCCGAGGACACCGCCAACTGAAGGCCCTGCGTCCGCAGGACTTCGTCGAGAACACACAGGGAGCAACCGGAATGGGTTCGGTTCGCGTAGCCATCGTCGGCGTAGGAAACTGCGCCGCCTCGCTGGTGCAGGGCGTCGAGTACTACAAGGACGCCGACCCGGCCGGCAAGGTGCCGGGTCTGATGCACGTCCAGTTCGGCGACTACCACGTCAAGGACGTGGAGTTCGTGGCCGCGTTCGACGTGGACGCCAAGAAGGTCGGCCTCGACCTCGCGGACGCCATCGGTGCGAGCGAGAACAACACCATCAAGATCTGCGACGTCCCGAACAAGGGCGTCACGGTCCAGCGTGGTCACACCCACGACGGTCTCGGCAAGTACTACCGCCAGACCATCGAGGAGTCCGCCGAGGCGCCGGTCGACGTCGTCCAGGTCCTCAAGGACAAGCAGGTCGACGTTCTGGTCTGCTACCTCCCCGTGGGTTCCGAGGTCGCCGCGAAGTTCTACGCGCAGTGCGCCATCGACGCCAAGGTCGCGTTCGTCAACGCCCTCCCGGTCTTCATCGCCGGCACCAAGGAGTGGGCGGACAAGTTCACCGAGGCCGGTGTGCCGATCGTCGGTGACGACATCAAGTCGCAGGTCGGCGCCACCATCACGCACCGCGTGATGGCAAAGCTCTTCGAGGACCGCGGTGTCCGCCTGGAGCGCACCATGCAGCTGAACGTCGGCGGCAACATGGACTTCAAGAACATGCTCGAGCGTGAGCGTCTGGAGTCCAAGAAGATCTCGAAGACGCAGGCCGTCACCTCGCAGATCCGTGACCGCGAGCTGGGCGACAACAACGTCCACATCGGCCCCTCGGACTACGTGGCCTGGCTGGACGACCGCAAGTGGGCGTACGTGCGCCTCGAGGGCCGTGCCTTCGGTGACGTCCCGCTGAACCTCGAGTACAAGCTCGAGGTGTGGGACTCCCCGAACTCCGCGGGTGTCATCATCGACGCCGTGCGCGCCGCGAAGATCGCCAAGGACCGCGGTATCGGCGGCCCGATCCTCTCCGCGTCCTCGTACTTCATGAAGTCCCCGCCGGTGCAGTACTTCGACGACGAGGCCTTCGAGAACGTCGAGAAGTTCATCAAGGGCGAGGTCGAGCGCTAAGTCTCGGCTTCCGTCCGACTGTTGAGGGTCCCTGTGCCGTGCCGGCGCGGGGGCCCTCTTCGTATGTGACGCTTGCACCCATGTCCGTCGTGCGTGATCTGCGCGTACTCCTGCGCCTGAGGAATTTCCGGCAGCTGCTGGCCGTACGACTGCTCTCCCAGGCGGCGGACGGCGTCTACCAGGTCGCGCTCGCCACCCACGTCGTCTTCTCCCCCGAGAAGCAGACCTCGCCCACGGCGATCGCCTCGGCCATGGCCGTTCTGCTGCTGCCCTACTCAGTCGTCGGCCCTTTCGCGGGTGTTTTCCTGGACCGCTGGCAGCGGCGCCAGGTCTTTCTGTACGGCAATCTGCTGCGGGCCCTGCTGGCCGGCTGCACGGCGCTGCTGCTGCTCGCCGCCGCGCCCGACGCGCTCTTCTACACGTCCGCGCTCTGCGTCACGGCAGTCAACCGCTTCGTCCTGGCGGGGCTCTCGGCCGCGCTGCCCCGGGTCGTGGACAAGGAGCGGCTCGTGATGGCCAACTCCCTGTCGCCGACCGCCGGAACACTCGCCGCGACCGCGGGCGGCGGGCTGGCCTTCGGGGTACGTCTAGTGCTCCCGGCGGACGCCGCCACCGTGCTGCTCGGCTCGCTCCTCTATCTGTGCGCGGCCCTGTGGTCGCTGCGCCTGCCGCCCGGTCTGCTGGGGCCCGACCCCGACGCGGTCCGGCCCGGTATCCGCGCCGCGATCGGCGCGACGGTACGCGGACTCGCGGGCGGGCTGCGCCACTTGCGGGAGCGACGGACGGCCGCGCACGTGCTGATCGCGATGACCCTGCTGCGCTTCTGCTACGGGGCGCTGACCGTGCTGGTGCTGATGCTCTGCCGGTACGCCTGGGCCGACGGCACCTCCGACGGGCTGGCGCTGCTGGGGCTGGCGGTGGGCATCTCGGGGGCGGGGTTCTTCGCGGCCGCCGTGGTGACGCCGGGGGCGGTCGCGCGACTGGGGCCCTATCGATGGATGGCGGTGTGCGCGGGGACGGCGGCGGTCCTGGAGCCCGCCCTGGGGCTGCCGTTCACGCCCGTGCCCGTGCTCGTCGCGGCCTTCGTCCTGGGACTGGTCACCCAGGGCGCGAAGATCTCCACGGACACCGTGGTGCAGTCCTCGGTGGACGACTCCTACCGCGGCCGGATCTTCTCGCTGTACGACGTGCTCTTCAACGTCGCCTTCGTCGGCGCCGCCGCAGTTGCCGCGCTGATGCTGCCGCCTGACGGGAAGTCGGCACCTCTGGTTGTCACGGTCTCTGTGATCTACGCGGCAGTAGCGGTGTTTATGACCCGCTTTCAGCGCGGCTGAGTGTCACATCAGGGCCACAGAGTCCCCACCGATAGCAGGGATGTCAGCCGGGCCCGCTACCTTACGGGCGTCATACATCACCTGTTTTTCCCAAGGGGGAACCCCCAAGTGTCCACTCCGCCGCCCCAGGGCCAGAACCCGTACGCGCCGCAGCCCAACGCTCCCCACGGACAGCCGCAGGGCGCAGCCCCGTACGGGCAGCCGCAGGGAGGCGCGCCGTACGGCCAGCCGGGTCAGCCGGGAGTCCCGCCGCAGCAGTCGCCCTACTTCAACCAGGGCGGCCCGATACCCCACGCGCCGGCGCCCGCCCCGCCGCGCCGCAACATCAAGAAGATCGTCCGGATCGTCGTCGCGGTGAGCGTCGTCATCGCCGCAGCCGTGGGCTGGTACTCCAGCCGCCATGACGCCGACACCGCCAAGGTCGGCGACTGCATGAGCATCGGCAACCCCGACTCCACGACCAACCCGGAGCTGAAGGTCGTCGACTGCGGCGACTCCAAGGCCAAGTACAAGGTCGTCGAGAAGAAGAACGACGACATCATTGGCTGCGACCGCACCAAGTACTCGGAGTACACCGAGAAGCGCGGCAGCAAGCGGTTCACCCTCTGCCTGGAGGACTACAAGAAGTAGTCGCGGCAGAGACCGAGGGGCGGTGTTTCACGTGAAACACCGCCCCTCGGCACATCGACGGGTCGCTGTGTTTCACGTGAAACCACGACGCATGTTTCACACCACGCCGCATGTTTCACGTGAAACGTCCTCTCGGCCGCCCTCAGTCCTCCATGGCCGTCCTCAGCCCTGCTCGGCCCACCACTCCTTGAGCGCCGCGACGGCCGCGTCGTGCTCCATCGGCCCGTTCTCCAGGCGCAGCTCCAGCAGGTGCTTGTACGCCTGACCGATCGCCGGGCCGGGCCCGATCCCGAGGATCTCCTGGATCTGGTTGCCGTTCAGGTCCGGGCGGATCGAGTCGAGCTCCTCCTGCTCCTGGAGCTGCGCGATCCGCTCCTCCAGCCCGTCATAGGCCCGCGACAGCGCGCCCGCCTTGCGCTTGTTGCGCGTGGTGCAGTCCGAGCGGGTCAGCTTGTGCAGCCGGTCCAGGAGCGGCCCGCCGTCGCGTACGTACCGGCGCACCGCCGAGTCGGTCCACTCGCCGGTTCCATAGCCGTGGAAGCGCAGATGCAGCTCCACCAGGCGCGAGACGTCCTTGACCATGTCGTTGGAGTACTTCAGCGCCGTCATGCGCTTCTTGGTCATCTTCGCGCCCACCACCTCGTGGTGGTGGAAGGAGACCCGCCCGTCCTGCTCGAACCGGCGCGTCCTCGGCTTGCCGATGTCATGCAGCAGCGCGGCGAGGCGCAGCACCAGGTCGGGCCCGTCCTTCTCCAGGGCGATGGCCTGGTCGAGCACCGTGAGCGAGTGCTCGTAGACGTCCTTGTGCCGGTGGTGCTCGTCGCTCTCCAGCCGCAGTGCGGGAAGCTCGGGCAGCACGTGATCCGCGAGCCCGGTCTCCACGAGCAGCCGCAGCCCCTTGCGCGGGTGTGCGGAGACCAGCAGCTTGTTCAGCTCGTCCCGCACGCGCTCGGCGGAGACGATCTCGATCCGCTCGGCCATCGACGTCATCGCGGCGACGACCTCGGGGGCCACCTCGAAGTCGAGCTGCGCCGCGAAGCGGGCGGCCCGCATCATGCGCAGCGGGTCGTCGGAGAAGGACTCCTCCGGGGTGCCGGGGGTACGCAGGACGCGCTCCGACAGGTCCTCCAGACCACCGTGCGGGTCGATGAACTCCTTCTCGGGGAGTGCCACGGCCATCGCGTTGACGGTGAAATCGCGGCGGACCAGGTCCTCCTCGATGGAGTCGCCGTAGGACACCTCGGGCTTGCGCGAGGTCCGGTCGTACGCCTCGGAGCGGTACGTCGTCACCTCGATCTGGTAGCCGTCCTTCTGGCAGCCGACGGTGCCGAACGCGATCCCGACCTCCCAGACCGCGTCCGCCCACGGGCGCACGATCTTCAGCACGGCCTCGGGGCGGGCGTCGGTGGTGAAGTCCAGGTCGTTCCCGAGCCGGCCAAGGAGCGCGTCCCGTACCGAGCCGCCGACCAGGGCAAGCGAGAACCCGGCCTCCTGGAAGCGGCGGGCGAGGTCGTCGGCGACCGGTGACACCCGCAGCAGTTCGCTGACCGCGCGGCGCTGCACCTGGCTCAGGGCGCTGGGATTGTCTTCGTTGGCGTTCGGCACAACAGAAAAGGGTACGTGCCCGGGCCGACCGGGGCGTCACCGTTTCCGTCGGCCCCGGCTCACCCGTCCTCGCGGGCTCTCCACGGCCCCGGGAAGCCGCCTCACCTGGCTCCCTGGCACACTCTTCCGATCATGTGGAGCAGTCCACGGCACTTCGCCACAGTCCACCTCGTTACCATGCGTGGACGCAGGAATCGACAACCACCGACACAGCTGACGACGACGAGGGACGGGCGACGCGTGGCCGAGGCGGCAGATTCTCAGGGGATGGGCCCCTCACCTGCCCGCCGGTGGCTGCGCCGCACAGCGGCGCTGCTCGTCGGCGCCCCCCTGATCGCCGGTCTGCTCTCCGGCACGGCCGCCACCACGGCGGCCCACGCCACCGGGGCGGCCGCACCAGAGAAGGCGCAGCCGGTCTCCCGCACCGTCCAGGTGACGCTCGACTCGATGAGTCCCAGCGCCCCCGTCAAGAGCGACACGCTGACGATCTCCGGCACGGTCACCAACACGGGCAGGCAAGCCGTCACGGCCGCCCACGTGGGCCTGCGGGTGGGCCAGCGGCTCACCAGCCGGACCGCGATCGACGACGCCTCCCAGCGCAGCGGCTACTCGCAGAGCCTGGACCCGGCCGAGGTCGGCGACCCGTACACGGTCAAGTTCCCGAAGCTCGCGCCCGGGATCAGCCGGGACTTCACGCTCTCCGTGCCGGTGAGCAAGCTGGGACTGGACGGCGACGGCGTCTACCCGCTCGGCGTCTCCCTGTCCGGGCAGACGGCGAACCAGCAGTACGAGCAGGTCATGGGCATTCAGCGGACCCTCCTGCCGTGGCAGCCCGAGGCCGTCGACGGCAAGAAGTCGCAGCTCACCTATATGTGGCCGCTGATGTCGTCGACCCATCTCACCGCGCAGACGGGCTCGGACGAGCAGCAGACCCCGGTCTTCGCCGACGACGCGCTGGCCGCGGAGCTGGCACCCGGCGGCCGACTGGAGCAGATGGTCTCGCTGGGCAGCCAGCTGCCGGTGACCTGGGTGATCGACCCGGATCTGCTCGCCACCGTCGACGCGATGACCCGCAACTACCGGGTCAAGTCCGGCGACACCGATGTGCCCGGCACCAACCAGGACGTGGCCAAGCAGTGGCTGGGCCGGCTCGAGGACGCGGTGCAGGGCCAGAAGGTCGTCGCACTGCCGTTCGCCGACCCGGACCTGGCCTCGCTCGCCCACCGCGGCAAGGAGGTCTCCGGCTCGCTGAGCCATCTGCAGGGCGCCACCGAGGTGGCCGAGAAGACCGTGGAGACCATCCTCCACGTGACGCCCTCGGTCGACTTCGCCTGGCCGGTGGAGGGCGCGGTTGACCCCTCGATCGTCGACGTCGCCACCTCGGCGGGCGCCCACAACGTGATCGCCCGCAGCGACAGCCTCCGCGAGACCGGCGGCCTCACGTACTCGCCGTCGGCCGCCCGGCCGATCGGTGGCGGCACCACGGCCGTGGTCTCCGACGCCCGGCTCTCGACGGCGTTCGAGGGCGACATGTCCAGGTCCGGGAACGCCACGCTGGCCGTCCAGGAGTTCCTGGCCCAGACGCTGGCGATCACGCTCCAGGAACCCGAGAGGCAGCGCAGCATCGTCGTCGCGCCGCAGCGGATGCCGTCCGCCAGCCAGGCCCAGACGATGGCGGGCGCCGTCCGCGCCCTGAGCGCGCAGCGCTGGACCACGCCGCTCGACCTGCCGGCGGCCGCCACGGCCAAGCCGGACGCGCGCGCCACCGCCCGGGTGCCCGCCTCCTCCTCGTACCCCGGATCGCTGCGCAGGCAGGAACTGCCGGTACAGGCGTTCCAGGACATGAAGAGCACCCAGGGCACCCTGGACAAGTTCCGGGTCATCCTGACCGCCCCCGACCGCGTCGTCACGCCCTTCGGCAACGCCATCAGCCGCGAGATGTCGACGTCCTGGCGCGGCGACCGCGAAGGGGCCGTGATCTACCGGGCCGGGGTGCAGAGCTATCTGGACGGCCTCACCGGCGAGGTGCGGCTGATCCAGAAGTCCACGGCCACCATGTCGGGGCGCAGCGCCACCCTCGCGGTCACTGTGCAGAACCAGCTGGTCCAGCCCGTGGGCAACCTGGTGCTGCGGCTGGAGCCGAGCAACCCCTCCCGCCTCAAGGTGACCACCAACGAGGCCGCGAACGGCGGACAGCCGGTCAAGATCGACGGCGGACACAGCCAGTCGGTGAAGTTCACCGCCACGGCGAACGCCAACGGCCCGGTTCAGGTGACCGCCCGGCTCTACACGCAGGACGGGACCCCGTACGGCGATCCGATGGAATTCACGGTCAAGGTCTCCGAGATCACCCCGACCGTGATGCTGGTGATCGCCGGCGGCGTCCTGTTGCTCGTCCTCGCGGGCATCAGGATGTACACCCAGCGCAAGCGGTCGACGGCCCGGAAGGAGACCGGCGAGGGCGACGGAGCGGAGGCCGACGGCGGCGACGATCCCGGGCAGCCGAGTGACCCGACACCGGACACCGGTCCGGAAAGCGGGGCCTCGCCCGGCACGGGTGAGAAAGTGGAGCATTGAGCTATCGCTATGCACCGTGGCCGGCCAGGCCGGGGACGATGAGGTGGGGTAACCATGAACGCGCCGTACGACGGTGACCGCGGGCAGGGCGCGGGCGGCGGCTCCGCGTCGTCCGGGAACACGCCCCCGGTGCCTCCCTACGCCGAGCAGGTGCCGCCGCAGCAGCCCGCGCCGGACCCGTACTTCCAGGACGCCTACGGCCACGATCCGTACCGGGCGCAGGACCCGTATGCCCAGGACCCGGTGACCGAGGCGCTGTACGACCGCGCCGCGCACCCGCCGCCGCCCCCGGGCACCTACGCCGAGCCGCAGCCGCTCTACCAGCAGCCGCCCGCGCAGCAGTACGCGCCGGACCCCCGGATCTGGGCCCAGACCCCGCCGCCGGAGCCGGACGGCCCTTCGCGCCACCTGCCGTACGGCGACACCGCGGGCACCACGCAGTTCGTGGGCATCGACGACCTGGTCACGCAGGCGGGCGAGGAGCCGCCCGAGCAGGACGCCTTCGCGTACCTCTACCGCGACCAGCAGGGGTCCGGCCCGGCGTCGGCTTCCCCGGAGCCCGAGCCGCTGCCCGCCACGCCGCAGCCGAAGTCCGGCGGCCGCGCCTCCGGGCTGCTCAAGTCGAGCGCCGTGATGGCCGCGGGCACGCTCGTGTCGCGCCTGACCGGCTTCGTCCGCAGCCTGGTGATCACCGCCGCGCTGGGCACGCAGGTACTGGGTGACACCTACACCGTGGCGTACACCCTGCCGACGATGATCTACATCCTCACCGTCGGCGGAGGCCTCAACTCGGTCTTCGTCCCGCAGCTGGTGCGGTCCATGAAGGACGACGAGGACGGCGGCGAGGCGTACGCCAACCGGCTGCTGACCCTCGTCATGGTGGCGCTCGGCGCCATCGTCGCCCTCGTGGTGCTCGCGGCCCCGCTGCTGATCAAGCTGATGTCGAGCACCATCTCGGACGACACGGCCGCCAACAGCGTCGCCGTCTCCTTCGCCCGCTACTGCCTGCCCACCATCTTTTTCATGGGCCTGCACGTGGTGCTGGGGCAGATCCTCAACGCCCGCGGCAAGTTCGGCGCGATGATGTGGACGCCGGTCCTCAACAACATCGTCATGATCGGCACGTTCGGCCTGTTCATCTGGGTGTACGGCACGTCGGCCGAGTCGAAGATGGGTGTGCAGACGATCCCGCCGGACGGCATCCGCCTCCTGGGGATCGGCACCCTGCTGGGCCTCGTCGTGCAGGCGCTGGCGATGATCCCGTACCTGCGCGAGACCGGCTTCCGGTTCCGGCCGCGGTTCGACTGGAAGGGCCACGGCCTCGGCAAGACGGTCAAGCTCGCCAAGTGGACTGTGATGTTCGTCCTCGCCAACCAGGCCGGCGTGCTCGTCGTCACCCAGCTCGCCACGGCCGCCGGAAAGGCCTCGGGGGCCCACGGGGCGGGCTTCCTCGCCTACTCCAACGCGCAGCTGATCTGGGGCATGCCGCAGGCCATCATCACCGTCTCGGTAATGGCGGCCCTGCTGCCGCGCATCTCCCGGGCCGCCCACGACAACGACCCGGGCGCGGTCCGCGACGACATCTCGCAGGGCCTGCGCAACTCGGCGGTCGCGATCGTCCCGGTCGCCTTCATGTTCCTCGCGCTCGGCGTCCCGATGTGCACCCTGCTGTACGTCAGCAGCGGCGTGGAGGCCGGCCGGTCCATGGGCTTCATCCTCATGGCGTTCGCGCTGGGGCTGATCCCGTACTCGGTCCAGTACGTCGTCCTGCGCGGCTTCTACGCGTACGAGGACACGCGCACGCCCTTCTACAACACGGTCATCGTGGCCGCGGTGAACGCCGCCGTCTCGGCCGCCTGCTATGCGATCCTGCCCGCCCAGTGGGCAGTCGTGGGGATGGCGGGCGCCTACGGTCTGGCCTACGCGGTCGGCGTCGGGGTGGCCTGGCGGCGGCTGCGCAACCGGCTGGGCGGAGACCTGGACGGCGCGCGGGTGCTGCGTACGTACGCGAGGCTGTCCCTGGCGGCCGTGCCGGCGGCCGCGATCGGCGGCGCGCTGGGATTCGTCATCCTCAAGGAGCTCGGCCAGGGGGCGCTCGGCTCGCTGGTCGCCCTCGTGGTGGGCGGGACCGTGCTGCTCGGCATCTTCTTCCTCGCGGCGAAGAAAATGCGGATCGAGGAGCTCAACTCCATGGTCGGAATGGTGCGGGGACGGCTCGGACGCTGAGTCCGTTCTCCCGCGCACAACCATCGTCCGCCGCCGTGTGTCGTGCATAGCGCCGGACTGTGGGCACAATTGGCATGACTTTGCATGGCTGGCCGACAGCACGCAACGGATGGGGAGGCAGGAACGACGGTGGCGGAACGTAGCACGGCTGCCGTCGACGTGGCCGACAACAGCGGCGACAACCCGCTGACCGCCAAGGCGGACGGGGCCACGACCGACGGGGTGGCGGAATCCATCGACACGGCAGACACGGCGGAACAGGGCGCCGGCGACACGGGCGGTGAACGGAAGCCCGCCGAACCCTCCATCGCCACACCGGAGCTGCACAGCGGCCACAAGCTCGCCAGACGCTATCGACTCGAAGAGTGCGTCACCCGTCTGGACGGTTTCAGCAGCTGGCGTGCGGTCGACGAGAAGCTCCGTCGCGCCGTCGGGGTCCATCTGCTCCCGGCGGACCACCCGCGGGCGCGTTCCGTGCTGGCGGCCGCCCGCTCGTCCGCGCTTCTGGGGGACCCGCGCTTCGTCCAGGTCCTGGACGCGGTGGAGGAGAACGACCTCGTCTACGTGGTCCACGAGTGGCTGCCGGACGCCACCGAGCTGACCGCGCTGCTGGCCTCCGGCCCGCTGGAGGCGCACGACGCCTACCAGCTGGTCACGCAGGTCTCCCAGGCCATGGCGGCGGCCCACCGCGAGGGCCTCGCGCACCTGCGGCTGACCCCTGGCGCGGTCCTGCGGACCTCCTCGGGGCAGTACCGCATCCGCGGGCTCGCGGTGAACGCCGCCCTGCGCGGCATCACGTCCGACACCCCGCAGCGGACCGACACGGAGGCGATCGGCGCGCTGCTGTACGCCTCGCTGACCCAGCGCTGGCCGTACGACAGCGATGCCTACGGCCTGCACGGGCTGCCCAAGGGCGTCGGCCTGATCGCTCCCGACCAGGTGCGCGCGGGGGTCCACCGCGGCCTGTCCGAGCTCACCATGCGGGCGCTCGCCAACGACGGCGCCACCGCGTCCCGCCAGGAGCCGGCCTGCACCACGCCGGACGAGCTGGTCAAGGCCGTCTCGGCGATGCCGCGGATCCGTCCGCCGGAGCCCGCGTTCACCGCGCCGCCCGAGTACCAGCGCACCACCTACCAGCAGGGCACCTACGGCCGCCCGCCCGCGGGGCCGCACCCGGCGGTCACCCAGGTCGTGCCGGCCCCGCCGCCCGCGCTCCAGGGCCGTACCGGCAAGGCGATCAAGTGGGCCGTGTCGGCGCTGCTGATCGCCGCACTCGGCCTGGGCAGCTGGCAGCTCGCGGACTCGCTCCTGGGCCACGACAAGGGCTCCGGCGAGTCCGGGACGTCCCAGCAGCCGAACAAGAGCGACGGCGACAAGCCCAAGGCGCCGAAGCCGCTGCGGATCCAGAGCGCCGAGGAGTACGCCCCGGACGGCAAGCCGCAGAACGCCAAGGACGTGGGCAACACGTATGACGGCAACACCTCCACGTACTGGCGCTCCAAGAGCTACGTGGACGGCCCCAAGCTCGCCCCCTTCAAGCAGGGTGTGGGCATCGTCTACGACCTCGGGTCCGAGAAGGACGTGTCGGCGGCGTCGATAGCGCTCCGGTACGGCGGCAACCACACGACGCTGGCGCTGTACGCGGCGGACTCCATGTCGCCGAGCACGCCGATCACCTCGATGAAGCAGATCGCGAGCACGACGACGAGCAGCGCCTCGGCCGATCTCAAGGCGAAGAAGCCGGTGAAGACCCGCTATGTCGTCCTGTGGCTCACCGCGGCGCCCTACGCTGCCGCCGACGAATTCAGCGACCCCGGTTACAAGCAGGCCATAACGGACGTGAAGTTCACCGGCTGATCCGGAAGGTCCGACAGGAAGATCCGACAGCACGGGGAGGGGGCTCACCGTTGGACGACGCCACATACGGCGGCGCGAGCGACCAGGACCTTCTGGCCCGCCATGTCGGCGGTGACCCCGACGCCTTCGGCGAGCTCGTCCGGCGCCACCGGGACAGACTCTGGGCGGTCGCTCTGCGGACGCTGGGCGACCGCGAGGAGGCCGCCGACGCCGTCCAGGACGCGCTGGTGTCGGCCTATCGGGCCGCGCACACCTTCCGCGGCCAGTCGGCTGTCACGACGTGGCTGCACCGCATCACCGTGAACGCCTGCCTCGACCGGGCCCGCAAGGCGGCGTCCCGCAAGACCTCGCCGGTCGACGACGCGGAGCGCCTGGAGCTGCTCCTGGAGCCCCACGAGTCGGCCGAGGCCCCGGCGGAGCGCCAGGACCTCCACCGGCAGCTGGTGAAGGCGCTGGCGACGCTCCCGGCCGACCAGCGCGCCGCCCTGGTCCTGGTCGACATGCAGGCCTATCCGGTGGCGGAGGCGGCGGAGATCCTCGACGTGCCGGTGGGAACCGTCAAGAGCCGCTGCGCCCGGGGCCGGGCGCGGCTGCAACCCCTGCTCGTTCACCTCCGTGGCGATACGGGCGATACCGGGGATAGCCAGGAGCGCGGTGGGGGAAGGAACCGGACGCCGGGGACATCCGTCCCACCTGCGTCGGGACCAAGGGACGCAGGACCGAATGATCCTGCTGCTGTGAAGGGCGGAGGTGGGCGCACGTGACATCCACGGCCGACATGACTCAGCACCCGGACGTCTCGGAGATCTCCGACCTCCACGAGGGCCTGCTACCCCCCTCCCGTACGGCCGACGTACGCCGGCACCTGGACGGATGCGACCTCTGCGCGGACGTCCACGCCTCTCTGACGGAGATCCGCGAGCTGCTCGGCACTCTGCCCGGGCCGCCGCGCATGCCCGCCGACATCGCGGGCCGGATCGACGCGGCGCTGGCCGCCGAGGCCCTCCTCGACGCCACGGCGCCCACCGAAATGCCGGTACCCGTCGGGGCGACCGCGGTTTCGGTCACGACGGGAGCCCCCGTCAGCGCCGAGACGGCCGACGACGCGGCGGATGTTTCACGTGAAACATCGCTCGGATCCGCCCCGGTCGACGCTCCCATGGCAGACCGCCCGGCCGGGCGCCCCAGGGCGGCCACCGGGCCGGGCCGCTCCCGTAGCCGTCGGCGTCGCCGCACGGCCGTGTTCGGAGCTGTCTTCGGCGCCGCGGCGATCGGGGTGGGCGCCTTCCTGGTGCAGACGCTCCAGACGTCCGACAACACCCACGCCAAGCCCGACACCGCGACCGGCCAGGCTCCGGGCTCCGTCTTCTCCGAAGCCTCCCTCGCCGGGCAGGTGCGGACCCTGCTGTCCTCCCGTCCCGCCCAGGAGAGCGCCGGGATCTCGCCGTCCGGCAAGAAGCCGGACCTCGGCGTCACGTCCAACTCCCCGAAGCTGCGCTCCGACGTCTCCGTGCCGCCGTGTATCGAAGCAGGCACCGGCCGGGCCTCGCAGGCCCCGCTCGCCGCCGAAACCGGCGAATACCAGGGGACCCGTGTGTACCTCGTTGTTCTTCCGCACTCCACGGACCCCTCGCAGGTCCAGGCGTACGTCGTCGACGCGGCCTGCGAGACCGGCGCGCCCGACAGCAAGGGCAAGCTGCTGCTGACCCACGCCTATCCCGGTCGGTGAGGCTCCCCGGGAATGCTCGCCCCGTAGGATCCGTTGGGTGGGGTGAGAGTCCTGGACCGGGCCCCGGCAGGCAGTACGCAGTCCGCAGAGACGAGGAAGAAACCCGTGAGCGACGTCCGTAACGTGATCATCATTGGCTCCGGGCCGGCCGGTTACACGGCTGCGCTCTACACCGCGCGTGCGTCGCTTCAGCCGCTGGTGTTCGAGGGCGCCGTCACCGCCGGCGGCGCGCTGATGAACACCACCGAGGTGGAGAACTTCCCCGGCTTCCGTGACGGCATCATGGGCCCCGACCTCATGGACAACATGCGGGCGCAGGCCGAGCGCTTCGGCGCCGAGCTGGTCCCGGACGACGTCGTGGCCGTCGACCTCAGCGGTGAGATCAAGACCGTCACGGACACCGCAGGCACCGTCCACCGCGCCAAGGCCGTGATCGTCACCACCGGCTCCCAGCACCGCAAGCTCGGGCTGCCGAACGAGGACAAGCTCTCCGGACGCGGTGTCTCCTGGTGCGCCACCTGCGACGGGTTCTTCTTCAAGGACCAGGACATCGCCGTGATCGGCGGCGGCGACACCGCGATGGAGGAGGCGACCTTCCTCTCGCGCTTCGCCAAGTCGGTCACCATCGTGCACCGCCGGGACAGCCTGCGCGCCTCCAAGGCGATGCAGGAGCGCGCCTTCGCCGACCCGAAGATCAAGTTCGCCTGGGACAGCGAGGTCGCCGAGATCCACGGCGACCAGAAGCTCTCCGCTCTGACCCTGCGCAACACCAAGACCGGCGAGACCTCCGAGCTGGCGGTGACCGGCCTCTTCATCGCCGTGGGCCACGACCCGCGCACCGAACTCTTCAAGGGCCAGCTCGACCTGGACGACGAGGGCTACCTCAAGGTCGCCGCACCTTCCACCCGCACCAACCTGACCGGTGTCTTCGGCGCCGGTGACGTGGTGGACCACACCTACCGCCAGGCGATCACCGCCGCCGGTACGGGCTGCTCCGCCGCTCTCGACGCCGAGCGCTTCCTGGCCGCGCTCGCCGACGACGAGAAGGCCGCCGCGGCCGCCGTCTGAACCATCTGACTTCCCTCCCCTCACCCACACCCGCAAGGAGGCTGCCGTGGCCGGCACCCTGAAGAACGTGACCGATGCCGACTTCGACGAGGTCGTCCTCAAGAGCGACAAGCCCGTACTGGTGGACTTCTGGGCGGCGTGGTGCGGCCCGTGCCGCCAGATCGCCCCGTCCCTGGAGGCCATCGCGGCGGAGCACGGCGACCAGATCGAGATCGTCAAGCTCAACATCGACGAGAACCCGGCCACTGCCGCGAAGTACGGCGTGATGTCCATCCCGACCCTCAACGTCTACCAGGGTGGCGAGGTGGCCAAGACCATCGTCGGCGCCAAGCCGAAGGCCGCTCTCCTGCGCGACCTCGACGGTTTCATCGGCGCGTAAGTCAGATGCGTTGTTTCACGTGAAACAACGCGCACGGGCCCGGTCCCCATCAGGGGGCCGGGCCCGTTCGTCTTTCCGGGCGCCGGATGCCGTGGCGTTCCACGAGCGCCGCGATGTTCTACAGCGGCCGTAGGGCGGGCTCCTTCTGGACGGCTCCCAGCAGCCGGTCCAGGGCCAGCTCCACGTCTTCCTTCCAGGAGAGCGTCGTCCTCAGCTCCAACCGCATCCGGGGATACCGGGGATGCGGCCGTACGGTCTTGAAGCCCACCGCCAGCAGATGGTCGGCGGGCAGTACACACGCGGGCTCGCGCCAACGGGCGTCCCCGAACGCCTCGATGGCCTTGAAGCCCCGGCGCAGCAGGTCCTTGGCGACGGTCTGCACCATCACTCGCCCCAGCCCCTGGCCCTGATATCCGGGCATGATCCACGCGGTTATCAGCTGCACCGCGTCGGGCGAGACCGGGCTGGTGGGGAAGGCCGTGGAACGCGGCACATACGCGGGCGGGGCGTAGAGGACGAAGCCCACCGGCACATCGTCGACGTAGACGACCCGGCCGCAGGAGCCCCACTCCAGGAGCACGGCCGAGATCCAGGCTTCCTTTTCGAGTTCGGGCGTCCCCGCCTTTATCGCGGCCTCTCCGCTGACCGGGTCAAGTTCCCAGAAGACACAGGCGCGGCAGCGCTTGGGAAGGTCCGGAAGGTTGTCCAGCGTGAGCGGTACAAGCCGACGCCCCATGAAGGCTGTTCCTCGCTTCCCTCGCCTGCCGCCCCGTGGGCGGATGCCAGTGCACTCCGTTCCCGGAGAAGGCTGCCGACGAAGCCACCGAACGCCCCGAGGCCCAGCCCCGCTGTCACCAGTCGGGTACGGCTCACCGTACGCATGGCTCCCCGCCCTCCCTCCGAAGTGGCCCAAGGTGGATGTGCCATACCAGAACGCATCGTATCCACCCAACGCCGGTGCGGATACCGCACAACAGCAAAGGGCGGGCTGTGTTCCTGTATGCATCGGAACACAGCCCGCCCCTCACGACAACTGCCCTGGCTCAGAAGGTGGGCAGGTCACCGGCTCAGGCTTCGTCGCCCTCCTCGGACTCCTCGGCGAGGCCCTTGGTCAGGACCCGCCCCTCGCCCGGGGCGAGGGTGCCGAGGATCCGCTCAAGATCGTCCATCGACGCGAACTCGACGACGATCTTTCCCTTCTTCTGGCCGAGGTCGACCTTCACCCGTGTCTCGAAGCGGTCCGAGAGGCGGGAGGCCAGATCGGTGAGCGCGGGCGCCAACCGGGTCCCGGCTCGCGGGCTCTTCGCCTTGGCGGTGCTCTTGGGCTCCGAGTTCAGCAGGGTCACGATCTCTTCGACCGCCCGCACCGACAGCCCCTCGGCCACGATGCGGTGCGCCAGCCGGTCCTGCTCGTCCGAATCGTCGACGGAGAGCAGGGCCCGGGCGTGGCCCGCCGAGAGGACCCCGGCCGCCACCCTGCGCTGAACCCGCGGCGAGAGCCGCAGCAGGCGCAGGGTATTGGAGACCTGCGGGCGCGACCGGCCGATGCGGTCCGCCAGCTGGTCGTGCGTGCACTCGAAGTCCCTCAGCAACTGGTCGTACGCCGCCGCCTCTTCCAGCGGGTTCAGCTGGGAGCGGTGCAGGTTCTCCAGGAGTGCGTCCAGGAGCAGCTTGTCGTCGTCCGTGTCTCGCACGATCGAGGGGATCCGCTCCAGGCCGGCCTCGCGGCAGGCCCGCCAGCGCCGCTCGCCCATGATGAGCTCGAAGCGCTCGGGCGTCAGCTGGCGTACGACGACGGGCTGGAGCAGCCCGACTTCCTTGATGGAGGTAACGAGCTCGGCGAGGGCGTCCTCGTCGAACACCTCACGCGGCTGGCGCGGGTTGGGCGTGATCGAGTCCAGCGGCAGTTCCGCGAAGTACGCCCCTGCGGGCGCTTTCAACTGCGGTACCGAAGGCTCGGGCGCCTGGACCGGCACCGATGTTTCACGTGAAACGGAAGGCGCCGCCAGCGTGGCCACCTTCGCCGCAGCGACCCCGCGCTCCGCGGTCAGCAGCGGGACCGCCGCCGGGGACGTGGAAGCCGTCCCCACCGAAGGCGTGGGCTGCTTCTCCTGCGGGGCTGCGGGGATCAGCGCACCGAGCCCCCGCCCCAGACCTCTACGTCGCTCACTCACTGGATCCCCTCCGACATGCTGTGCTGGTTGTTCTGACTGCCCACGGGGATGTGCGTCGGGTCGTAGTTGATGCCAACCCCGCGCAGTGCGATCTCGCGGGCGGCTTCGAGATACGAGAGCGAGCCGCTGGAGCCCGGGTCATAGGTGAGCACCGTCTGGCCGTAGCTCGGAGCCTCCGAGATACGGACCGATCGCGGGATGCTCGTCCGCAGGACCTCGTGGCCGAAGTGGCTGCGCACCTCGTCGGCCACCTGGGAGGCGAGCCTGGTCCTGCCGTCGTACATGGTGAGCAGGATCGTGGAGACGTGCAGGGTGGGGTTGAGATGCCCCCGCACCAGGTCGACGTTCCGCAGCAGCTGACCCAGGCCCTCCAGCGCGTAGTACTCGCACTGGATCGGGATCAGGACTTCGGCACCGGCGACGAGCGCGTTGACGGTGAGGAGTCCCAGCGACGGCGGGCAGTCAATCAGGATGTAATCCAGCGGCTGCTCGTACGCCTGGATGGCGCGCTGCAGACGGCTCTCCCGCGCCACCAGGGACACCAGCTCGATCTCCGCGCCGGCCAGGTCGATCGTGGCCGGGGCACAGAAGAGGCCCTCCACGTCCCGGACCGGCTGCACGACCTCGGAGAGCGGTCTGCTCTCCACCAGGACGTCATAGATCGAGGGGACCTCGGCGTGGTGGTCTATCCCCAGCGCGGTGGAGGCGTTGCCCTGCGGGTCGAGGTCGACCACCAGCACGCGGGCGCCGTGCAGCGCCAGGGAGGCGGCGAGATTGACCGTGGTTGTGGTCTTTCCCACGCCGCCCTTCTGGTTGGCGACCACCATGATGCGTGTCTGGTCAGGCCGGGGCAGACCCTCGCCGGCACGGCCGAGAGCTTCCACCGCCAGCTGGGCAGCACGACCGATGGGGGTGTCGTCCATCGGGGGCGGTGTTTCACGTGAAACATCCTCCCCCGCCGACTCGGTACGGGGACCGGGGACCGGATCGGTCATCGGTCCCGCGATGTTGGCGTCGGACCGCAAGGATTCACTCTCCTCGACTTCAGGCTCGCAATGCACAGAGCCTGCCATGCTTTCGGGGTCGTGAACCAGCGAGGCCCGTTCTTCTGTGGATGAATCCACCTCTGTGGACAACTCCGTAGCCCGTGAAGGGGACTCCAAGGCCCCGCCCAAGGGCTTGCGGTCGCGCGGCGCGGCGTTACGGCCGCGGCTGATGATTCCATGCAGCAGAGAGCGACGTTTCACGTGAAACACGATGCACGCGCCCTGCGGTCAGATCGTTACGACACTCCGAAATGCGTACGTATCGCGCCTTCTATGGAGCATCCGCCCCTCGGCGGGCCCTGCGGGTCAGCGGCGGCGCCTGGTACGGCCGGTCCTGGCTGCCTTGGCGCGCTTGGCGGCGAACCTCACACCGCCCGGGCTCTCCCCGACCTCGACCCGCACCACCGTGGACAGCGGGTCCACGATGCCCTCACCGACGTGCAGCACTGAGGTGTTCACCACACCGAGCTTGCTCAGCGCGGCCCGCGCACCCAGGAGCTCCTCCTCGGCGGTGTCGCCCTTGAGCGCCAGCATCTCGCCGTAGGGGCGCAGCAGGGGCACACCCCACCCGGCCAGCCGGTCCAGCGGGGCCACCGCGCGAGCCGTGACCACATGCACCGGCTGCACCTTGCCCAGCATCTCCTCGGCCCGGCCGCGCACCACGGTCACATGGTCCAGGCCCAGCAGCTCCACGACTTCCTGGAGGAAATTGGTGCGCCGCAGCAGCGGCTCAAGGAGCGTGATCTTCAGATCCGGGCGCACCAGCGCCAGCGGGATACCGGGCAGACCGGCGCCGGAGCCGACATCGCAGACCGTGACGCCCTCGGGGACGACCTCGGAGAGCACGGCGCAATTGAGCAGGTGGCGCTCCCAGAGGCGAGGCACCTCACGCGGACCGATCAGGCCGCGCTTGACTCCCGCGTCCGCGAGCAGCTCGGCGTACCGGACGGCTTCCGGGAAGTACTCGCCGAATACCGCGCGAGCCTCTTCGGGCGCCTGGGGAAGCTCTGCTGCTGCCTCCGTCACGGGGGACCGTCCTTCCGTACCGCGCTTCCCGCGCTGGGGTGGCTGACTATCAGGCTGACAAAGATCGGCCCCGTCTGCGAACAGACGGGGCCGAGAAAGCGATGGACCGCTCAGGCGGGGAGCACGACGACGAAGCGCTGCGGCTCCTCGCCCTCGGACTCACTGCGCAGACCGGCGGCGGCGACCGCGTCGTGCACGACCTTGCGCTCGAACGGGGTCATGGGCTGGAGCTTCACCGGCTGGCCGGAGCTCTTGACCTCGTCCGCGGTCTTGGCACCCAGCTCGGACAGTTCCGTGCGCTTCTTGGCCCGGAAGCCCGCGATGTCCAGCATCAGGCGGCTGCGGTCGCCGGTCTCCCGGTGCACAGCCAGGCGCGTCAGCTCCTGGAGCGCCTCCAGCACCTCACCGTCACGGCCGACGAGCTTCTGCAGGTCACGGCTGCCGGCGTCGCTGATGATGGAGACCGCGGCACGGTCCGCCTCGACATCCATGTCGATGTCGCCGTCCAGGTCGGCGATGTCGAGCAGGCCCTCAAGGTAGTCGGCGGCGATCTCCCCCTCCTGTTCCAGGCGGGACAGGGTGTCGACACCCTCGGCGGCCGGGGTGGTGCCTTCCGTCACGGATGGACTCCTTCTTACTTCTTGGACGGGTGCTTGGGCCGCTGCTGACCCTTGCGCTGTCCGGACTGGGCCTTGCTGCGTGCGGTACCGGAGGCGGGCTTGCCCGCCGTCTTGGACTTGGCGTTCTGCGGCGCGTCCTGCTTCGCCGCGGTGTCCTCGTCCGCCGTGCCCTTGTCCAGCGAGGTCTTCGCCGGCTCCTCACCCTCGCCGCCACCCTGCGCGGCGGTCGCACCGGACTGGCGCTGGGCCTTGGTCAGGCGCTTGGGCTGCTGCCGCCTGGCCGCGCCGCTCTCCGCCTCGGCCACGGCGGTCTCGCTCTTCACCACGTTGCCGTCCGCCTGGGCCGCGTAGCCCTGCTTGGCCAGGCCGGTGATGAACTTGCGCTCGTTGTCGTTGCGGTCCGGGCCCTTGGCCACGATCGCCTGGACCACGGTGCGACGGCGCTTGCCGCGGACCTCGTTGTGGGCGGCGATGCTCTTGCTGAGCCGCTCCAGGTAGCTGGCCTGCGCCTTCGAGCCCGGCGTCGGGTTCTGGTTGATCACGTACATCTGCTGGCCCATGGTCCACACGTTGGTGGTCAGCCAGTAGACGAGGACACCGACGGGGAAGTTGATGCCCATCACGGCGAACATGACCGGGAAGACGTACATCAGCATCTTCTGCTGCTGCATGAACGGCGTCTTCACCGAGAGGTCCACGTTCTTCGTCATCAGCTGGCGCTGGGTGAAGAACTGCGAGGCGGACATCAGCACGATCATGATCGCGGTCACGACGCGGACGTCGGTCAGCGTGGCGCCCAGGCTCTCGACCTTGTGGGCGCTGTCCGTGAACTTGGCGGCCAGCGGGGCGCCCATGATGTGCGCCTTCTGGGCGCTCTCGAGCAGCGGCTGGTTGATGACGCCGATGGTCTTGCCGCTCGCGATGCCCGACAGCACGTGGTACAGCGCGAAGAAGAACGGCGACTGCGCCAGGATGGGAAGGCACGAGGAGAGCGGGTTGGTGCCCGTCTCCTTGTACAGCTTCATCATCTCTTCGGACTGACGCTGCTTGTCGCTCTTGTAGCGCTCCTGGATCGCCTTCATCTTCGGCTGGAGCGCCTGCATGTTCCGGGTCGACTTGATCTGCTTCACGAAGAGCGGGATCAGACAGATCCGGATCAGCACCACCAGGGACACGATGGACAGTCCCCAGGCCCAGCCCGTGTCCGGCCCGAAGATCGCGCCATACAACCGGTGGAACTGGACGATGACCCAGGAAACAGGCCAGGTGATAAAGCTGAACAGACTGGCAATCGTGTCCACTAATCAGGCTCCTTGAGCATTGGGCGAGGTCTCTGCGGCCGGGCTGGGCTCGGTCTCAGCGGCGGCGTGCCCGCCCTTGTCGCCGCGCCAGGCGTTGCGCAGCGCCTCGTGCCAACGAGGACGCTTGCGTTCGGGGACGTAGTCCACGCCGCCGGGCGACCACGGATTGCACCGCAGAATGCGCCAGGCGGTCAGTGCCGTGCCCTTCACCGCGCCATGCCGGTCAATGGCCGTGAATCCGTAGTGGGAACACGACGGGTAGTACCTGCAGACGGGCCCGAGCAGCGGGCTGATCGTCCACTGGTACAGCTTGATCAGGGCCAGCAGCGGGTACTTCATCGCGCACCCCCTCCCAGCAGCCGCTGAAGGGCGGCGTCCAGGTCTCGGGCCAGATGTGCATGATCGGCATCGCCCGCGCCGGGCAATGCTCGTACGACCACCAGGCTACCGGGGGGCAGCTGGGACAGCCGATCGCGCATCAGATGGCGAAGCCTGCGCTTCACCAGGTTGCGGACGACCGCCACACCCACGGCCTTGCTGACGACGAAACCCGCACGCGTCGGGGAAGCGCTCTCCCCAGGCGCGTGCGGGTCTTGTGCACCGCTACGTAGATGGACGACGAGGAGCGGGCGACCGGCCCGGCGTCCTCGGCGTACCGCGGTCGCGAAGTCTTCGCGCCGCCTCAGCCGATTCTCGGTAGGCAGCACGTCATGACCTGTATGCGATTAGGCGGACAGGCTCGCGCGGCCCTTGCCACGACGGTTCGCGAGGATGGCGCGGCCGGCACGGGTACGCATCCGCAGGCGGAAGCCGTGGGTCTTGGCGCGACGGCGGTTGTTCGGCTGGAAGGTGCGCTTGCTCACTCGGGGGCTCCAGAAATGATTCGGTGGTGGCGGGACATCGCCTGGCTGTCACCGTGCGCCCACGAGAAGCTCGCAATACACGAAGCTCGCAATACGCCCGAGTGCACCGCTTCACGATCACAGACCGTGATCTTTGCCCATCGGAGGCAGGCGGCAGCAGCCATCGACAACTCGACCTGGTTACGGTACGCGCGGCTACGCCATCCGGTCAAACCAGCCTCTTCACGGGGCCCACTGTGCACAGCCTGTGGACAACAACTTGAACCACGTCAGTCGCCGCGACTACCGTGGCTCGACCCCGACTCTTTTCCTTTCTGTCCTTGCCTGTCCTTCCATCCCGTCCCGAGAACCACACATTCGTGGGACCTGCGAGAGAGCGTGCCTTGTGGCTGACGTACCTGCCGATCTTGCCGCAGTGTGGCCACGAGTGCTGGAGCAGCTCCTCGGAGAGGGCCAGCAGGGCATCGAGCCCAAGGACAAGCAGTGGATCGAGCGCTGCCAGCCGCTCGCGCTGGTCGCCGACACCGCGCTGCTCGCCGTCCCCAACGAGTGGGGCAAGCGCGTCCTGGAGGGCCGCCTGGCCCCGCTGATCAGCGACACGCTCAGCCGTGAGTGCGGCCGCCCGATCCGGATCGCGATCACCGTCGACGACTCGGTGGGCGAGCCGCCCGGCGGCGGCCCGCAGTCCGCGCCGCCCCAGCAGCAGCCCCCGCGCTACCAGGACGACGCCTACGGCCGCCCGGCCGACGACGGCCTGCCGACCGTGCGCCCCGCCTACCCGGACTACCAGCAGCAGCGCCCCGAGCCCGGCGCCTGGCCGCGCGCCCAGGAGGACATGTCCTGGCAGCAGCCCCGCCTCGGCGGCTTCCAGGAGCGCGACCCGTACGCGACCGCCCGCCCGCAGCAGCCGCAGCACGACTACCGGCAGCCGCAGATGCCCGAGCGCCCGCAGTACGAGCAGCAGCCGCAGTCGTACGAGCAGCAGCGCCCGGATCGCCACGAGCGCCACGAGCTGCCCGAGCCGCAGTCCCAGCAGCACCAGCAGCACCACGGCGGCCCGCAGCCGGGCGGCGGCGCCCCGCGCCCGATGGGCGGCCCCTCGTCGTCCTCGGCGGCCCAGCCCGGCGGCCCGGGCGAGCCGCACGCGCGTCTCAACCCCAAGTACCTCTTCGACACGTTCGTCATCGGTTCCTCGAACCGGTTCGCGCACGCGGCGGCCGTAGCCGTCGCCGAGGCGCCGGCCAAGGCGTACAACCCGCTCTTCATCTACGGGGAGTCGGGTCTTGGCAAAACGCATCTGCTGCACGCCATCGGGCACTACGCCCGCAGCCTCTACCCCGGCACGCGCGTGCGCTACGTGAGCTCCGAGGAGTTCACCAACGAGTTCATCAACTCGATCCGCGACGGCAAGGGCGACACCTTCCGCAAGCGGTACCGGGACGTGGACATCCTCCTGGTCGACGACATCCAGTTCCTGGCGAGCAAGGAGTCGACACAGGAGGAGTTCTTCCACACCTTCAACACGCTCCACAACGCCAACAAGCAGATCGTGCTCTCCTCGGACCGGCCGCCCAAGCAGCTGATGACGCTCGAGGACCGGCTGCGGAACCGTTTCGAGTGGGGTCTGACCACCGATGTGCAGCCGCCGGAGCTGGAAACGCGCATCGCCATCCTCCGTAAGAAGGCGGTGCAGGAGCAGCTCAACGCCCCGCCGGAGGTGCTGGAGTTCATCGCGTCCCGGATCTCGCGGAACATCCGTGAGCTGGAGGGCGCGCTGATCCGGGTGACGGCGTTCGCGTCGCTCAACCGGCAGCCGGTCGACCTGGGGCTCACCGAGATCGTGCTGAAGGACCTGATCCCCGGCGGCGAGGACTCGGCGCCCGAGATCACGGCCGGCGCGATCATGGCGGCGACCGCCGACTACTTCGGGCTCACCGTCGAGGACCTGTGCGGATCCTCGCGCAGCCGGGTGCTGGTGACGGCCCGCCAGATCGCGATGTACCTGTGCCGCGAGCTCACCGACCTCTCGCTGCCGAAGATCGGGGCACAGTTCGGCGGCCGCGACCACACGACGGTGATGCACGCCGACCGCAAGATCCGCGCGCTCATGGCCGAGCGGCGCTCCATCTACAACCAGGTCACCGAGCTCACCAACCGCATCAAGAACGGCTGAGCGGAGCGCTCACAGAGCCTCTCAGGGCGTCCGGGACGACACGTCCCGGGCGCCCTTTCTGTTGCCCACAAGCCCGCGTACGGCCTCCTGTACCTCCCGTACGCCCTCGCCCAAGCCTCCGTACGGCGTCGTCCACGCCCTGTGTACGGCCCTGCGCGACCGGTCCGCACGGCCCGGCCCGGGCTCCCGGTGTTCGAATACGCGCCGGTCAGAGGGGGTTCTCCACAGATCCGGGCACTTTTCCCCGTCCACACCCTGGGGACTGTCCCGTTGTCCAGATTGCTTCCACAGGCCGACGCCCTGATACTCCATCACCCCAGGTCAGGTACTTGTGGATTTGTGCGCGAGCGTGCTCCACAGGCTGTGGACGAAATCTCTGTCCACAGCCTGTGGTCAAAGTTGTCCACCGGCGGCCCACAGGCTGGGGCATGTTGCCCACAGCTTCTCCACAGCGCTGTCCACTGTTCGGCAACGCAACACCCCCGATCACCGGGTCGAGTGAAAGCCGTCACACCAACGAGGCCGGTTGGGCTGTGGGGAACCTGGGTAAAGCTGGGGACAGCTCTGGGGAGAAGTGGGCCCTGCCTGTGCATCGGGTGTGCAGAACTTTCGGGCGTCCACAGAACCGGTGAGTTGTCCACGGGCTCCACCCACAGGCTCGGTGGACAAAAAAACGGGTCTGACCTGCGAAAACGGGGTTATCCACGGTTTCCACAGGCCCTACTACTACTCCCACTTAGAGTTAGCTGGGATTTCGCTTCGAAGTGGGGCCTGTGCACAACTCGGGCCCGGCGCCTCCCGGACCTCTCGCCACGACTTGACCCCGACTCGCACCGAGTGTCAGTGCCGTACGTCAGACTGGTCCCCGGCGATACAGCCGACGACGAAAGCCAGCAGGGCGAGCCAGCAACAGCAGGAGGCGGTTCCGGTGAAGATCCGGGTGGAGCGCGATGTTCTCGCGGAGGCGGTGGCGTGGGTGGCCCGCAGCCTCCCGGCCCGTCCGCCCGCGCCGGTGCTTGCGGGCCTTCTTCTGAAGGCGGAGGACGGCGCCCTCAGCTTCTCCAGCTTCGACTACGAGGTCTCGGCGCGGGTCTCGGTCGAGGCCGAGGTCGACGAGGACGGCACGGTGCTCGTCTCCGGCCGCCTGCTCGCAGACATCTGCCGCGCCCTGCCCAACCGCCCGGTGGAGATTTCCACAGACGGTGTACGGGCGACGGTGGTCTGTGGCTCCTCCCGCTTCACCCTCCACACCCTGCCTGTGGAGGAGTACCCGGCGCTGCCGCAGATGCCGACCGCGACCGGCACCGTTCCCGGTGAGGTCTTCGCCTCCGCCGCCGCCCAGGTGGCCATCGCCGCCGGGCGCGACGACACCCTGCCGGTGCTGACCGGCGTCCGGATCGAGATCGAGGGCGACACGGTCACCCTGGCCTCGACCGACCGCTACCGCTTCGCGGTCCGCGAGTTCCTGTGGAAGCCGGAGAACCCGGACGCCTCCGCCGTCGCCCTGGTGCCCGCCAAGACGCTCCTGGACACCGCCAAGGCCCTGACCAGCGGTGACACGGTCACCCTCGCCCTGTCGGGCTCCGGTGCCGGTGAGGGTCTGATCGGCTTCGAGGGCGCCGGCCGCCGCACCACCACCCGGCTGCTCGAAGGCGACCTGCCGAAGTACCGAACGCTGTTCCCCACCGAGTTCAACTCGGTCGCGGTGATCGAGACCGCGCCCTTCGTCGAGGCCGTCAAGCGCGTCTCCCTGGTCGCCGAGCGCAACACGCCGGTCCGCCTCAGCTTCGAGCAGGGCGTGCTCATCCTGGAGGCCGGTTCCAGCGACGACGCACAGGCTGTGGAAAGGGTGGACGCCCACCTGGAGGGCGACGACATCTCGATCGCCTTCAACCCGACCTTCCTGCTCGACGGCCTGAGCGCCATCGACTCGCCGGTCGCCCAGCTCTCCTTCACCACCTCGACCAAGCCGGCGCTGCTGAGCGGCAAGCCCGCGCTCGACGCCGAGGCGGACGACGCGTACAAGTACCTGATCATGCCGGTGCGGCTCTCCGGCTGACCACCCGGCTGACCTGGGCGGGACCGTGTTCGTCTGAGCGGCCGACCCCACAGGTGTGTGCCCGTGTCCGGGCGTAGTCTCGGACACGGGTACGAATGCCACAACGTCAAAGGATCATGTGATGGAGCTCGGTCTCGTCGGCCTCGGCAAGATGGGCGGCAACATGCGCGAGCGGATTCGCCGCGCAGGCCACACCGTCATCGGTTACGACCGCAACCCGGACGTCGCCGATGTCCACAGCCTCGAGGAGCTTGTGGGCAAGCTCAAGGGCCCGCGCGTGGTCTGGGTGATGGTCCCGGCCGGTGCCGCGACGCAGTCGACCATCGACGAGCTGGCTGAGCTGCTCTCCCCCGGCGACGTGGTCGTCGACGGCGGGAACTCGCGCTGGACCGACGACGAGAAGCACGCCGTCGAGTTGGGCCTCAAGGGCATCGGCTTCGTCGACTGCGGCGTCTCCGGTGGCGTCTGGGGCCTGGAGAACGGCTACGCGCTGATGTACGGCGGCGACGCCGAGAACGTGGCGAAGGTCCAGCCGGTCTTTGACGCGCTCAAGCCCGAGGGCGAGTTCGGCTCGGTCCACGCGGGCAAGGTCGGCGCCGGCCACTTCGCCAAGATGGTCCACAACGGCATCGAGTACGCGATGATGCAGGCCTACGCCGAGGGCTGGGAGCTCCTGGAGAAGGTCGACTCCGTCACCGACGTGCGCGAGGTCTTCCGCAGCTGGCAGGAGGGCACGGTCATCCGTTCCTGGCTGCTGGACCTGGCGGTCAACGCCCTCGACGAGGACGAGCACCTCGACCAGCTGCGTGGCTTCGCCGCGGACTCCGGCGAGGGCCGGTGGACCGTGGAGGCGGCCATCGACAACGCCGTTCCGCTGCCCGCGATCACCGCGTCGCTGTTCGCGCGGTTCGCGTCCCGGCAGGACGACTCCCCGCAGATGAAGATGATCGCGGCGCTGCGCAACCAGTTCGGCGGCCACGCGGTCGAGTCCAAGAAGTAATCCACAGGCTGTTGGCAGGGCCGGGGGAGGTCGGCGCACCACCATGCACGTCACGCATCTCTCGCTGGCCGACTTCCGCTCGTACGCCCGGGTCGAGGTTCCGCTCGACCCGGGCGTCACCGCTTTCGTGGGCGCCAACGGCCAGGGCAAGACCAATCTCGTCGAGGCGGTCGGCTATCTGGCGACCCTCGGCAGCCACCGGGTCTCCTCGGACGCGCCACTGGTACGCATGGGCGCCGAACGGGCGGTCATCCGCGCGGCCGTGACCCAGGGCGAGCGCTCCCAGCTCATCGAGCTGGAGCTCAACCCGGGCCGTGCGAACCGGGCTCGTATCAATCGATCCTCGCAGGTCAGACCGCGTGACGTGCTGGGGATAGTACGGACCGTGCTCTTCGCGCCGGAGGATCTGGCGCTGGTCAAGGGCGACCCCGGCGAGCGGCGGCGGTTCCTGGACGAGCTGGTCACCGCGCGCTCGCCGCGCATGGCGGCCGTGCGCTCCGACTACGACCGCGTCCTCAAGCAGCGCAACACCCTGCTGAAGTCGGCGGCGATGGCCCGGCGGCACGGCGGCCGTGGCATGGACCTGTCGACGCTCGACGTGTGGGACCAGCACCTGGCGCGGGCCGGCGCGGAGCTGCTCGCCCAGCGGCTCGACCTGATCGCGACGCTCCAGCCGCTCGCGGACAAGGCGTACGAGCAGCTGGCGCCCGGCGGCGGCCCGGTGGCTCTGGAGTACAAGCCGTCGGCCCAGGGCGAGGCCACCGCCCGCGAGGACCTGTACGGGCAGCTCATGGCCGCGCTCGTCGACGTACGCAAGCAGGAGATCGAGCGGGGCGTCACGCTGATCGGGCCGCACCGCGACGACCTGCTGCTCAAGCTCGGCCAGCTCCCGGCCAAGGGGTACGCCAGCCACGGCGAGTCCTGGTCGTACGCGCTGGCGCTGCGGCTCGCCTCGTACGACCTGCTGCGGGCCGAGGGCAACGAGCCCGTGCTGGTCCTGGACGACGTCTTCGCGGAGCTGGACGCCCGGCGCCGCGAACGGCTGGCGGAGCTGGTGGCTCCGGGCGAGCAGGTGCTGGTGACGGCGGCCGTGGACGACGATGTGCCGGGCGTCCTCGCGGGGGCCCGGTACGAGGTCGCCGCGGGAGAGGTGGCGCGGGTATGAGCGAGCACTCCGGTAACGAGACGCCGGTGCCCAAGGTTCCCGAGTCCTCGGGCGTCGACCTCGCGCGCGTGGCGCTGCGCGCCGCCAAGGAGCAGGCCAAGGCGCGGGGCGCCGCCGCGCAGCAGAAGAAGCAGGCCCGCCGGGGCGGCGGCCTGCGTTCTGGCGCGCGGGCGGACGGGCGCGACCCGCAGCCGCTGGGCGCCGCGATCAACCGGCTGATCACCGAGCGCGGCTGGGAGACCCCGGCGGCCGTCGGCGGGGTGATGGGCCGCTGGCCGCAGATCGTCGGCGACGACCTGGCCAACCACTGCGTCCCGCTGCGCTACGACGAGGACCCCGACGAGCGGGTGCTCACCGTGCAGTGCGACTCCACGGCGTGGGCGACGCAGCTGCGCCTGCTCGCGCCCCAGCTGGTGGCCCGGCTGAACGCGGATCTGGGCCATGGCACGGTCCGGATGATCAAGGTCCTGGGCCCGGGCGGCCCGCCCACGCGGTACGGACGCCTGCGGGCTCCGGGGAGCACGGGGCCGGGCGACACGTACGGGTGAGGCGGGGCGTGCGCGCACGCCCCGGAGCCCGTCGCGGCTCGTGGAACCACCGCCCTGGCTCGAAGAACCGGCCAGGTACCGCCTGTTGGCGGGCCTCCGTAGCGTCCGTCGACGGCTGCCGCGCGCCAGGAAACCGGGTGGTACGGGTGAGGCGTCCCTCACGGTAGCCGGAGGTTGACAGGCCGAAGCGCTGAATGCCCGTGTGAGGCTCTTAGAGCCCCTGCCTGGATATGGGGAGTCGGTAGGCGCCCGCTCAGGGCGGCACATGCGGACTCAGGTACCGGCAAACCCCCATTCATGTCGGCGCTACCGGTAGACTGGTCAATAATCCCGCCCTCCTCGCGGGACCCACCGAATGACGCGGTCGGTCGCTGCCCCACCAAGGCGCCGCCCGACGCTGACCATCGCTGAACGACGCAGCCGCTCCTGTCTGCCCAGGGGAAGGCTGTGCTGTGCCAGAAAGGGCGCTTCGTGGCCGATTCCGGCAACCCCAACGAGAACACCCCGTCCGCTGCCGTCGGTGAGAACGGCGAGGTCACCGCCTCGTACGACGCCAGCGCCATCACCGTCCTCGAAGGTCTGGACGCGGTCCGCAAGCGGCCCGGCATGTACATCGGCTCGACGGGTGAGCGCGGCCTGCACCACCTCGTGCAAGAGGTCGTCGACAACTCCGTCGACGAGGCCCTCGCCGGTCACGCGGACACGATCGACGTCACGATCCTGGCCGACGGTGGCGTGCGCGTGGTCGACAACGGCCGTGGCATCCCCGTGGACATGCACCCCGTGGAGAAGAAGCCGGCCGTCGAGGTCGTGCTGACCGTGCTGCACGCGGGCGGCAAGTTCGGCGGCGGCGGCTACGCCGTCTCCGGTGGTTTGCACGGTGTCGGCGTCTCCGTCGTGAACGCCCTCTCGACCAAGCTCGCGGTCGACATCAAGCGCGACGGCTACCGCTGGACGCAGGACTACAAGCTCGGCGTCCCCACCGCGCCCCTGGCCAAGCACGAGCAGGTCGAGGACAGTGGCACCACGGTGACGTTCTGGGCCGACCCGGACGTCTTCGAGACCACCGAGTACTCCTTCGAGACGCTCGCGCGGCGCTTCCAGGAGATGGCCTTCCTCAACAAGGGCCTGACGATCAAGCTGACGGACGAGCGGGAGTCGGCGAAGGCCGTCTCCGGGGCGGACTCGGCCGAGGAGTCGGAAGAGCAGCGGGCGCTCTCGGTCTCGTACCACTACGAGGGCGGCATCGTCGACTTCGTGAAGTACCTCAACTCGCGCAAGGGTGATCTGATCCACCCGACCGTGATCGACGTGGAGGCCGAGGACAAGGAGCGCATGCTCTCGGCCGAGATCGCGATGCAGTGGAACTCTCAGTACAGCGAGGGCGTTTACTCCTTTGCGAACACCATCCACACGCATGAGGGGGGTACGCATGAGGAGGGATTCCGCGCCGCGCTCACGGGCCTGGTCAACCGGTATGCCCGTGACAAGAAGCTGCTGCGCGAGAAGGACGACAACCTCTCCGGCGAGGATATCCGCGAGGGTCTGACGGCGATCATCTCCGTCAAGCTGGGCGAGCCGCAGTTCGAGGGCCAGACCAAGACCAAGCTGGGCAACACCGAGGCGAAGACGTTCGTCCAGAAGGTGGTGCACGAGCACCTGACCGACTGGTTCGACCGGAACCCCAACGAGGCCGCGGACATCATCCGCAAGGCCATCCAGGCGCAGACGGCACGTGTCGCCGCCCGCAAGGCGCGCGACCTGACCCGCCGCAAGGGTCTGCTGGAAAGCGCCTCTCTCCCCGGCAAGCTCTCCGACTGCCAGTCCAACGACCCGACGAAGTGCGAGATCTTCATCGTCGAGGGTGACTCCGCCGGTGGCTCGGCGAAGTCCGGCCGCAACCCGATGTACCAGGCCATCCTGCCCATCCGAGGCAAGATCCTGAACGTCGAGAAGGCCCGTATCGACAAGATCCTGCAGAACACCGAGGTCCAGGCGCTGATCTCGGCCTTCGGCACCGGAGTCCACGAGGACTTCGACATCGAGAAGCTCCGCTATCACAAGATCATTCTGATGGCGGACGCCGATGTCGACGGCCAGCACATCAACACCCTGCTGCTGACCTTCCTCTTCCGCTTCATGCGGCCGCTGGTCGAGGCCGGGCACGTGTACCTGTCGCGCCCGCCGCTCTACAAGATCAAGTGGGGCCGGGACGACTTCGAGTACGCGTACTCCGACCGTGAGCGAGACGCGCTCGTGGAGCTCGGCAAGCAGAACGGCAAGCGGATCCGCGAGGACTCGATCCAGCGCTTCAAGGGTCTCGGCGAGATGAACGCCGAGGAACTGCGCATCACCACCATGGATGTCGACCACCGCGTGCTCGGGCAGGTCACCCTGGACGACGCGGCCCAGGCCGACGATCTGTTCTCGGTGCTGATGGGCGAGGACGTCGAGGCGCGGCGCTCGTTCATCCAGCGCAACGCCAAGGACGTCCGCTTCCTCGACATCTGAGTCGGTCCGTCGCTGACCGCTTCGAAAGGACTTGAGAACCAGCAATGGCCGACGAGAACACTCCCGCGACCACTGAGCCCACCGAGGAAGAACCTGTCCTGCGCATCGAGCCCGTCGGGCTCGAGACGGAGATGCAGCGCTCCTACCTCGACTACGCGATGTCCGTCATCGTGTCGCGCGCGCTGCCGGACGTGCGGGACGGTCTGAAGCCCGTCCACCGCCGCGTGCTGTACGCGATGTACGACGGCGGGTACCGGCCCGAGAAGGGCTTCTACAAGTGCGCCCGCGTCGTCGGCGACGTCATGGGCACCTACCACCCGCACGGCGACTCCTCGATCTACGACGCCCTGGTCCGTCTGGCCCAGCACTGGTCGATGCGCCTGCCGCTGGTCGACTCCAACGGCAACTTCGGTTCCCCGGGCAACGACCCGGCCGCCGCCATGCGGTACACCGAGTGCAAGATGATGCCGCTGTCCATGGAGATGGTCCGCGACATCGACGAGGAGACCGTCGACTTCCAGGACAACTACGACGGCCGCAACCAGGAGCCGACGGTCCTGCCGGCGCGCTTCCCGAACCTGCTGGTCAACGGCTCCGCCGGCATCGCCGTCGGTATGGCCACCAACATCCCGCCGCACAACCTGCGCGAGGTGGCGGACGGCGCCCAGTGGTTCCTGGCGCACCCCGAGGCCTCGCACGAGGAGCTCCTGGACGCGCTGATGGAGCGCATCAAGGGCCCCGACTTCCCGACCGGCGCCCTCGTGGTCGGCCGCAAGGGCATCGAGGAGGCGTACCGCACCGGGCGCGGCTCCATCACGATGCGCGCGGTGGTCGCGGTCGAGGAGATCCAGAACCGCCAGTGCCTGGTCGTCACCGAGCTTCCGTACCAGGTCAACCCCGACAACCTGGCACAGAAGATCGCCGACCTGGTGAAGGACGGCAAGGTCGGCGGCATCGCCGACGTCCGGGACGAGACCAGCTCCCGTACCGGCCAGCGCCTGGTCATCGTGCTCAAGCGGGACGCGGTCGCCAAGGTCGTCCTGAACAACCTGTACAAGCACACCGACCTCCAGACGAACTTCGGCGCCAACATGCTGGCGCTCGTCGACGGCGTGCCGCGCACGCTCTCGCTGGACGCGTTCATCCGCCACTGGGTGACGCACCAGATCGAGGTCATCGTCCGGCGCACCAAGTTCCGGCTGCGCAAGGCCGAGGAGCGCGCCCACATCCTGCGCGGTCTGCTCAAGGCGCTCGACGCGATCGACGAGGTCATCGCGCTGATCCGGCGCAGCGACACCGTCGAGGTCGCGCGCGAGGGTCTGATGGGCCTGCTCCAGATCGACGAGATCCAGGCCAACGCGATCCTGGAGATGCAGCTCCGCCGGCTCGCCGCCCTGGAGCGGCAGAAGATCGTCGCCGAGCACGACGAGCTCCAGGCGAAGATCAACGAGTACAACGCGATCCTCGCCTCGCCCGAGCGCCAGCGCCAGATCATCAGCGAGGAGCTGGCGGCGATCGTCGAGAAGTTCGGCGACGACCGGCGCTCCAAGCTGGTGCCCTTCGACGGTGACATGTCCATCGAGGACCTCATCGCCGAAGAGGACATCGTCGTCACCATCACCAACGGCGGCTACGTCAAGCGCACCAAGACCGAGGACTACCGCTCGCAGAAGCGCGGCGGCAAGGGCGTGCGGGGCACGAAGCTGAAGCAGGACGACATCGTCGACCACTTCTTCGTCTCCACCACGCACCACTGGCTGCTCTTCTTCACCAACAAGGGCCGGGTCTACCGGGCCAAGGCGTACGAGCTGCCGGACGCCGGCCGGGACGCGCGCGGCCAGCACGTGGCGAACCTGCTGGCCTTCCAGCCGGACGAGAAGATCGCCCAGATCCTCGCCATCCGCGACTACGAGGCGGCGCCCTACCTGGTCCTCGCCACCAAGTCCGGCCTGGTGAAGAAGACCTCGCTCAAGGACTACGACTCGCCCCGATCGGGTGGTGTCATCGCCATCAACCTCCGTGAAACGGAGGTCGGCGGCGAGGACGAGCTGATCGGCGCCGAGCTGGTCTCCGCCGAGGACGATCTGCTGCTCATCAGCAAGAAGGCGCAGTCCATCCGCTTCACGGCGACGGACGACGCCCTGCGCCCGATGGGCCGTGCCACCTCGGGTGTCAAGGGGATGAGTTTCCGCGAGGGCGACGAGCTGCTCTCGATGAATGTCGTCCGGCCCGGTACTTTCGTGTTCACCGCCACCGACGGCGGGTACGCGAAGCGGACCCCCGTCGACGAGTACCGCGTCCAGGGTCGCGGTGGCCTCGGTATCAAGGCCGCCAAGATCGTCGAGGACCGGGGCTCGCTGGTCGGCGCGCTGGTGGTCGAGGAGACGGACGAAATCCTCGCCATCACGCTCGGCGGTGGTGTGATTCGTACGCGAGTCAACGAGGTCAGGGAGACGGGCCGTGACACCATGGGCGTCCAACTGATCAACCTGGGCAAGCGCGATGCCGTCGTCGGTATCGCTCGTAACGCCGAGGCCGGTCGCGAGGCTGAAGAGGTCGACGGTCCCGAAGGGACCGAGATCGACGCGGCTGAGGGCGAGTCTGCCGAGGCCGCAGTCGAGGGCACGGAGCCTTCGGCCGGTGAGCACGAGGAGTAAAGCGTGAGTGGAGCCACGGGCGCCGGATCGGCCGCTTCCGGAGCGAACGGTGCCCGTGGCCCTGCCGCGGACTCCCAGGGGGTAACGGTGACCGACACCCGCGGGCCTCAGGCCCGGTCCGACTACGAGGGATACGCCGCCGGGGCACTGCCCGGCGAGCGCGAGAAGTCCGCATCGGGCCCCGCGCAGCCGTACCACCCGCCGCAGGCCTACCCGCCGTCCCAGAACGGGACGCAGGGCGGTCAGCAGCGCGGCGGCGGCTCGTCTTCCGCCACTGTCCGCCGCCCCCGCACGGGGGCACGTACGACGCCGCGTACGCGCAAGGCACGGCTGCGGGTGGCCAAGGCCGACCCGTGGTCAGTGATGAAGGTCAGTTTCCTGCTCTCCATCGCGCTGGGCGTGTGCACGGTGGTGGCGGCGGCCGTGCTGTGGATGGTCATGGACGCGATGGGCGTCTTCTCGTCCGTGGGCGGGACCATCAGCGAGGCCACCGGCTCCAACGAGTCCAACGGCTTCGACCTGCAGTCCTTCCTGTCGCTGCCGCGCGTGCTGATCTTCACCTCGGTGATCGCGGTCATCGACGTGGTGCTCGCCACCGCGCTGGCGACGCTCGGGGCGTTCATCTACAACCTCTCGGCCGGTTTCGTGGGCGGCATCGAGCTCACGCTGGCCGAGGACGAGTAAGCGCGGGTTGCCGCAGTTCAAACCGGCCGCCGCTATCGATTTTGGGACTGGCCCCCACGTGCGCTAATCTTCAGAGGTCAGCGCGCGGGGGACACCCCGCAGAGCGCGGCGGGGCTATAGCTCAGTTGGTTAGAGCGCATCCCTGATAAGGATGAGGCCACAGGTTCAAATCCTGTTAGCCCCACAGTGCAGAAGGTCCCCGGACGATGAGTCCGGGGACCTTTTCGTTGTGCGGCGGGCGCGGGCGCGGGCGCGGGCGCGGGCCTGGGGGGCTGAGGGTCTGGGGCGTCGGCGCCGGGCGGCCGGTGGGCTGGTGGGCTGGTGGGGCGGGGCCCGGGGCCGTGGCCCGGGGGCATGGCCTGTTACGTACGTACTACGTACGTACGCGACGTACGTACGCACATGAAGAAGCCCGGCAACTCGGGGGAGTCGCCGGGCTCGTGGCTCGCAAGCTCGGGCAGGAGCTGGGAGGGGTCAGGGGGACGGGGCCGAGGACGGGGCTGGCGCCTCGTCGTCCGAGGCGGACCCTTCTTCTGCGGAGTCGTCGCGTGAGAAGCCCTGGGCGCCGTCGCCGCCTTCGCTCTCGTCATGGGCGGTGGGCAGGTGCCGGGTCGAGGGCGAGGAGCCGTGGGCCTCGGCGCGGATGCGCTGCTTCATCGTGGGTGGCAGTGCCGAGGCACTGGGCAGGGCCCAGCGCACGTTCGGCGTCTCGGCAGCCAGTTTTTCGCTCCGGTGGTGAACGGCGCCCTGTTGCGGTACGGAAGCGGCGGCGGTGGCCTGGCCGGCCAGGCCGAGGAAGGAGAAGAGGGCGACGAACGCGCCGATGAGTGCGGTCCACCACGTCGTGAGCTTGCTGGTTGCCATGACTTCCTCGCTTCTGTGCCGTTTCGGGTTGCCCGATTTGCGTTGTATCTCATGATGTGTACGAGCGGTGGCGAGCGAGGGGCGACGCACCGCTATGGGCGGATCTTCCGATGAACTGCACTCGGATGGACCATCACCGATTGATATCGATCGGTGTGTATAGTCGGGCGACAGAGGTCCCTTACGTCAAGGAAAGACGAGGTCGCGCGGTGAAGAAGCTCCTCCTGGTCGCACTGGCCGCCATCGGCGGGCTCCTCGTGTACCGCCAGATCCAGGCGGATCGCGCCGAGCAGGACCTGTGGACGGAGGCGACCGACTCCGTGCCCGCAGGTTCGGGTGTGTGAGCCCCACAGAGTCCAGTTGCAGAGCCCCGGCCGCCGACGCGGCCGGGGCTCTGTGCTGTCATGTGGCCGGGGCAGTCGCCCCCACGGGTTCACCTGCGCAAATCAATGGCTTGCGGAAGCAAAATTGAAGGGGGCGCGGCGGGATGACGAACCAGCGTGGGAAGGGCCGGGCCGCGGCCGCCGTGGCCGCGCTGTGCACGCTGGCGGCACTGCAGAGCCAGGGGGCGCAGGGGGCGGAAGCCGCGAACGGGGCGCAGCCGCACCGTCCGTACCGCGCTGACAGCGCCGTGCGTGCCGACGGCGCCGTGCGTGCTGACAGCGCCGTGCGTGCTGACGGCGCCGTGCGTGTTGACACTCCCTACCGCTACGACCCGCGCGCCCAGCCGGTCACCGGCGCCGCGACCGGCGAGGGCGCGCCGCGGCTGGCGGCCGGAGGTGTGTACCGGTCGGCCGTCGGGCCCGACGCGAAGGCCTACTTCCAGGTCGACTTGGGCGGCACGGGAGACGCCTATGTGTCGGCCGTGGCCGTACCGAGGCCGGACACCAAGGTCGCCTTCGGCGACGGCATCGAGCTCACGCTCCAGGACCGCGACGGCAACACCTGCGACACCGGCCGCGCGCTCTTCGGCTCGCCCGAGTACCCGAGGCCGATCGCCGCGTACGTCTCACGGGGCCTGACCGGGAAACGGACGTCCTGTCAGGCGGCAGGCCTGTACAACGTGTTGGTCCAGCGGATCGGGGACGCCGCCTCCGCGCCCGGCGAATGGGGGCTGGAGCTGCGGCACACGAGCGAGCCGAGGGTCACGGGCGACGTTCCGACGTACCCGCCCACGCACTGGTCGACCGCCGCGCCACCCGCGCCCTCCTCGGCCCCGCGCACGGCCCGCGGCGGTACGGGCTTCGCCGACGCGCCCCGGCTGAGCGGCGGCGCGTGGCGCGACACCCTGCGGCCGGGCAGCACGCTGTTCTACCGCGTCCCGGTCGGCTGGGGACAGCAGGTGTTCGCCACCGCCGAACTGGGCCGCGCCGGCGGAGGCGGAAGCGGATACGTGGCCCCCGCCATCGACCTCCAGCTCTACAACCCGGCGCTCGGCCCGGTCGTCGACGCGTACACGGGATACGACGGAAAGCCCGCGTCCGTCGCCTTGCAGCCGCTCGCGCCAGTGGCGTACGAGAACCGCAACTCGACCTGGGGCACGGTCGGCGCGCTGCGCTTCGGGGGCGACTACTACCTGGCGGTGAGCCTCAGCCCCAAGGTCGCCCGGGCGCTCGGGCCCGGGACGTACCCCGTCACGCTGCGGGTGGGCGTGCGGGGCGAGGCGCGGCCCGCGCCCGCGTACGAAGGGGCCGCGCCCGACTTCGCGGCCACCGGCCGGACCCCCGCCTCCTCTCCGGCCGCGGCCCCCCGTCGGCACGACGGCGGCTCGACGAAGATGCGGCTGCTCGCGGCGGCCGGGATCGGGACGGGCACGCTGCTGGTGGTGTGGCTCGGGGTGCGGACGCTGGTGGCCCGACGGCGGGAACAGCCGGTCAGGCCGGGCTGATGAGCGCGCGCAGCAGCCGTTTTCAGACCCGCCGCGCGCCCTGGAGCCGCGTTCAGACCTGGCTGAGTGCCCAGAAGCCGACGGCGAAGCAGAGCAGGGCGAGGAGCAGGACCGGGACGGTCACCTTCGGGGGCGGTCCCGGCCGCTTGTGCCGGGCCGAGGGGGGCGGGGCGGCGGGGGTGTGCACCTGGTGGTGGACGGGGTCGGAGAGCGGTGGACCGCTCGGCCCGGAGGCCGGTGGCGCCGGAGTGGGAGCCTGCGCGCTTTGGCCGGTGTACCTCTTGGTGACGGGCGTGGGTGTGTACGAGGGCGGATAGGGGGGCGGGATCGGAGGGAATCCGTTGGTTGTGGACGCCGTGGACGCCGTGGACGCCGTGGGCGCCGTGGACGGCCTTGACGGCGCGGGCAACGGGTCAGCAGCCAGCGGCCGTTGGTGATGTAACTGGTCCTGTAGCTGGTCCTGTAGCTGGTCCTGCGGCTGGTTCTGCTGCTGCTCCCGCCCGAGGTGCGGCGATTGCTGCGACGCGTCGTACGGGGGCGGGGAGAAGGCCGGGGGCTGGGCCGGGGAGTGGGCCGGAGCCGGGTGCCGTGGCGTTCCGGACGTCTGCGGATGCCGCAGGACCGGCGGGAGCTCGCGCGGTACGAAACCTTCCGGCAGCGGGCCGATCTGGTCGAAGACCTCGACGGGCTCCTCGTCGGGCGCGACCTCCGGCAGCAGCTCCACGGCCGAGGCCAGCGCCTTGCGCGCGCCCGTGGCCGTCCGGAACCTGACGTGCGGGTCCGGCTGCAGCAGACCCGCCAGCACCTGCCACAGAGGCTCCGGGACGCCTTGTGGGGCCCCCGGTGTGCCGTGCGTGGTGAAGTACTCCACCAGGGCCCGGGCGTCAGGCTTCTGACCCTCCAGCAGATACAGCGCGACCAGCCCGACCGCGAACAGGTCGGACGGGAAGTCCGGGTCCGCGCCCGTGATCTGCTCGGGCGCGAAGTACCCCGGCGTCCCCATCACGTAGTTCGTCTCGGTGAGCCGGGGCTCGCCCTTGCGCATCGCGATGCCGAAGTCGGACAGCCGCAGATGCGGACGTCCGGTGCCGGTGGCTTCGAGGAGGATGTTGGCCGGTTTGATGTCGCGGTGGACGACCCCCTCGGCGTGCACCGCGGCGAGTCCCGCGAGCAACTGGTCGAGCAGCACGCAGACGAACCGGGGCGGCAGCGGCCCGTAGTCCCCGATCAGATGGGCCAGCGAGCCGCCGGTCACCAGGTCCATGGTGAACAGGACCTTGTCGTCGTCGGCGGCCCAGCTCGCCGGGGCCAGCACATGAGGGTGGTCGATCCTCAGGGCCTGCTCGCGGACGAAGCGCAGCAGGGTGTGCGCGTCGCTCTGCTGGAGGACCTTCGCCGCCACGCAGCGGCGGCGGCGGTGGTCCCAGGCGCGCCAGACGGCGCCGACGCCACCGCGTCCGATCGGGTCGATGAGTTCGTACCGACCGGCGAAGACCTCACCCACCTGACATCCCCGCCCCCATGGCCGTCAGCTCTGGTGCGCCTCGTAGTGGGCGACCGCCTCGGCGGTGCGTCCGGCGCCGTACACCCGGAGGAACTCTGCCAGCTCGGGGTGGGCCGGGGCGAGGGTGTCGGCGGCGTCGATGATGTCCCCGGCGGCGGCGACCGAGCGCAGCAGCGACTGGATCTCGCGCACCACGCGGCGCACGGTCGGAGCGCCCGAACTCGTGGTGGCCTGGCCGGTGTTGGTGAGGACGGAGCCGCCCTGGGACTTCTTGATCTCGTCCATCCGGTCGGTGGCCTCGGCGGCGCTGACGCTGCCGTCGGCGACCTGGCCGGCCAGGTCCTGCAGGGCCTGTACGCGCTGGACGACGGCCGGGTTGCCGATCTTGGCGCGCTGACCGCTCATCAGCTGGGACAGCATGGGGGCCGACAGGCCGAGGACGGCGGCGAGCCTGGCCTGGTTCAGGCCGAGATCGTCTATCAGTCGGCGGAAGAGCGCCCCCAGCGGCTCTCCGTACCAGCTCCGCTGAAGCTCCCTCGCTCTTGCGGTCGCTTCCTGCTGCGTTGCGTCCATTGCGCGTCTCCCCATCGCTTCCCCATTGGGGCGCTTCGCTGTCGCGAACCCCGACGAGCATCTTACGGAGAGTGGTCGCCCACCGGGAGTCCCAATCCTTTTGCGGGATACCCCGTTCCACCCGGTACTCTGGTCTGCGCATCACCTTTCCGGGGCCTTAGCTCAGTTGGTAGAGCGCTGTCTTTGCATGGCAGATGTCAGGGGTTCGACTCCCCTAGGCTCCACAGCAAGACGACGGCGGGTGCCGTGGACCAGTGGTCCACGGCACCCGCCGTTTCGTTGTGTACGGCCGGGGGCCGGGGTCAGTGGTTCCCGTCGCGCTCGTCGTCGTATTCGGCCTCCTCGGCCTCCTTGGCCTGAACCTCCGGGTCGAGGGAGCCGCTGCCGTCGACCGCGCTCAGCGGGGTGGGCTCGGCGACCTCGGTGGGGGCGGGGGGTTCGACCAGCCAGTCCGGGTTGGCCTGCTTGTCCCACCACTTCCAGGCGGCGACGGCGCCGCCCGCCAGGACGCCGGCGACCACGAGGTACTTGGCTACGCGTCCGGCCCGGGCCCGGCGCCGCTGCTTCTTCACCAGCTTCTCGATCTGGCGCGGGGTGATCTGGCCGCGCAGGGCCGCCAGGGCGGCCGTGGAGCGGGCCAGCGCCTCTTCCCGGACCGGCTGGGCGGCGGCGACCGCCTGGCTGACGCGGGGCGCCGTGTAGTCGGCGGCCTGGCGGGCGGCGCGACGGGAACGGGCCGCCGCCTCCCGGGCCACCTCGTCGACCTTCGGCGGCACGTGCGGCGCGACATACGAGCCGTACTGGTGATGAGCCTGGCTGCGGGCCTGCTGGGCGGCCTTGGCCACCTTCGGCGCGAGCCGTACGCGCGTCTCGTGCGCGTAGTGCGCGGCCTGGTTCTTGGCCGAGTCGGCGTAGGGCGCCACCACTTCCGCGGCGTGCAGCACGCTCTCCTTCGCCGAGCCGGTCGCGGCGCGCACGCTGTCCATGCGGGTCACGTGATCCTCCTCCTTGGTGGCGGGGTTCAGGGCGGTCCGGTGGGTTGTCGCCGGAATGAGCACAGTGTCGCCTTTCCACCCATCTCGAAATCATGCCTGTCGGACGGGTACCCGGCATGCGCGGAAAGGCATCCGGGTCATGCGGGGCGACTTCGGGTGATGCGCGGCACGAGGGCGCGAGGGCGGTGCGGGGAGAGCTCGCGTTCGACGATGCCACGGTTCACCCCGGGGCGCGTCTGTTCGGCGGGGATCGGCGGCATTTCCTTGCCGCGGCGCCCTCCGTGCGAGGATCGTGGGACGTCAGTGCAGACCAAAGGAAGGCAGACCGTGGCCGAGCAGCTTTACGCCACCCTGAAGACCAACCAAGGGGACATCGAGATCCGGCTCCTGCCGAACCACGCCCCGAAGACGGTCAGGAACTTCGTCGAGCTGGCCAAGGGCGAGCGCGAGTGGACCCACCCGGCGACCGGCAAGAAGACCACGGATCCGCTCTACGACGGCACGGTATTCCACCGGGTGATCAGCGGCTTCATGATCCAGGGCGGGGACCCGCTGGGCAACGGCACCGGTGGCCCGGGCTACGAGTTCGCCGACGAGTTCCACCCGGAGCTGTCCTTCGACAAGCCGTACCTGCTGGCGATGGCGAACGCCGGGCCGGGCACCAACGGCTCCCAGTTCTTCATCACGGTGTCCCCCACCGCGTGGCTGACCCGTAAGCACACGATCTTCGGCGAGGTCGCCAACGACGCCGGCAAGAAGGTCGTGGACGCCATCGCGGGCGCCCAGACCAACCCGCGCACCGACCGTCCCGTCCAGGACGTGATCATCGAGTCGGTCGTCATCGAGTCCCGCGAGGGCTGAGTTCGCGAGGGCTGAATCCACGCGAGGACTGAGCCCGGGCGAGGGCTGAATCCACGCGAGGACTGAGCCCGCTCGCCCCGCGCCCGGCCGGGTCTGCGACGGTCACCCGTTCGAGGGGAACCAAACCGCCCCGCTCGTCCGTATGACGTGACGAGCGGGGCGGCGCGATTGCCGCGCCCGCACCGAGCACCGCACCGAGCACCGCACCGAGCACCGCACCGAGCACCGCACCGAGCACCCCGCCAAGCACCCGCACCGAGTACAAGGAGCCCGATGGACCAGGCGAGCCTGCCGAGCTGCTACCGGCACCCGGGCGTGCAGACGGGTATCACCTGCACCCGCTGCGAGCGCCCGATCTGCCCGGAGTGCATGGTCAGCGCCTCGGTCGGCTTCCAGTGCCCGGAGTGCGTCCGTGGCGGCTCCGGCACCGGCCACGCGCCGACGGCCAACCAGCCGCGCACGATGGCGGGCGCCACGATCGCGCCCGGCGACCCGCATCTGCTCACCAAGATCCTCATCGGGCTCAACCTGGTCGGCTATCTGCTGCAGCAGGTGATCGGGGACAAGTTCGAGTACCGGTACGAAATGCTGGGGCGGGCCCTCCCGCCCGGGTTCGACTCGCTCCAGGGCGTCGCCGAAGGGCAGTGGTACCGCCTGGTGACGTCGACGTTCCTGCACGGCGGCCCCCTGCACATCGCCTTCAACATGCTCAGCCTCTGGCTGATCGGCGGACCGCTGGAGGCGGCGCTCGGCCGGGTGCGCTATGTGGCGCTCTACTTCGTCTCCGGGATCGCCGGAAGCGCGCTGACGTACTGGCTCGCCGCTCCGAACTCGCCCTCGCTCGGCGCCTCCGGGGCGATCTTCGGGCTGTTCGGCGCCACCGCCGTACTGATGCGCAAGCTGAACTACGACATGCGGCCGCTGATCGCGCTCCTGGTGATCAACCTGGTGATCACGTTCAACCCCTGGGGCGGGATCGCCTGGCAGGCCCACATCGGCGGCCTGGTCGGCGGCACGGTGGTGGCGTACGCGATGGTCCACGCGCCCCGGGAGCGCCGGGCGCTGATCCAGTGGGGGACGTGCGCGGCGGTCCTGCTGGCCGCCCTGGTCATCGTGACAGCCCGGACCGCCGCGCTCACCTGAACCGGCGGACTCCAGCTGGGCGGGCACACGGAGTCGGGCTTTCCCCCAAGGTTGTCCACAGTGTGTGTCGGATCTTGTGCATCCGGTGGGGAACAGCTGTGCCCCTTGTCGCTGACCTGGGTTTTCCCAGCAGGGACAAGGGGCGGGCCGTGGGCCGGTGTGGAAGAGTGCAGTCACACCGGCGTCAACACGGCGGAGGTTATCCACAGATCGTCTGACCTTTTCCCCAGTGTGGATAGCGTTGTGGATAACCTGTGGGCAAGGCTTGACGAGGAGGCTGTGGAGGAGCTACTTCCACTGCGTGGAGACACCGAAGCCACCGGCGATGAAGCCGAAGCCGACCACGATGTTCCAGTTCCCGAAGGACTTCAGCGGCAGATCGCCCTCGGTCACATAGAAGAGGACGATCCAGGCGAGCCCGATCAGGAAGAACGCCAGCATCACCGGGGCCACCCAGCCCCGGCTGCCCAGCTTGATGGCGGTGGCCTGCTTCGCCGCCGGCGGCGGCGTGAAGTCGGCCTTCTTGCGGATACGTGACTTCGGCACGAGGAACACTCCTGTCGATGCGCTGCGTGACCGCGCAGGGAACTGTGGCTGGGCGGCGGCGGAGGGGCAACCGGGGATGACTGCTGCCCCCAGGCGTCCGTTAGCGTAGTGCTTCCGTGGCGCCGAAGGAGATAAGGGTACGTTGAGCAATTCCGCCGACTCCCCCGAAGGGCTCCCCGACGAGCCCGCCGGCCCGGGCCGCCGCTTCCGCGCCCGCCCCGTCCGGCTGCTCTCCGCCGCCGTCTTCGCCCTGGCCGGACTCATCTTCGTGACCAGCTTCAACACCGCCAAGGGCACCAACATCCGCACCGACGCCTCGCTGCTGAAGCTCTCCGACCTGATCCAGCAGCGCAGCCGCAAGAACGCCGAGCTCGACCAGTCCACCGCCACCGTCCGCAACGACGTCGACGCCCTCGCCCAGCGCGACAACGGCTCCACCAAGGCGCAGGACCAGCAGCTCGCCGCGCTCAAGGACGCGGCCGGCACCGAGAAGGTCACCGGCAAGGCGCTCAGCGTCACCCTCAACGACGCCCCGCCCAACGCCGTGGCCGCCCCCGGCTACCCCGCCCCGCAACCCAATGACCTGGTCATCCACCAGCAGGACCTCCAGGCCGTGGTGAACGCGCTGTGGCAGGGCGGCGCCCAGGGCATCCAGGTCATGGACCAGCGGCTCATCTCCACCAGCGCCGTGCGCTGCGTCGGCAACACCCTGATCCTCCAGGGCCGCGTCTACTCGCCCCCGTACAAGATCACCGCGGTGGGCGAGCCCGGGAAGCTGCGCCAGGCGCTCACCGACTCCCCGGCGATCCAGAACTACCAGCTGTACGTGAAGGCGTACGGGCTCGGCTGGAAAGTCGACGAGCACAAGCCGATGACTCTGCCCGGCTACTCGGGCACAGTGGATCTCCACTACGCGAAGCCGGTGGGATAGCGCGGGAGGAGGCGGCCCGGTGCCTGGTGTCTCGGTGCCCGGTGTCTCGATGCCCGGTGTCTCGGTGCGGCTGGTCGTCCGGGCGTTCAGCGAGTTGTGCATCACGGTCGGCACCCTGATCGTCCTCTTCGTCGTGTACCTCCTGTACTGGACCGGGGTGAAGGCGGACAGCGCCGCCGACAGCCAGATGTCCCAGCTGCACCACCAGTGGGCCCGCGCCCCCGCCACGAGCGCGCCGCAGCGGACCGGGCCGCCCGCCCCCGCCCCGTACACCGAGGGCAAGTCCTTCGCCGTCATGTACATCCCCAGGCTGGGCAGGGACTGGCACAAGCCGGTGCTGGAGGGGACCGGGGTCAAGGACCTCCAGAAGGGCCTCGGGCACTACGCCACCACCACGCGCCTGGGGCAGCCGGGCAACTTCTCGGTGGCCGGGCACCGGCGCACCTACGGCGACCCGTTCAAGGACTTTCCCGAGCTGCGGCCCGGCGACGCGGTGGTGCTCACCGACGGGACGACCTGGTTCACCTACCGCGTCGACAACAAGCCCTACCGGACCGTGCCGAGCGACACGGGGGTCATCGATCCGGTGCCCGCCAAGTCGCCGTTCCGCTCCCCGGGCCGCTATCTGACCCTCACCACCTGCGATCCGGAGTGGGGCAGCAGCCACCGGCTGATCGCCTGGGGCCACCTCGACTCCACCGCTCCGGTGACCGCGGGCAAGCCCCAAGCTTTGACCAGCTGAGCCCCTGTTCACGGCGCCGCCCCTTAGTCTGGTGCGGTAACGATCGTCGGAAGGGACAGCGGACAGCATGTACGGCTGGATCTGGCGGCATCTGCCGGGCAACGCGTGGGTACGGGCGTTCACTTCGCTCGTACTGGTACTGGCGATTGTCTATGTGCTCTTCCAGTACATCTTCCCGTGGGCGGAGCCGCTGCTGCCGTTCAACGATGTCACCGTCGACCAGGGCATGGGAGCGACCCGATGAGCGCACGCGTTCTCGTCGTGGACAACTACGACAGCTTTGTCTTCAACCTGGTCCAGTACCTGTACCAGCTGGGCGCCGAGTGCGAGGTGGTACGCAATGACGAGGTGTCCCTGGAGCACGCGCAGGACGGCTTCGACGGCGTGCTGCTCTCGCCCGGCCCGGGCGCGCCCGAGCAGGCCGGTGTCTGCGTCGACATGGTGCGCCACTGCGCGGCGACCGGCGTGCCGGTCTTCGGCGTCTGCCTCGGCATGCAGTCGATGATGGTCGCGTACGGGGGTGTGGTCGACCGGGCGCCCGAGCTGCTGCACGGCAAGACCTCGCCGGTCCTGCACGAGGGCGCCGGGGTCTTCCAGGGGCTGCCCTCGCCGTTCACCGCGACCCGGTACCACTCGCTGGCCGCCGAGCCAGCCACGCTGCCGGCGGAGCTGGAGGTCACCGCCTGGACGGCCGACGGGATCGTGATGGGGCTCCGCCACCGGGAACTGCCCGTGGAGGGCGTCCAGTTCCACCCGGAGTCCGTCCTGACCGAACACGGCCATCTGATGCTCGCCAACTGGCTGGTGCGGTGCGGGGACACGGGAGCCGTCGAGCGGTCGGCAGGCCTGGCACCGGTGGTGGGCAAGGCCGCGGCGTGACGGCCGTCCGGCCCGAGCACGAGTACGACCCGCTGACGGACCCCCTCCCGGCGGGCGGTCACGGGTCGCCGTGGTTCAGGGCGGACAACATCCCGCAGGCGGACGTGCCCGAGCCCGCACCGTTCGACCACGAGCCCGCGGCGTTCGGCCACGAGCCGGCATCCCTCGGCCACGAGCCCGCGCCGCTCGGTCCCGAGCCTCAGGAGTGGTACGCGCAGGCCGGTCGGACCGCCGCTCAGGCCCCTGCTCAGGCCCCTGCTCCGGCCCCTGCTCCGGCCCCTGCTCCGGCCCCCGTGGCGGAGCCGCTGCCGGAGCCCGGTCCTGAGCCGTTGCCTCTGGCCGGGGAGCCCGGTGGCGTGCCCTTCGACGACTCCACCATGGCGCTCAAGCGCATGCCCGAGCCGCCCGCGCCCCCCACCGGCGGGCGTGCCGAGCGCCGCCGGGCCGCCAAGGCGCGGGGGCACCGTGCCCCGGCCGCGTCCGCGTCCGCGTCCGCGGAGACCGTGTCGGCCGGCCGTCCGCTGACGCGCGCCGAGGCGCGCCGCGCCGCCAAGGCGCGCAAGGACAGCGCGGCCGTGGTGGCCAGCAGGATCGTCGGCGAACTGTTCATCACGCTCGGCGTGGTGATGCTCCTGTTCGTCACCTACCAGCTGTGGTGGACCAACATCCGCGCCCATCAGCAGGCGGGCAGCGAGGCGAAGAAGATCACGCACGACTGGGACAGCGGCAAGAAGGCTCCGGGTGCCTTCGAGCCCGGCAAGGGCTTCGCCATCATGCACATCCCCAAGCTGGACGTGGTCGTCCCCGTCGCCGAGGGCACCAACAAGCACAAGGTCCTCGACAAGGGCATGGTCGGCCACTACGGCCAGGGCAGCCTCAAGACCGCGATGCCGGGCGACAAGACAGGCAACTTCGCGGTCGCCGGGCACCGCAACACGCACGGCGAGCCCTTCCGCTACATCAACCGGCTCAAGCCGGGCGATCTGGTGATCGTGGAGACCCAGCAGGCGTACTACACGTACGCGATCACCGGCATGCTCCCGTCGACCAGCCCCAAGAACGTCTCGGTGCTCAAGCCGATCCCGGTCGGCTCGGGCTTCACCCGGCCGGGCCGCTACTTGACGCTGACGACCTGCACCCCCGAATTCACGAGTACGTACCGAATGATCGTGTGGGGCAAGATGGTCGACGAACGACCGCGCAGCAAGGGCGTGCCCGACGCGCTCGCCGGCTGACGGAACGACAGGCAGGTGCGGTGGAGTTGAGGACCGAGCACGACGAGCAGCAGGCCGAGGCCCCCGTCCCGCCGCGACCGCGCCGCCGCGGCGCGGTCGCCGGGGTCGTCAGCGTCATCGGCGAGCTGCTGATCACGGCCGGGCTGGTGCTCGGCCTCTTCGTCGTCTACTCGCTGTGGTGGACCAACGTCATAGCGGACCGCGAGGCGGCCAAGCAGAGCAAGGACGTGCGCCGCGACTGGGCGAACAGCGGCCCCGGCGCCCTCGACACCAAGGGTGGCATCGGCTTCCTGCACGTACCCGCCATGAAGAACGGCGAGGTGCTGGTCAAGAAGGGCACCGACACCGAGGTCCTCAACGGCGGCGTCGCGGGCTACTACACCGACCCGCTGAAGGCGGTCCTGCCCGCGAGCGGTGCCAAGGGCAACTTCACGCTCGCCGCGCACCGCGACGGCCACGGTGCGAAGTTCCACAACATCGACAAGATAAGGACCGGCGATCCGATCGTCTTCGAGACGAAGGACACCTGGTACGTCTACAAGACGTTCGCGGAGCTGACGGAGACGTCTAAGTACAACGTCGACGTCCTCCAGCCGGTGCCGAAGGAGTCGGGTGCCAAGAAGCCGGGTCACTACATCACGCTGACGACGTGCACGCCCGTCTACACCTCCGACTACCGCTACATCGTGTGGGGCGAACTGGTCCGCACCCAGAAGGTCGACGAGAAGCGCACCAAGCCCGTCGAGCTGCGCTAGGGCCTGTCGTCAAATTCCCGTCTGTCCTGCGACGCCTGACGACAGGCCCTAGGGGCCCCGAGCCCCGCGTGGACGACGGACACCGCGTACGTACGGAAAAGCCCCGGCCCCCCGTGAAGGGGACCGGGGCTTTGCGCTGTGCTGCCGGTCAGCCGCCGGACGGGCCGCCGAACGGGAAGGTGCCGCCGTTCTGGCCCTGGTTTCCGCCGCCGCCGATCGTCGTCAGGACGATCGCCGTGGTGGCCGGGTCGGACGGGGTGTTGGCCGGCGGGGTCTGCGAGGTGACCCGGGCCTTCTCATCGACGGAGCTGCCCGGCGCGAACTGGATGTTGCTGAATCCGGCCGCGTTGAGCTTCTCCGTGGCCTGCTTGACGGTCATCCCGAACACGCTGGGCACGGGGACCTGCGTGGGCGTCTGCGGGCCCTTGGAGACCTTCAGGACGATCTGGACGTCCTTGGTCTGGTCGCTGTTGCCCTTGGGCGACTGGTCGACGACCTGGCCCGCGGGCTTGTCCGAGTCGACGTCCTGGCGGGAGATGTTCGTGAACCCGAGGCCGTTGAGCTGCGCCACGGCCGCGTTGTAGTCCTTGTCCTTGACGTCCGGCAGCTTGGTCGTCTTCTTCTTGGCGATCGAGAGCGTGACCTCGGAGCCCTTCTCGACCTGGTCGCCGCCCTTGGGGTCCTGGCTGACGACCGTGCCTTCCTCCTGCTCGGACTCGACCGCGGTCGTCTTCACGCTGAAGCCCTTCTCCTGCAGGAGCTGGGTCGCGTTGTCCTTCTTCTTCTCCGTGACGTCCGGGACCTCGACCTTGGGTGCGCCGGTCGAGACGACGACCGTGACGGCTTCGCCCTTCTTCAGCTTGCCGCTGGTCGGGGTCTGGCTGCAGACGCTGCCCTTGGGCTGGTCGGCGCAGGGCTCGCTCTTGGACACGGTCAGTTTGAGGCCGACGTTCGCCGTCAGGCTCTCGGCGGACTTCTGGGTCTCGCCGACCAACTGCGGCACCGGCACGAGGCCGCTGTCGCCGCCCCCGCCGAAGACCGACTTGCCGATCAGGATGGCGCCGACGAGCACCAGCACACCGGCGAGCACCAGCAGGATCGTCGACGTGTGCGACTTCTTCTGGCGGCGGCGGTCGGGGCGGTCGTCGTAGCCGTAGCCGCCGTCGTCCGGGTTGACCGGGGGCAGCATGGACGTCTGGCCCGCCGCGTCCGTGGGACGCAGCGCGGTCGTCGGCTGGTCCTGGGGGCCCGAGGTGTACGCGTCGTAGCCGCCGTAGCCGGCCGCGCCCATGGCGGCGGTCGCGGCGACCGGCTGGCCGTCGAGGCAGGCCTCGATGTCGGCGCGCATCTCGTCGGCCGACTGGTAGCGGTAGTCCGGGTCCTTGACCAGCGCCTTCAGGACGATCGCGTCCATCTCGGGCGTGATCTCGGGGTCGAAGTTGCTCGGCGGCTGCGGCTCTTCCCGTACGTGCTGGTAGGCGACCGCGACCGGCGAGTCACCGACGAACGGCGGCCGCACCGTCAGCAGCTCGTAGAGGAGGCACCCCGTCGAATACAGGTCGGAGCGGGCGTCGACCTGCTCGCCCTTGGCCTGCTCCGGGGAGAGGTACTGGGCGGTGCCGATGACGGCCGCGGTCTGCGTCATCGTCATGCCGGAGTCGCCCATGGCCCGCGCGATGCCGAAGTCCATGACCTTGACCTGGCCGGTGCGCGTCAGCATGACGTTCGCCGGCTTGATGTCGCGGTGGACGATGCCGGCCCGGTGGGAGTACTCCAGGGCCTGCAGGATGCCGACCGTCATCTCCAGCGTGCGCTCGGGCAGCAGCTTGCGCCCGGAGTGAAGCAGCTCACGCAGAGTGGACCCGTCGACGTACTCCATCACGATGTACGGGATGGAGACCTGGTCGACGTAGTCCTCGCCGGTGTCGTAGACCGCGACGATCGCCGGGTGGTTGAGCGAGGCGGCGGACTGGGCCTCACGGCGGAACCGGGCCTGGAAGGACGGGTCGCGGGCGAGGTCGGCCCGCAGCGTCTTCACGGCGACGGTGCGGCCGAGCCGGGTGTCGTGCGCGAGGTAGACCTCGGCCATGCCACCACGGCCGAGCACCTGGCCCAGCTCGTACCGGCCGCCGAGGCGACGCGGCTCTTCCATAACGTTCCAGCCCTCTCCGTTAGTCCCGACCGCACCCGTGTGTGTGGTCCGGCGGTGTGCTGTTCGCGCATACGCTACCGGGCACCGGTAGCTGATCCGTCCGTGACCGCCAGCTGATACCGGACCGGTACAGGGCGCGAGAGACGTTTCACGTGAAACGAGGACTGTTTCACGTGAAACGTCCCTTGATCACTTCTTGAGCACCGCCTTCATCACGGCCTTGGCGATGGGGGCGGCCAGACCGCCGCCGGAGATGTCGTCGCGGTTGGCCTCGCCGTCCTCGACCACGACCGCGACCGCGACCGGGGAGCCCTGGTCGGTCTTGGCGTACGAGATGAACCAGGCGTACGGCTTCTCCGCGTTGTTGAGGCCGTGCTGGGCGGTGCCGGTCTTGCCGCCGACGGTGACGCCGTCGATGGCGCCCTTCTTGCCCGTGCCGTCCGTGACGACGTTCTCCATCAGCGCCTGGACCTTCTGGGCGTTGGCCGCCGACAGCGGCTGGCTCATCTTCTCCGGCTGGGTCTTGGAGAGGATGTCGAGGTTGGGTGCCTGGAGCTGGTCGACCATGTACGGCTTCATCAGCTTGCCGTCGTTGGCGACGGCGGCGGCCACCATGGCCATCTGGAGCGGGGTGGCGCGGTTGGAGGCCTGGCCGATGCCGGCCATCGCGTTCTGCGGCCGGTTGTCCTTGGGATAGACGCTCGCGTCCGCGCGGACCGGGGTGAAGATCTCGTCGTTGAAGCCGAACTTGTTGGCTTCGTCGATCATCTTCTTGTTGCCGAGGTCATCGCTGATCTTGCCGAAGACGGTGTTGCAGGACCACTGGAGCGCCACCTTGAGGTTGGCGTTCTCGCAGGGGATGTTCCCCTCGTTCTTCAGCGGCATCGTCGACTGCGGCAGCTGGTACGGCACCGGCGAGCGGGTCGGCTCGTCGATGCTGGAGTACAGCCCGTTCTCCAGCGCCGCCGAGGCGGTGACCACCTTGAACGTGGAGCCGGGCGGGTAGGTCTCGCGCAGCGCCCGGTTCAGCATGGGCTTGTCTTTGTCCTTGAGCAGCTTCTCGCGGGCGGCGGAGTCCGCCTTGGAGTTGCCCGCGAAGACCGACGGGTCGTACGACGGCGTCGAGGCCAGCGCCAGGATCGCGCCGGTGCGCGGGTCGATCGCGGCGACCGCGCCCTTCTTGTCGCCGAGCCCCTCGAAGGCGGCCTTCTGGGCGGCGCTGTTGAGGGTGGTGACGACGTTGCCGCCCTGCTTCTTCTCCCCGGTGAACATCGCGAGCGTCCGGTCGAAGAAGAGCCGGTCGTCGTTGCCCGAGAGGATCTTGTCCTCGATGTTCTCCAGCTGCGAGGAGTCGAAGGCCTGCGAGTTGAAACCGGTCACCGGCGACCAGAGGCTGCCGTTGTTCCAGGCCCGCTTGAACTTGAAGTCGCTGCCCGAGGTCTCCTTGGACGCGGTCATCGGCTGGCCGTCGGCCGTGATGATGTTGCCGCGCTCGTGGGCGAACCGCTCGATCTGGACGCGCCGGTTGTACTTGTGCGCGTTCAGCTCGTCGGCGCGCACGTACTGGAGCCAGTTGTCGCGGATCATCAGGGCCATGATCAGCAGCCCGCAGAAGATCGCGATCCGTCGCAGGGGCTTGTTCACGGTCGGACCACCTGGGTCATCTCGGCGTCGGGGGACGGGGCAGGGGCGGGCGCCGGGCGGCGCGCGGTGTCGCTGATCCGGATGAGGATGCCGATCAGCGCCCAGTTGGCGATGACCGAGGATCCGCCCTGCGCGAGGAACGGCATGGTCATACCGGTCAGCGGGATGAGCCCCATGACACCGCCGGCGACCACGAAGACCTGCAGCGCGAACGCGCCGGACAGGCCGATGGCCAGCAGCTTGCCGAACGGGTCACGGGCGGCGAGCGCGGTGCGCACGCCCCGCTCCACGATCAAGCCGTAGATCAGCAGGATCGCCATCATCCCGGCCAGGCCCAGCTCCTCGCCGACGGTGGAGAGGATGAAGTCGGCGTTGGCGGCGAAGCCGATCAGGTCGGAGTTGCCCTGGCCCAGGCCCGTACCGAGCGTGCCGCCGGAGCCGAACGACATGATCGCCTGGCCGATCTGCTCACAGGCGCCGGTCGTCTTGTAGCAGCCGAAGGGGTCGAGCCAGGCGTCCACACGCAGCTTCACGTGCGGCTCGAACGACGCCACCGCGACGGCGCCGGCCGCCGACATCACCAGACCGAAGACGATCCAGCTGGTCCGCTCGGTGGCCACGTACAGCATGATCACGAACAGGCCGAAGAAGAGCAGCGAGGTACCGAGGTCGGTCTCGAAGACCAGGATGAGGATCGAGACGCCCCACACCACGAGGATCGGGCCGAGGTCGCGGCCGCGCGGCAGGTACAGGCCCATGAAGCGGCGGCTGGCCAGCGCCAGCGCGTCCCGCTTGACCATCAGATAGCCGGAGAAGAACACCGCGATGATGATCTTCGCGAACTCGCCGGGCTGGATCGTGCCCAGACCGGGGATGGAGATCCAGATCTTGGCGCCGTTCACCGCCGGGAAGAACATCGGCAGGACCAGCAGGAACAGCGCGCACGCCATCGAGATGTACGTGTAGCGCTGAAGGATCCGGTGGTCCTTCAGGAGCATGAGCACGCCGATGAACAGCGCCACGCCGATCGCCGTGTACAGCATCTGCTTGGGCGCGTCCGGGTGGAAAGCGCCGAAGGAGGTCTTGGCCCGCTGGATCAGACGCGGCGACTGGTCCAGGCGCCAGATCATCACCAGGCCCAGCCCGTTCAGCAGCGTCGCCAGCGGCAGCAGCAGCGGGTCCGCGTACGGGGCGAACTTGCGCACCACGAGGTGCCCGACGGCCGCGAGCAGCCCGAGGCCGAGGCCGTAACCGAGCATGCCGGATGGCAGCTTGCCGGTCATGGCCAGGCCCACGTTGGCGTACGCGAACACCGGGATGGCGACGGCGAAGACGAGCAGCGCGAGCTCGGTGTTGCGGCGGCTCGGTGCGTCGATCGCGCCGATGGTGGTCGTGTTGGTGACAACGCTCATGGTGTGGAAAGGCCCCCTACGGCTGCCTACTGCTTACCGCACTGCGGGACCAGCTTCTGCTCTTCCTCCGAGAGGCTGGGGCCGGGCGTGGGAGTGGCGGTGGTCTTGGTGGAACCGGTCTTGCCGGGCGACGGGGAGGCCGTCGTACCGGTCTTCGGCGGGTTCTGGCTCTCGGCGGCGCGCCGCTGTTCGTCCTTCTTGCACGCCGACGCCTGCGTGGACAGTTCGGTGATCTTGGCCTGGGCCTTGCTGAGACTGCTCTCGGCGATCGTCGCCTCGACCTGCTTGCGCTGGTACGGCGGCAGGTACTTGAGTTCGATCTCGGGGTGGTCGGTCTCCACCTTCGACAGCTTCACCCAGGCGAGGTCCTGGCTGATGCCCTGGTAGAGCGCGACGTGCTCGTCCTTGGTGCCGACGTAGTACTGGGTCTGCGTCCAGCGGTAACCGCCGTACAGCCCGCCGCCGACCACGGCCAGGGCGAGCACGATGTAGAGGGATCTCTTCAGCCACCTGCCGCGCCGCGGCTTGACGAAGTCCTCGTCCGAGTAGGTGCCGAAGGTGCCCTCGGGCGGGGCGCCGTAGCCGCTGTCCTCACCGCTGCCGGGCGGGCCGAAGCCCCCCTGCGGCGGGGTGGGACGGCCAAGGCCCGAGGCACGGCCCGCCGGGGTCTGCATCGCCCCGTCGTCGTTGAGCTGGAGCTGGTTCTCGGCGACCGCGCCCACGATCACCGGGATGTCGCTGAGCTGCCCGGCCAGCGTGTCGCCGGAGTCGACGTCCAGGACGTCCGCCACGATCACCGTGATGTTGTCCGGGCCGCCGCCGCGCAGCGCGAGCTGGATCAGCTCCTGCACCGTCTCCTGCGGGCCGTGGTAGCTGGCGAGGGTGTCCTCCATCGTCTGGTGGGACACCACCCCCGACAGGCCGTCGGAGCAGATCAGATAGCGGTCGCCGCCCCGCACCTCGCGGATCGACAGGTCCGGCTCGACGTGGTCGCCGCTGCCCAGCGCGCGCATCAGCAGCGAGCGCTGCGGATGCGTCGTCGCCTCCTCCTCGGTGATGCGGCCCTCGTCCACGAGCCGCTGCACCCAGGTGTGGTCCTGCGTGATCTGGGTGAGCACGCCGTCGCGCAGCAGATACGCGCGCGAGTCGCCCACGTGCACCAGGCCGAGACGCTGGCCCGTCCACAGCAGAGCGGTGAGCGTGGTGCCCATCCCCTCCAGCTGGGGGTCCTCCTCGACCATCATGCGCAGCTGGTCGTTGGCGCGCTGCACCGCCGTACCGAGCGAGGTGAGGATGTCGGAGCCGGGCACGTCGTCGTCGAGCGTGACCAGGGTGGAGATCACCTCGGATGAGGCGACCTCACCGGCGGCCTGGCCGCCCATGCCGTCGGCGATGGCGAGGAGACGCGGACCCGCGTAACCGGAGTCCTCGTTGCCCTCGCGGATCATGCCCTTGTGGGATCCGGCGGCGAAGCGCAGGGAGAGACTCATGCCCACCTCGCCCGTCGGCTCGGGGTACAGCCGGTCATGTCGAGCCACACTGCCCACCCTCCGGTCGGGAGCCCGTCCCGGTCCGCCGTCCGGACCGCCGCGGCTCGCTCGCTCCGCTCGCTCATTGTCGTACTACTTCCGCAGCTCGATGACGGTCTTGCCGATGCGGATCGGCGCGCCCAGCGGAATCGGGGTCGGGGTGGTGAGCCGCGTCCGGTCCAGGTAGGTGCCATTGGTGGAACCGAGGTCCTCGACGATCCAGTTGCCGTCCCGGTCCGGGTAGATCCTGGCATGACGGCTCGATGCGTAGTCGTCGTCGAGGACGATCGTCGAGTCGTGCGCCCGGCCCAGCGTGATGGTCTGGCCCTGCAGCGCCACCGTCGTGCCGGTGAGGGTGCCCTCGGACACCACCAGCTTGGTCGGCGCGCCCCGGCGCTGGCGGCCGCCGGACGGGGCCTGCTGGCCGCGCTGCGGCGGCGGCGCGGCGGCAGCGGCGGCGGCCTGGCGGCCACCGGTCTGCCGGCTACCCGTGTCACTGCCCCGGCGCGAACCGCGCTGGGTGACCCGGGTGCCGAACAGGTCGCTGCGGATGACCTGAACGGCCACGATGACGAACAGCCACAGTACGGCGAGGAAACCCAACCGCATGACCGTGAGGGTCAGCTCTGACATTGCCCCCGCTTCACCCTTCGGCTTGCCGGTAAACGATGGTGGTACTGCCCACGACGATCCGCGAGCCGTCGCGGAGCGTAGCGCGGGTGGTGTGCTGCCCGTCCACCACGATGCCGTTGGTGGACCCGAGATCCTGGATCGTCGAGGGCGTTCCGGTCCGGATCTCACAGTGCCGGCGCGAGACGCCGGGGTCGTCGATCCGCACGTCGGCGTCGGTGCTGCGACCCAGCACCAGCGTCGGGCGGGAGATCTGGTGGCGGGTGCCGTTGATCTCGATCCAGCGCCGCACCTGGGAGCCCGGCATGGGGCCGGGAGCCGTCGGGCGGCGGTCCGCGCCGGGGCGGCCGGGGCCGCCGTTCCCGCCGGGGGGCGGGACGGCGGGCATCGGCGGTGCCGCGGCGGGCGGATAGCCGTAGCCGCCGCGGCCCTGGGCGGGCTGCGGCGGTGCGGCGGGAGCGGGACGGGCCGGGCCGGGAGGCCTGCCGTACTGCTCCTGCTGGTTGTGCAGGTCCTGCTGGTCGGTGCTGGAGGCGAGCGTACGGCTGCGCACCCGGTACAGGCCGGTGTCGAGGTCGTCGGCCTTCTCCAGATGGACCTTGATCGGCCCCATGAACGTGTACCGCTGCTGCTTGGCGTAGTCGCGGACCAGGCCGGACAGTTCGTCGCCCAGCTGGCCCGAGTACGGGCTCAGGCGTTCGAAGTCGGGCGCGCTGAGCTCGACGATGAAGTCGTTGGGGACGACGGTCCGCTCGCGGTTCCAGATCGTCGCGTTGTTGTCGCACTCGCGCTGGAGGGCGCCGGCGATCTCGACGGGCTGGACCTCGGACTTGAAGACCTTCGCGAAGGTGCCGTTGACCAGGCCTTCGAGACGCTGCTCGAAACGCTTCAGGACTCCCATGGGGCACCTCCTCCGTCGATGTCGTCCTGGTACTGCTTACTGATCGTATCCACGCGTCGGGAAATCGGCTGGTTCCCCTTCTGTGACCGGTGGACGAGTGTCACCTCTCACACGGATCGTAGAGGTGGCCTCCTGACAGTGTCCCGCACCCGGGGTGCACCGTGGAGGAGTGGGTGCGGCCCCTCCCCGTTCCCATCGGAGCCCTGTGAGGTTCCTGTGGGTCCCCGAGCCGTCGCTGTACGTCGTCCTTCCTCCCCTCTCCTGCCCGCCAGGGGCAGCGGAAACAACGGATGTGAATCCACCCTGCGCAGCGTGCTAATCTTCTCGACGTCGCCAGGCAAGCGCACCGAAAAGGTGCGAAGGCCTCGGACACCACTCGGGCGAGTGGCGGAACGGCAGACGCGCTGGCTTCAGGTGCCAGTGTCCTTCGGGACGTGGGGGTTCAAATCCCCCCTCGCCCACCGAACGGAAGCCCCGCAGGTCAAACGACCGGCGGGGCTTCCGCGTTCCCGGGTACGGGAATTGACTCGGATACGGGAAACGACGCGGCGACCGAGCGCGTCGGCGGCCGTCCCGATGGCTCGCGATCGGTCCGGATCACTCCGGCTCGCACCCGAGCACTCCCCAGCGCTCCCCCTCGCTCGCTCCCGATCGCCACGGAGACTTTCGTCTCGGCGGGGCGCGACGAAAGAGAGCCGTCCGGCGCCCGGGCCGCTGCCTAGGGTGCGGGCGTGGATGTGTCATCGAAGATCCAGGACGCCCGCCGACGGCTGGCGGGGCCAGAGCCCTGGTCGCGCCGCCGGACCGTCGGCGAGTCGGCCCTCGCCCTCCTGCTGGCCCTGGCCGCCTCCGGTGTGAGCCTGCTGGCCACCGGCGGCCTGGTGGCGCCCGCCCTGGTCGCCGTCGCCGTCCTCGTCCTGACGCCGCTGCGCCGCAGGTTCCCCGCGGGCGTGCTCATCGCCACGGCCACGCTCAGCGGGACCACCGCGGGCGCCACCTTGCTGCTGCTCGTGGTGGCCTGCTCGGCGGGGCGGCGCATCGCCGGGGCGGGACGGGCCCTGGTCGCGTTCTGTGCCGCGTTCGCCGGATATCTGGCCGGTATCGCGCTCACCGAGTCCGGCGAGGGGCCGCTGTTCGTCATCGCCCTGTTCGCGTCGCTCTTCTTCATGGTGATCGCCGTCGTACCGGGCCTCGCCAGCCGCTACTGGTACCAGCGCCGGACCCTGCTGCAGACCATGCAGGAGCGCAACGCGCAGCTGCTGCGCGAGCGCGCGATGGTCGCCGGACAAGCCAGACTGCGCGAACGCCAGCGCATCGCCCAGGACATGCACGACAGCCTCGGCCACCGACTGGCGCTGATCTCCGTGCACACCGGGGCTCTTGAGGTCGACCCGGCGCTGACGGGCCGCCAGCGCGAGGCCGTCGGGGTGCTGCGGGAGGCCTCGGTCGCCGCCATGCACGAACTGCGCGCGGTCGTCGGCATCCTGCGCGACGGCGTCGAGGCGCCGGACCACCACACGGACGAGGCACAGCGCGCCGCCCGCGGCACGGCGGGCGTCGAGGCCCTGGTGGCGGCCGCCCGGGCGGCGGGCACCACGGTGGAGCTGCGCGAGACGGGGGAGCCCCGGCGACTGGCCCCCGCGTCCGACCACGCGGCGTACCGCATCGTCCAGGAGGCGCTGACCAACGCCTACAAGCACGCGCCCGCCGCCCCCATCGGCGTGGAACTGCGCTACGAGCCCGACTCGCTCGTCGTCGAGGTCGTCAATGGGCCGGCGCCCGGGCTCGCCCGGGGCGACGTGGTCAGCGGCGGCCAGGGCCTGACCGGGCTGCACGAACGGGCCCGCCTGGTCGGCGGCATGGTCCACACGGGGCGGACCGACGACGGGGGCTTCCGGGTGGCCGGGGTGCTCCCGTACGGGGCGGCCGAGGCGACGACCTTCGTCGATACGGCCGACGACTTCCGGCAGCAGCCGGGGGCGCTCCCGTACGGCGACAGTGGCCCGGCCGGTGCGACGGGGACCGGCCGGCAGTGGGCCGGCGGGCCTGTCGGCTGGAACGTCGACCTGAACGTCGCGGAGAGGGAGTTGGCCATGAGCAGCAGGAACAGGGCCGGGGGCGTCGCCCTGGGGTGCGGGATCGCCTTCGCGGTGGTGGTGCTGCTCGCGGTGGCCGCGGGTGTCGGGCTGTTCTTCTTCGCCGGGGCCGCGGACGAGGGGATGACCGATCCGGCCGAGTACCAGGACATCAAGGTCGGAAGCTCCGAGCAGGAGGTACGCGACCGGCTGCCCGCCGGAGACACGTTCCTCACGACGGGGCTGCCCGGCAAGGGCCCGGCGGAGCCCGCCGGTTCGAGCTGCCTGGTGCTGAGGTCGTCCAAGTTCGGCGACAGTGTCAGGACCGAGCCCGTTTTCCGGTTCTGCTTCAAGGACGGCAAGCTGATCGAGAAGCAGTCGTACGAGGTCGAGCGCTAGCGCGGTGCGCGGCGGGAGCAGGTCGGCGCGGCGCGAGGACAGGAGCAGGCGTGACGGGTCCAGGCGGTCCACTCGGTCCACTCGGACCAGGGGATCCACGCGGTCCAGGGGGTTTGGGAGGCCCGGGAGTACCGGGGACCCCGGGGACCCCGGGGACCCCGGGCAGTCCGGGGTCGGTGCACGGCCTGCGGATCAAGGTCGTGATCGCGGACGACGAGCCGCTGATCAGGGCGGGCATCAGGATGATCCTCACGTCGGACCCGGCCATCGAGGTCGTGGCCGAGGCGGCGAACGGCCGGGAGGCCATCGAGGCGGCGCGGGCGCATGGCGCCGATGTGGTGCTGCTCGACATCCAGATGCCGGTGATGGATGGCCTGACCGCGCTGGCCGAGCTGCGCAGGAGCACCCCGGCGGCCCGCGTGATCATCCTCACGACGTTCGGCGAGCGGGAGAACGTGCTGCGCGCGCTGGAGCATGGGGGCGCCGGCTTCCTCCTGAAGGACACCGCCCCGGCCGAGCTGATCGCCGCGGTACGGGCGGCGGCGGCCGGGGACGCCTATCTGTCGCCCGGCGCCACCCGGCACGTCGTGGACCAGCTGGCCACGGGGCGCACGGCGGCCCGGGGTGAGGAGGCGCGGCGCCGGGTGGAGGTGCTGTCCGCGCGGGAGCGGGACGTACTGGCGCTGCTCGGCGAGGGCCTGTCCAACGCGGACGCCGGGAAGCGGCTCCATATGAGCGAGGCCACGGTGAAGACGTATGTGAGCCGCATCCTGGCGAAGCTGGAGTGCGAGAACAGGGTGCAGGCGGCGCTGCTGGCGCGGGATGCGGGGTTGTAGGCGGGGTGGGGGGGCGGGACGCGGCCGGGGGCGCGCGGCAGCCGTGGGCGGTAAGCGGCGCGCGGCAGGCGGTGCGGGGGTTGTTTCACGTGAAACACCGGAGCGGGGGCTGGGGCTAAGGGTGGAGCTGGGCGCGGCTTGCCGGTGAGGCGGGTGGTGCGCGCGGCGGCATTGGGGCTCTGATCTGGGAGTTCGCCATTCCCCGAAAGTGGTTGTATGGTACAACATATCGAGTGAGTTGTATAAGCCAACCATTGGAGTTCTGGTGTCCGCCGGTACCGCTCCCAGCCCCCTGCGCCATGTGCTCAGCCATCTCCTCACCCCGTTGCTGATGTGTGTCGGGATGGGCCTCGCGTATCTGGGGGCCTTCCACAACCCGCAGCCGCACGACCTGCGGGTCGACATCGTCGGCTCGGGCCCGAGCGCGCAGGTGCTCGCCCAGACCCTCCAGGACAAGGGCGCGGGCGCGCTCGACGTCCGTACCGTGCCCGATCGCGCGACCGCCGTCGACGGCCTTGAGCGGCAGCACGTGTACGGCGCCTACATCCCCGGCGCCAAGCCCGAACTCCTCGTCGCCTCCGCCTCCTCCGACACGAGTGCCACGGCCGTCGAGAAGGTCTTCACCAAGGTGGCGGCGGCGCAGAACGCGCCCCTCAAGGTGACCGACGTGACGGACCTCGCCAAGGGCGACCCGACCGGCCAGGGCATCTTCTTCCTGCTGGTCGCGCTGAGCATCGGCTCGTACGCCTCCGTCGCGGTGATCGGCGGCGCCGGGGCGGTGCTGCCGCTGCGGATCAGGGCGCTGCTGGCGCTGGGCATGTCCCTCCTGGTCAGCGGCATCGGAGCGGTCTTCGCGGGCCCGATGTTCCACCTCGTCGACACCGGACTCGGCGGCGTCTGGGGCATGGCGTGGCTGTACTCGGCCGGGATCCTGCTGATCGGCGTCGGCCTGCACACCTTCCTCAAGAGGTGGACGACGCTCGGCGTGATGGTGCTGTTCGTGATGCTCAACTTCACCAGCTCGGGCGGCATCTTCCGGCCCGAACTCCAGCCCGGCTTCTTCGGCGCCCTGCACGCCTTCTGGAACGGCGCCGGGTTCATCGAGGGCGCCCGCAGCCACGTGTACTTCGCGGGCAACGGCCTCGGCGGCCACGTGCTGGTCCTGGCGCTCTGGCTGCTGGCGGGCGTCGCGCTGATGGGCATCGCGGCGCTGGCCGAGCGGAGGCGGGGCGCGGACGCGGTGGCTGCGGGGGCGGGAGCCGGTGCGGGGGCTGGAGCTGGGGCTGGAGCTGGTGCGGGTGTGGCAGCTGGTGTGGGTGTGGCCGCCGGGGCCGGGGCCGGTGCGGGTGTCGCAGGCGGAGACGGAGGCCGGGAGGGAGACGAGGAACTCGAGGACGGGGTCGAGGAGGAGCTGGAGGAAGCGGTCGGCGTCTGACCTCGGGCGTTTGGCTGTGGACAACTCCCGGCGGTGGCCTGCCCGATGGCCCCCGCCGGGAGTTATCCACAGGGGGAGACGGCTGTCGGCCGCCGACGGTACCGTCATGGCATTCGAGCTGTTGATGTTGAACGAGCACGGGGGAGGCGGCACGCGATGAGCGATGTCGAGACGGTGGTTCCGGTCCTGCGAGCGGTGCCCGACGTGGGACAGATCCGGATTCCCGAGGTGCCGGGCTTCCGCCACCACCACGGCCGGGGACCCGGCCATACGGCAGGCTCGCCGAAGAGCGACGGCAAGGCGCTGCGCGACCGCGTACCCCGCTCCTCGCACGACTCGCTGGTCCTCTCCACCGACCGACCCGACGCGGTCCGGGCCGTCGAGGAATCCAACCTGGGCCGCGTGGCCGAGCTCACACCGATAAGAGTGGGCCGCATGGCGGCCTCCCCCTTCGCCTTCCTGCGCGGCGCCGCCGGACTGATGGCCCACGACCTCGTCGGTACCCCCGTCACCGGAATCGGCGCCCAGATCTGCGGCGACGCCCACGCGGCGAACTTCGGTCTCTACGGCGACGCGCGCGGCGGACTCGTCATCGACCTGAACGACTTCGACGAGACCGTGCCCGGCCCCTGGGAATGGGACCTCAAGCGCCTCGCCGCCTCCCTGGTCCTGGCCGGCCGGGCCGCGGGCGCCGACGAGGACACCTGCCGGGCCGCGGCCTACGACGCGGTCGGCGCCTACCGGCGCACCATGCGGCTCCTCGCGAAACTGCCGGTGCTGGACGCCTGGAACGCGATAGCCGACGAGGAGCTCGTCTCCCATACCGACGCACGGGACCTGCTCGGCACCCTGGAGCGGGTGTCGGCCAAGGCCCGCAACAACACCAGCGCCCGCTTCGCCGCCAAGGCCACCGAGCAGAGCGCCGACGGACACCGCCACTTCGTCGACGCTGCGCCGGTGCTGCGCCGGGTGCCCGACGCCGAGGCAGCCGCGGTGGCCGCCTCGCTCGGCCCCTACCTGCAAACCCTCTCGGAGGACCGCCTGCCGCTGCTCGCGCGGTACGCGATACACGACGTGGCCTTCCGGGTCGTCGGCACCGGCAGCGTCGGAACACGGTCGTACGTGGTGCTGCTCCTCGATCACCGAGGTGAGCCGCTGGTGCTCCAGGTCAAGGAGGCCCGCGCCTCCGCCCTGCTGCCGCACCTGGCCAAGGCCGGCTTCCACGCCCCGGATGCGGGCCACGAGGGCCGCCGCGTGGTCCTCGGCCAGAAGCGGATGCAGGTCGTCAGCGACATCCTGCTCGGCTGGACCACGGTCGACGAGCGCCCCTACCAGGTACGGCAGTTCCGCAACCGCAAGGGCAGCGTCGACACCGCGGCCCTGGCCGCCGACCAGCTGGACGACTACGGCCGCATGACGGGCGCACTGCTGGCCCGCGCCCACGCCCACAGTGCCGACCCGCGCCTGATAGCCGGGTACTGCGGCAAGAACGAAGAGCTCGACGAGGCCGTGGCCGGCTTCGCGGTCCTCTACGCCGACCGCACGGAGTCCGACCACGCGACGCTGCTCGCCGCGATCAGGGACGGACGGGTGGCGGCAGAGCTGGGGGTGTGAGGCGTGAGGCTGGAGGTGTGAGGCTGGGCGGGTGCGGGTGCGGGTGCGGGTGCGGGTGCGGGTGCGGGTTCGGGTGCCGGTGCGGCGCGCGTCCGGATTCGGGCTCGGTTCGGGCGCGGGCGTGGTGGGGTCGGCTCGGGGTGGGCTGTGGGGGATGTCGCCGGGAGGCGGTGGGGCGGCTGGAGCGGGGAGGGGGTGGGGGAGGGGGAGGGAGGGGCCCCCACCCCCGCGCCCGTACGCTGGAGCAGTGACGGACGAACCTGCCGAAGAGACGACCGCCCGGCCCGAGGACCCCGAGAACGCGGAACGGCCCGAAGCCCGGCTGGACAGGGCTGTGCGGGCGGCCGAGCAGGCGTTGATCGAGTTCGAGATCGCCGTGGAGACCTTCCGCGTGGAGGTGGAGAACTTCTCCCGCCTGCACCACCAGAAGCTCGGCCCGATGTACGCCCGGCTCGACGAGCTCGACGCCCAGATCGCCGAGGCCAAGGCCGCGCTCACCGGCGATCCGGAGGACCTGCGCAAGGCACGTGAGGCGCGAGCCGTGGTGCAGCCGATGCCCGGGGTCGACGAGCTGTTCCACGACTGGATGGACTCGGACGGGATGTCCCCCGAGGCGGCCTCGATGCTCACCGACCAGCCCGTACGGCCGCCGAAGCGGGTTCGCCCCAGCGAGGAGGCGCGCAGGCTCTACCGCGAGCTGGCTCGCAAGGCGCACCCCGATCTCGCGCAGGAGGAACCGGAACGGGCCCGCCGGGAGGAATTCATCACCAGGGTCAACGCCGCCTACGGCCGCGGTGACGAGGAGCTGCTGCGGGAGCTCGCCGAGGAGTGGGCGGCGGGGCCGGTGCCGGAGGAGGCGCGGCCCAGCGAGAGCGAGGAGCTCTACACCCGGCTGGAGTGGCTGGCCCAGCGCAAGGAGCTGCTGGCCGTGCTGGCCAGGGAGCTGGAGGAGAGCGCGATCGGCTCGATGCTGCGGATGGCGCCCGATGACCCGGACCGGCTTCTGGAGGAGATCGCCGAGCAGCTGCTGGCCGAGGTGGCCGGGCGTGAGGCTGTTCTGGCCGAGCTGGTGCAGTAGCGTTCCCAGTGACCAGGCCATACGGCTGATACCGCTGAGTGGCCGAGACAACCGTTGCGGCCGGTGCGGCCCCTGTGACCGACACGGCCGACACGGCTGACACGGCCGATGTGTACGAGAGAAGGCATGACCCATGAATTTCGCCCAGCTGCCGTCCGTGGATGTCGCTGCCGTGCCGGCCGACGCCCTGGTGCTGGACGTCCGTGAGGACGACGAGTGGGCGGCCGGGCATGTCGAGGGCGCGCTGCACGTGCCGATGAGCGACTTCGTGGCGCGCTTCGGGGATGTGACGCAGGCCGTCGAGGACGGCCGCCGGGCGTATGTGATGTGCCGGGTCGGCGGCCGGTCCGCGCAGGTCACGCAGTATTTGGTGCAGCAGGGTATCGACGCTGTGAACGTCGACGGCGGTATGCAGGCGTGGGACGCCGCCGGGCGCCCGATGGTCACCGACAACGACAGTCCGGCCCGCGTCCTCTGACGTCCGTGGGCCTGCCCCGCTGACTGCCGGCTGAGTCGCTCGCGTACGGAGCGAGTCGTGCTGTGCCCGGCTATCCGAGCGGGTGCGCGGCCAGCAGGTCGCCGAGGGTTTCCTCGTGGGCCGCGGCTGGGCCGAGCGACAGTTCCAGTTGCTTGGCCCAGGCGTGGTAGCGGTGGAGGGGATAGTCGGTGTCGGCGCCGAAGCCGCCGTGCAGGTGCTGGGCGGTCTGCACGACTCTGCGTACTCCGTCGGAGGCCCAGATCTTCGCCACCGCCACATCACCGGTGACGGGCAGTGCTCCCCCGGCGCCGGTGCTGATGCGCCACGCGGCCTGCCACAGCGTGGCCTCCATCGCGCGCAGGTCGATGTAGCGGTCGGCCGCCTGGACGGCGACGGCCTGGAAGGTGGCGACGGGGAACCCGAACTGTTCGCGTTTCCCGGTGTATTGGCTGGTCATCGCGAGTACGCGTTCGCCGAGGCCGAGCGCGAGCGCGCAGGTGCCGGTGGTGAGCAGATCGCGCAGCCACTCCCAGGCCCCTTCGGCCGTGATGACTGCGCGCGCTTCGATATGTACGGAGTCGAGGTGGACCTCGGCGTAGCGCTCGCCGCTGGTGGAGATCTGTTCGGCGAGTGTGATCCCTGCGTGGGTGCGGGGGACCAGCGCGAGTACGGCGCGGCCCTCGCCGGTGTGCGCGGGCACGGCGATACGGTCCGCGTTCTGCGCCCAGGGCACTCCGGTCTGCACCCCGTCGAGCACCCAGCCGCCGCCGCTGTCGCTCCCGCCGCCCCCGTCGCTCCCGGCGCTCTCCTGTCGTGCCGTGACCGCGAGTTCGGCGGGGTCGTGGCCCGTGCGGCCGTTGGCCCCGACGGTGAACACCAACTCGCCCCGGCCTGCCGCGGGAAGCAGGTCGTGGGCCAACTCGGGGTTCCCGTACCGCTGTAGGGCCATCGCCACCGCACTGCTCTCCAGCAGCGGCACCCGGGCCAGCACCTTCGCGGCCTCGCGCAGCACCAGGCAGAGGGCGATCGGGTCGAGGCCCGCCCCGCCGTGCTGTGGGTCGATCACCAGGCTCAGCAGGTCCGACTCGGCTAGCTTGGCCCACAGGGGGCGGTCGAACTCCTCGGCCACCGCGCCCCGAGTCAGCGCGGGGCTCGGTACCGCGTCGGGCGCGACTCCCGAGAAGACCGCCTTCGCTGCCTCGACGGCGGCCTGCTGCTCCTCGGTGAAGGTGAAGTCCACAGCCCTGTCCTCCGCATGTGCGCGCACCGGATCTGACGGACCGTCAAGATAGAACAGGTTCCAGCGGATGGGAATGGTTGGTGACTCCTGCATCACACAGCCTCACCGATCGAAGTCCAGCTCCACTTCCTTCGTCGCCGGGTGGGACTGGCAGGCCAGCACGTACCCCGCCTCGGTCTCGTCCTCCTCCAGGGCGAAGTTGCGGTCCATTCGCACCTCGCCCGAGACCAGGAACGCGCGGCAGGTGCCGCACACCCCGCCCTTGCAGGCGTACGGGGCGTCCGAGCGGGCTCGTAGCACCGTGTCCAGGAGCTTCTCGCCGTCCTGCACCGGCCAGGTGCCGGAGCGGCCGTGGAGCGTCGCGGTCAGCGTGGCGTGCGCCGGGGCGGAGGCCGCCGCGGTGCTCTTCACGGGGGCCTCGTCGACGTGGAAGATCTCCTCGTGGATGCGGCCGCGTGCGACGCCGAGTTCGCGCAGGGCCCGCTCGGCGCCCTGCACCAGGCCGAACGGTCCGCACAGGTACCAGCCGTCGACCTCTTCCATCGGAAGCAGCGCGGGCAGCAGGGTCGTCAGCCGTTCCTGGTCGAGCCGTCCGGAGGGCAGTCCGGACTGCTGCTCTTCCCGGGAGAGCGCGTTGACCAGCTGGAACCGGTCGGGGAAGCGGTCCTTCAGGTCGGCCGTCTCCTCCAGGAACATGGTGGAGGACACCGTGCGGTCGCTGCGTATGAGGCAGAAGCGGGCTTCGGGTTCCCGTTCCAGCAGGGTCGTGGCGATCGACAGCACCGGGGTGATGCCGCTGCCGCCGACGATGGCCACGAAGTATCCAGGGCGGGGCTCCAGGATGAAGCGTCCCATCGGCTCCATGACGTCGACGACGTCGCCGACGGTGAGTTCCTTGAAGGCGTACGTGGAGAACTCACCGCCTTCGACGAGGCGGATGCCGACGCGCAGGACGGGTGTGCCCGGCTGTTCGACGGCGGGTGCGCAGATCGAGTAGGTGCGGCGGATCTCCTGGCCCTGCACCATGCGGCGCAGCGCGAGGTGCTGGCCGGGGCGGTGGCGGTAGGCCTCGCGCAGGTCCGGCGGCACGTCGAAGGTGACGGTCACCGAGTCGTCCGTGAGCCGTTCGACCTCGCTCACCCGGAGTGGATGGAACATCTACAACTCCTTGAAGTGATCGAATGGTTCGCGGCAGGCAACGCAGCGGCGCAGTGCCTTGCAGGCCGTGGAAGAGAACCGGCTCAGCAGCTCCGTGTCGGTGGAGCCGCAGTGGGGGCAGCGCACGGAGAGGGTGAGGGCGACGGGTCCCTCGGCGGTGTGGGGCCGGGGCGGCGCTATCCCGAACTCCGCCAGTTTGCGGCGGCCTTCGGCGCTGATGTCGTCCGTCGACCAGGCGGGGGAGAGCACGCGGACGACCGAGACGTCGGGGACGCCGTTCTCGTGCAGCACCTGTTCGATGTCGGCGGTCATCGCTTCTATGGCGGGGCAGCCGGTGTAGGTGGGGGTCAGGCGGACGGTGACCTTGCCGGGGCTCTCCAGGTGGACTCCGCGCATGACGCCGAGCTCCTCCAGGGTGAGCACGGGCAGCTCGGGGTCGGGGACCGATCCGGCGAGCCGGGCCAGTTCCTGTTCCAGCGGCGTCATGTCGGCCGTGGCGGTCGTGCCGGTCGTCGCGGCCGCCTCCGTACCTGCACCTGCATCCGTCCGCGTACCCGTACCCGTACCCGTGCCCGCGTCCGTCCTCGTCCCCGTACCCGTCCCGGTCACCATGTCGCCCCCGGGTGGCTGCGGTGCAGGTGCTGCATCTCGGCGAGCATCCGTCCGAACGGTTCGGTGTGCAGGCCCTGGCGGCCGGCTCCGGCGGCCCAGGCGCCGGTCCTGGGGCCTTCGGGGACGGTGAGGGTGGCCTGCCGCAGCACCGAGGTGACGGAGGCCAGCCAGGTGCGCTCGGTCTCCTGCCAGTCGATGTCGACGCCGTCGACGGGCTGGAACATCTCTCCGGTGAACCGCCACAGCGCCTCGCACGCGCGCTGCATCCGCCGGTGGCTCTCGTCGGTGCCGTCGCCCAGGCGCAAGGTCCACTGTTCGGCGTGGTCCTGGTGGTAGGCGACTTCCTTGACGGCCTTGGCGGCGAGCCCGGCGAGTTCGCTGTCGCCTGCCGCAAGCTGTCCGTAGAGCAGCTTCTGGTAGGTCGAGAAGTAGAGCTGGCGGGCGATGGTGTGGGCGAAGTCGCCGTTGGGCTGCTCGACCAGCTGGAGGTTGCGGAAGGCCCGCTCCTCGCGCAGGTAGGCCAGCTCGTCCTCGTCGCCCGCGAGGGACAGCAGGACGCGGGCCTGGCCGAGCAGGTCGAGGGCGATGTTCGCGAGGGCCACTTCCTCTTCGAGGACGGGGGCGTGTCCGGCCCACTCCCCCAGGCGGTGCGAGAGCACCAGCGCGTCGTCGCCGAGGACCAGCGCGGCGGGGGCCTTCACGGTGTCCGTGGTCTTCTGCGGGGTCGGGGCCCTCACAGGTGCTTCACCCCTTCCGGGATCTCGTAGAAGGTCGGGTGGCGGTAGGGCTTGTCGCCGGCCGGTTCGAAGAAGGAGTCCTTCTCGTCCGGGGAGGAGGCGGTGACGGCGGTGGAGGGCACCACCCAGATGGAGACGCCTTCGGAGCGCCGGGTGTAGAGGTCGCGCGCGTTGCGCAGCGCCATCTGGGCGTCCGGGGCGTGCAGGCTTCCGGCGTGGGTGTGGGACAGTCCGCGGCGCGAGCGCACGAACACCTCCCACAGCGGCCAGTCGTGTGTGGTCATGCCGTCGCCTCCCCGTTCTTGTGCTGCTTGGCCGCGTACGCGGCTGCCGCGTCGCGGACCCAGGCGCCTTCTTCGTGGGCGCGGCGCCGCTGGGTGAGCCTTTGTTCGTTGCAGGGCCCGTTGCCCTTGAGGACGTCCCAGAACTCGGTCCAGTCGATCGTCCCGAAGTCGTGGTGTCCCCGCTCCTCGTTCCACCGCAGGTCGGGGTCGGGGAGGGTGAGGCCGAGCGCCTCGGCCTGGGGCACGCATATGTCGACGAAACGCTGGCGCAGCTCGTCGTTCGAGTGCCGCTTGATCTTCCAGGCCATGGACTGCGCCGAATGGGACGACTCGTCGTCGGGAGGGCCGAACATCATCAGCGAGGGCCACCACCAGCGATCCACCGCGTCCTGCGCCATCGCGTGCTGCTCGGGGGTGCCCTGGGAGAGGGCGAGGAGCAGCTCGTAGCCCTGGCGCTGGTGGAAGGACTCCTCCTTGCAGACGCGGACCATCGCCCGTGCGTACGGCCCGTACGAGCAGCGGCAGAGGGGGACCTGGTTGGTGATGGCGGCGCCGTCCACGAGCCAGCCGATGGCGCCGACGTCCGCCCAGGTCAGGGTGGGGTAGTTGAAGATCGACGAGTACTTCTGGCGGCCCGAGTGGAGCTTGTCGAGCAGCTCGTCGCGGCTCACGCCGAGGGTCTCCGCCGCGCTGTAGAGATACAGCCCGTGGCCCGCCTCGTCCTGCACCTTCGCCATGAGGATCGCCTTGCGGCGCAGTGAGGGCGCGCGGGTGATCCAGTTGGACTCGGGCTGCATTCCGATGATCTCGGAGTGGGCGTGCTGCGCTATCTGGCGGACCAGCGAGGCCCGGTAGGCCTCGGGCATCCAGTCGCGCGGCTCGATGCGCTCGTCGGCGGCCACGGCGGCGTCGAACGCCGCCGCGTACATCGACGCGTCCTTCTCGTCCGCCGCTGGTGAGCCGTGCTTGTTGGTGCCGGTCTCCGCGGTCACTGCCGTCATCCGAGCCCCCTGCCGAGCTGTCGATTCCGGGCCGTCCGCCGGGCTACCCACTCCCGACCGATCGTTCGGTTCATTGACTTCAATGGTGAGTCGACGGCCCGTAGGGTGTCAACCCTGTGGATAACCCAGTGGAGCCAACCGGGATCGGGGCGGGATGGATTCGTACGACGAGAAGGACGTGCCGGGCGGGGAGGAGCAGGCCGGGCGGCCCGGGCCCGACGCCGCCGACGGCGGCCGGCAGGCCGCCCCTGGCGCTGCCGCACCCGCTGCGAGCAGCGAAGACGTAACCCGCGTGACTCCGCCCGGTGCGTCGGACGCGCCCGCCTCCGCGTCTCGTACCTCGGACGCCCTCGCGTCCGGCACCTCGAACACGCCCGTATCCGGCACCTCGAACACGCCCACCCCCGGGCCCGGCGCGCCCGCTCCAGCCTCGGCCGATCTCGCGGCCGCCGCAGGCTCCACGGGCTCCACGGGCTCCACAGCCCCCGAGCACCCCGCTCCCGGCGTTCTAGGGGCCCCTGGCGCCCAGGGCGGCCAGGACGTCCCCGGCGGCCAGGACGTCCCCAGCGGCCAGGACGCCTCCGGCGTCCCCGGGCGCGGTATCGCCGGGCTTTCGCTCCCGTACCAGGTGGCCGCCGCGCTCGCGCTGGCCGTCGTCGCCGTCGTGGCGGTCGTCCACATCGCCATGGTGTTCCTGCACGTAGCGCCGTCCAACACGGTCACCAAGCAGCACGGCAAAGTCGTCGACGACTGGATCTATCCCGAGTTCGAACAGAACTGGAAGCTCTTCGCCCCCAACCCCCTCCAGCAGAACATCGCGGTCCAGGTCCGTGCCGAGATCCGCATGCCGGACGGGAACCGCAAGACGACCGGCTGGATCGACCTGTCGGCCGGGGACGGCTCCGGCATCCGCGGCAACCCGCTGCCGAGCCACAGCCAGCAGAACGAGCTGCGCCGGGGCTGGGAGTTCTTCATCAACTCCCACACCGACGACAACAAGCCCAACGGCCTGCGCGGCGAGCTCTCCGACCGCTACATCCACCGGATCGTGATGCTCCGCCTCGGCGCGCGGCGTGACGGCGGGACCGTCGAGCGTGTACAGGTCAGGTCCGTGACCACGTCCGTGAAGGCTCCGCCGTGGAGCGACGAGAAGATCGACACCCGGCCGTACTACCGGGTCGTCCCCTGGTGGACCGTGACCCCCGCCGACCTCCCCGGCGGCGCCGGTTCCGCTGACGCACGGACGGAGGCCGCCCGATGAGCGAGTCCATGAGCGAGTCGATGAGCGTGTCCATGAGGGAAGCGGTGAGCGGGCCCGTGAGGGGCGCGACCCATGGGGCGACCGGCGACCAGTCACACACGCCGCGTACGTCCCCCGAGGCTCAGGGCTGGCATGCGTCCCGTGAGCACCAAGCACCCCAGATGCCTCCCACAGCACCCCAGACGCCTCCCACGGCTCCCAAACCTCACACCACCCCCACGCCGCACCCCTCCCAGCTGTCCGCGGCCCCCCAGGAGTCCAAGCCCGCCCAGGCCCTGCGCCGGGTTACGGGCGCCGCGCTCGGGCCGTACCAGAGCGCCGTCGTACGCATCGGGTTCTCCGCGACCTGGCTGCTCTTCCTACTGCGCGAGCTGCCGCACCGCCGTGAGCTGTACGGCCCCGACGGCCCGTGGAGCTGGGACATGGCCCAGCGGCTCGTCTCCGGCAACCACGCCTTCACGGCGCTGCTGTGGACGGACAGCACGCTCTGGTTCGAGGTCGTGTACGCCGTCGCCGTGCTCTCCAGCGCGCTGCTGATGCTCGGCTGGCGGACCCGCACCATGTCCGTGCTGTTCATGGTGGGTGTTCTGTCGCTGCAGAATCGGTCCGTCTTCATGGGGGACGGCGGTGACAACGTCATCCACCTCATGGCGATCTACCTGGTGCTCACCCGCTGCGGCCAGGTCTGGTCGCTGGACGCGCGGCGCCGCCAGCGGACCGCCGCCCGCGCCGTCGAGTCCGGCGAGCCGGCGGTGGACCGGGTGGGGCCCGTGCTGTGGGCCGTCCTCGGGCTGGCTCTCGTCGCCGTCACGCTGCTCGGTGACGCGAGCGGGGGCTGGCTGCTGATCTTCTGGGGTCTGTGGGCGGTACAGGCACTGTGGTGGGCGGCCGGGCGTTACGCGCAGGGAGAGCCGCGCGCCCTGCTCGACATCGTGGCCAACCTCGCGCACAACGCCACCATGGTCGTGATCATGGCTGAGGTCTGTCTGATCTACGCGACCGCCGGCTGGTACAAGATCCAGGGTTCGCGCTGGCAGGACGGCACCGCGCTCTACTACCCGCTGCACCTGGACTACTTCTCGCCCTGGCCCGCCCTGTCGGACATCCTCGGCGGCAGCGGCCTGATCGTCATGCTGCTCACTTACGGAACGGTCGCCGTCCAGGTCGCGTTCCCGTTCACGCTCTTCAATCGGCGGGTCAAGAACGTCCTGCTGGTGGCGATGATGATGGAGCACGCGGGCATCGCCCTGCTGCTCGGGCTGCCGTTCTTCTCGCTCGCGATGATCGCGGCGGACGCGGTGTTCCTGCCGACCGGGTTTCTGCGGTGGCTGGGCGGCCGTCTCGGGCGGCTGCGCGAGCGGGTCGCGGTACGGGTGGCACCGCAGCGGCGTACGGACGAGGAGCAGCGGCCCCGTACGCTCGTGGCGTGAGCAGCGAGACCAGTCCCAGCCCTTACCCGTCGCCTTCCGTTTCCTCTTCCGCTTCCCCTTCCGCCGAGGTCCCGGGTCTTTCCCTCTCCGCCGAGGCCCCGGCCGAGGGGCCGCAGGGGTCGCCGGGGTCGCAGGGGCAGCAGGAGCCGCTTCAGTACGACGACGGCTTCGCGCCCGAGGTCGGCGTCGGGCCGCACCCGCTGCCCTGGCCGCAGGGGGAGCGGTACGACCCGGAGCTGCTCGCGCACGGCGACCGGCGCAATGTCGTCGACGCCTACCGCTACTGGACGCGCGAGGCGATCGTCGCGGACCTGGACACCCGCCGCCACGACTTCCATGTGGCGGTGGAGAACTGGGGCCACGACTTCAACATCGGCTCCGTCGTACGGACCGCCAACGCCTTCCTGGCGAAGGAGATCCACATCGTGGGGCGGCGGCGCTGGAACCGGCGCGGCGCGATGGTCACCGACCGCTACCAGCACGTACGCCACCACCCGGACACCGAGTCGCTGACGGCGTGGGCGGCCGCGGAGGGCCTGCCGATCATCGGGATCGACAATCTGCCCGGCGCCGTTCCGCTGGAGCGGACCGTGCTGCCCCGGCGGTGTGTGCTGCTGTTCGGGCAGGAGGGGCCGGGGCTCACCGAGCAGGCGCGCGAGCACGCTTCGGCGGTGTGCTCGATCGCCCAGTTCGGCTCGACCCGGTCGATCAACGCGGGCGCGGCGGCCGCGATCGCGATGCACGCCTGGGTGCAGCGCTACGCCGCGATCCCGGACCCGGCGTTCTGAGGCGTCAGGCCTGAGGCGTAAAGCCCGAGAGCCGAGCGCTGACGCCCGAGGCCCCAGGCCCGAGTCCCGAGGCGTGAGGCCCGAGTCCTGAGGCCCGGGCCCGCGGCCCGAGGCCGCCGGGCCCGGTGCGGGCTCCGGTACGCGCGCGTCAGGCCTGGCGGCGGACCTCCACCACCCGGAAGCGGTTGGCCACGAACGCGCCGTCGCACAGCGCCGCGTTCGCCGCCGGGTTGCCGCCCGAGCCGTGGAAGTCGGAGAACGCCGCCGTCTGGTTGACGTAGACGCCGCCCGTCAGGTTCAAGGAGAGCTGGGCGGACTCCTCAAGGCAGACCTCCTCGATCGCGCGCTCCACCTCCTGCGACGTCGTGTACGCGCCGACCGTCATGGCGCCCTTGTCGCGGACCGTGCGGCGCAGCAGCTCCACCGCGCCGGCCGTGGAGTCGACGGCCACGGCGAACGTGACCGGGCCGAAGCACTCCGACAGGTAGGCCGCCTCCGCGTCCGGCTTGGCGCCGTCCAGCTTGACGATCACCGGGGTGCGCACCACCGCGTCCGGGAAGTCGGGGTTGGCGATCTCGCGCGAGGCCAGGGCGACTTCGCCGTGGCCGGAGGCGGCCTCCAGGCGGTTCTTCACATCCGGGTTGACCAGCGCGCCCAGGATCGCGTTGGCGCGCGCGTCGTCGCCGAGCAGGCCGCCGACCGAGGCGGCGAGGTCGGCCACCACCTCGTCGTAGGACTTGGCTCCCGCGTCCGTGCTGATGCCGTCGCGGGGGATCAGCAGGTTCTGCGGGGTGGTGCACATCTGGCCGCTGTAGAGGGACAGCGAGAAGGCCAGGTTGGAGAGCATCCCCTTGTAGTCGTCGGTGGAGTCCACGACGACCGTGTTGACGCCGGCCTTCTCGGTGTAGACCTGGGCCTGGCGGGCGTTGGCCTCCAGCCAGTCGCCGAAGGACGTCGACCCCGTGTAGTCGATGATCTTGATTTCGGGGCGGACGGCCAGTGTCTTGGCGATGCCCTCGCCGGGGCGCTCGGCGGCCAGCGCCACCAGGTTCGGGTCGAAGCCCGCCTCCGCCAGGACCGTGCGCGCGATCTGGACGGTCAGGGCGAGCGGCAGCACCGCGCGCGGGTGCGGCTTGACCAGGACGGGGTTGCCGGTGGCCAGCGAGGCGAACAGGCCCGGGTAGCCGTTCCACGTCGGGAAGGTGTTGCAGCCGATCATCAGCGCGATGCCGCGCGCGGTCGGGATGAAGGTCTTGCTGAGCTCCAGCGGATCGCGCTTGCCCTGCGGCTTGGACCAGTGCGCCGTGTCCGAGGGGGTACGGGTCTGCTCCTGGTACGCGTACGCCACCGCCTCCAGGCCGCGGTCCTGGGCGTGCGGGCCGCCCGCCTGGAAGGCCATCATGAAGGCCTGGCCGCTGGTGTGCATGACCGCGTGCGCCAGCTCGGGGGTGCGGGCGGAGATGCGGGAGAGGATCTCCAGGCACACCAGGGCGCGCGTCTCGGGCCCCGCCTCCCGCCAGGCGCCCATGCCGGCCTTCATCGCGGGCAGCAGCACCTCCAGGTCCGGGTGCGGGTAGGTGATGCCCAACTCGGTTCCGTACGGGGAGACTTCCGCTCCCGTCCAGTCGTCGGTGCCGGGCTGGTCCAGGTCGAAGCGGGAGCCGAGCAGGGCGTCGAAGGCGGCCTTGCCGTCGTTCTCGTACGCCTTGGGGTGCTCGGGGTGGGGGGACCAGTACGCACGCGTGCGGATCGCTTCCAGGGCCTGGTCGAGCGTGGTCCGGTGGGTCTCGGTGAGCTGCTGGGGGCTGAGCTGGGCGGCCATACGGACCAACTCCTCGTCGAGCTGGGCAGGGACGGGCGGACAGAGTTAGAGTAACCGAACGATCGGTCGGGACAAGGGGGTCCGTCGAACCTGTGGATAACTCATCGGGGAGGATCGCGTCATGACCGCCATCGAACAGAGCCACGCCGTCGGACCGGACCGTGCCGTCGCCGTTGTCGGCACCGGGACCATGGGCCAGGGCATCGCCCAGGTGGCCCTGGTGGCCGGGCACCCCGTGCGGCTGTACGACGCCGTCCCCGGCCGGGCGCGGGAGGCCGCCGATGCCATCACGGCCCGCCTCGCGCGGCTCGTCGAGAAAGGCCGGATCCCTTCGGCCGAGCGCGACGCGGCCCTCGCCCGGCTGCACCCCGCCCAGGAGCTCGCCGAGCTCGCGGACGCCGCGCTGGTCGTCGAGGCGGTCCTTGAGCAACTCGACGTCAAGCGGGAGCTGTTCACCGCGATCGAGGAGGTCGTCGCCGAGGACTGCCTGCTCGCCACCAACACCTCCTCCCTGTCCGTGACGGCCGTCGCGGGTGCCCTGCGCCACCCGGGCCGCTTCGTGGGCCTGCACTTCTTCAATCCGGCCCCGCTGCTCCCCCTCGTCGAGGTCGTCTCCGGCTTCGCGACCGAGGAGGCGGCCGCCACGCGCGCGTACGAGACGGCGAAGGCGTGGGGCAAGACGCCGGTGCGGTGTGCCGACACCCCCGGCTTCCTGGTCAACCGCATCGCCAGGCCCTTCTACGCGGAGGCCTTCGCGGTCTACGAGGAGCGCGGCGCCGACCCCGCCACCATCGACGCCGTGCTGCGCGAGAGCGGCGGCTTCGCCATGGGCCCCTTCGAGCTGACCGACCTCATCGGCCAGGACGTCAACGAGGCCGTGACCCGCTCGGTGTGGGAGTCCTTCTTCCAGAGCCCCAAGTTCACCCCGTCGCTGGCCCAGCGCAGGCTGGTCGAGTCGGGCCTGCACGGCCGCAAGAGCGGGCGCGGCTGGTACCCGTACGGGGACGACGCGGTGCGGCCCGAGCCGCACACCGCCGGTCCCGCCGACGCTCCCTCGGCCATCACGGTCGTCGGTGACCTCGGGCCCGCCGCCGAGCTGGTCGCGATGGCGCGGGAGGCGGGCATCGAGGTGAAGACCGTCGAGTCGGGCGGCCCGTACATCGGGCTGCCGGGCGACGGCCAGCTCGTCCCGGCCGACGGGCGCACCTCCGTCGAGTACGCGGACGTCGTCTACTTCGACCTCGCCCTCGACTACCGGGGTGCGACCCGCATCGCGCTCTCGGCGAGCGAGGACACCTCCACGCGCGCGGTGAGCGAGGCCGTGGGCCTCTTCCAGAAGCTCGGCAAGAAGGTCAGTGTCATCGGGGACGTTCCCGGCATGATCGTCGCCCGTACCGTCGCGATGCTCGCGGACCTCGCCGCCGACGCGGTCGCCCGGGGCGTCGCGACGCCCGAGGACGTCGACACCGCGATGCGCCTGGGCGTCAACTACCCGCTCGGACCCGTCGAGTGGAGCCGCAGGCTCGGCCGGGACTGGGCGTACGACCTGCTGTCGGCGATGCACGAGCGCTGCCCCACCGGGCGGTACGCGCCCTCGCTCGCCCTCTACCGGCAGTCGTACAGCAACGGCGAGGAGACCGCCTCATGACCACCGCCAAGCGGGACACGTACACCCCGGAGACCCTGCTCACGGTCGCCGTGCGGGTCTTCAACGAGCGCGGCTACGACGGCACGTCCATGGAGCACCTCTCCAAGGCGGCCGGCATCTCCAAGTCGTCGATCTACCACCATGTGGCGGGCAAGGAGGAGCTGCTGCGGCGGGCCGTCAGCCGCGCCATCGACGGCCTCTTCGCCGTCCTGGACGAGCCGGATGCCAGCCGAGGGCGGGCGATCGAGCGGGTCGAATACGTCACTCGCCGAACGGTCGAAGTGCTGATGGCTGAGCTGCCGTACGTCACGCTGCTGCTGCGCGTACGCGGCAACACCAAGACCGAGCGCTGGGCGATGGAGCGCCGCCGGGAGTTCGACCAGCGTGTGTCCGACCTGCTCAAGGCGGCGGCCGCCGACGGCGACCTCCGTTCCGACATCGACATACGCCTGGCGACCCGGCTGCTGTTCGGCATGGTCAACTCCCTGGTGGAGTGGTACCGGCCGCAGCGCGACGGGGAGGCGGAGCGCGCCCAGGTCACCGAGGCGATCGTCCACCTGGCCTTCGACGGGCTGCGCACCCACCCGTGACGCGCGCGTGGCGTTGACGCCCCACTGAGTCCAGATCGCCATCCAGGTCATGAATGCCGTGCGCACGCCTACGGCGTGCCCGGGCCCGGGTCCAGGTCGGTCTCCTCGAAGACCAGCAGGGTCCGCGTGGACAGCACCTCGGGGATCGACTGGAGCTTGGTCAGGACCAGTTCGCGCAGCGCCCGGTTGTCCGGCGAGTGCACCAGGAGCAGCACGTCGAAGTCGCCGCTGACCAGGGCGATGTGTGCGGCCCCCGGCAGCGCCTGGAGCTGCTCGCGGACCGTGCGCCACGAGTTCTGCACGATCTTGAGCGTGATGTACGCGGACGCGCCCTGGCCGGCCCGCTCGTGGTCCACGCGCGCGGTGAAGCCACGGATCACCCCGTCGTCCAGCAGACGGTTGATCCGGGCGTAGGCGTTGGCGCGGGACACGTGCACACGCTCGGCCACGGAGCGTATCGAGGCGCGGCCGTCGGTCTGGAGCATGCGCAGGATGTCGCGGTCGACGGCGTCCAGCGGACGCGCCACCGTGCCCTGGGTGCCCTGGCCCTCGTCGGCCATTTGTTCAGCTGCCATGTCCCCCCGCCTCCCTAGCATGGACGACCTGTCTCTATCCCAGGCTGTGCAGAACCGTTTGTCCACAGGCTCGCGGTGCCTGTAGCCAAAATGCGCTCTCGACCGAACAATCGGTAGGTGAGGCGCATCACACTGTCGTGCCTCCTTCCCGCTCCCACGAGGAGGTGCTTCGTCATGACGGTCCAAGAGCTGCCCGGTGCCGGTGCCGCCGCCTACCGGCCCACCCCTCCCCCTGCCTGGAGGCCCCGCACCGACCCCGCCCCGCTGCTCCCGGACCCCGAGCCGTACCGCGTGCTCGGCACGGACGCCCCGCTCGACCGCGCCCTGATGCTGCGGCTGTACGCGGAGCTGGTCCGAGGCCGGCGGTACAACGCGCAGGCCACCGCCCTCACCAAGCAGGGCCGCCTCGCGGTCTACCCGTCCTCCACCGGCCAGGAGGCCTGCGAGGTCGCGGCCGCGCTGGTGCTCCAGGAGCAGGACTGGCTCTTCCCCAGCTACCGGGACACCCTCGCCGCCGTGGCCCGCGGACTCGACCCCGTACAGGCCCTTACCCTGCTGCGCGGCGACTGGCACACCGGATACGACCCGCACGAGCACCGCATCGCCCCCCTGTGCACCCCCCTCGCCACCCAGCTGCCGCACGCGGTGGGCCTGGCGCACGCCGCCCGCCTCAAGGGCGACGACGTGGTGGCGCTCGCCATGGTCGGCGACGGCGGCACCAGCGAGGGCGACTTCCACGAGGCGCTGAACTTCGCGGCCGTCTGGCAGGCCCCGGTCGTCTTCCTCGTGCAGAACAACGGCTTCGCGATCTCGGTGCCGCTGGCCAAGCAGACCGCGGCCCCCTCCCTCGCCCACAAGGCCGTCGGGTACGGGATGCCGGGCCGGCTGGTCGACGGCAACGACGCGGCGGCGGTCCACGAAGTGCTGGCCGACGCCGTCGCGCGCGCCCGCCGAGGCGGGGGTCCCACGCTGATCGAGGCCGTGACGTACCGGATCGAGGCGCACACCAACGCCGACGACGCCACCCGCTACCGGGTGGACGCCGAAGTGGAGGCGTGGCGCGACCACGACCCGATCCGGCTCCTGGAGGCCGAGCTGACCAGCCGCGGATTCCTCGATGACAGCGGGAAGCAGGCCGCGGCCGACGCCGCCGAGACGATGGCCGCCGCTCTTCGCGAGCGGATGAATGCGGACGCGGAGCTTGACCCCATGGACCTCTTCGCGCACGTCTACGCCGAGAAGACGGCCCAGCTGCGCGAGCAGGAAGCCCAGCTGCGGGCCGAGCTGGCGGCGCACGAGGACGAGCACGAGGGGGAGCGATGACCACGGTCGCGGCGAAGCCCGCCACCATGGCGCAGGCGCTGCAGCGCGCCATGCGCGACGCGATGGCCGAGGACCCCTCGGTCCATGTCCTCGGAGAGGACGTGGGCACGCTCGGCGGGGTCTTCCGGATCACCGACGGGCTCGCCAAGGAGTTCGGCGAGGACCGCTGCACCGACACCCCGCTCGCCGAGGCCGGGATCCTCGGCACGGCGGTCGGCATGGCGATGTACGGGCTGCGGCCCGTGGTGGAGATGCAGTTCGACGCGTTCGCCTACCCGGCGTTCGAGCAGCTGATCAGCCATGTCTCCCGGATGCGCAACCGCACGAACGGCGCCATGGGCATGCCGCTGGTGGTGCGCGTGCCGTACGGGGGCGGGATCGGCGGGGTCGAGCACCACAGCGACTCCTCCGAGGCGTACTACATGGCGACCCCCGGGCTGCATGTGGTGACTCCCGCCACCGTCGAGGACGCGTACGGGCTGCTGCGCGCGGCCATCGCCTCCGACGATCCGGTCGTCTTCCTGGAGCCCAAGCGGCTCTACTGGTCGAAGGCCGAGTGGTCGCCGGACGCGCCCACCGAGGTGGCGCCGATCGGCAAGGCGGTCGTGCGCCGTCCCGGCCGCAGCGCCACGCTGATCACCTACGGGCCCTCCGTCCCGGTCTGCCTGGAGGCGGCCGAGGCGGCCACGGCCGAGGGCTGGGACCTGGAAGTCGTCGACCTGCGCTCGCTGGTGCCCTTCGACGACGAGACGGTGTGCGCCTCGGTGCGGCGTACGGGCCGGGCGGTCGTCGTCCACGAGTCGACCGGATTCGGCGGCCCCGGCGGCGAGATAGCGGCCCGGGTCACCGAGCGCTGCTTCCACCACCTGGAGGCGCCGGTGCTGCGCGTCGCCGGGTTCGACATCCCGTACCCGCCGCCGATGCTGGAGAAGCACCACCTGCCGGGCGTGGACCGGGTCCTGGACGCGGTGGCGCGACTGCAGTGGGAGGCGGAGAGCTGATGCCCAAGGTCCTGGAATTCAAGCTGCCGGACCTCGGCGAGGGCCTCACCGAGGCGGAGATCGTGCGCTGGCTGGTGGCGGTGGGCGACGTCGTGGCGATCGACCAGCCGGTGGTCGAGGTCGAGACCGCCAAGGCGATGGTGGAGGTGCCGTGCCCCTATGGGGGCGTGGTGACGGCGCGGTTCGGCGAGGAGGGCACGGAACTGCCGGTCGGTGCGCCCCTGCTGACCGTCGCGGTCGGCGCGCCCGAGGCGGCCGAGGCCGAGTCGTCGGAGTACTCCGGCAATGTGCTGGTCGGCTACGGGACGGGCGAGGCCGTACGGCGGCGGCGACGGGTGCGCCCGGCGCCGGTGGGCGCGCCGCCCGCCGCCGCCCCGGTGGCGCCGTCCGCGCCCCCGGCGAAGGCCGCGCCGGACCACGCGCGCGCCGCTGCTCCGGCGGCCACGAACCAGACCGCGTCCGGTGCGGCGAGCGGCGGCCCCGTGCCCGTCATCTCGCCCCTCGTACGGAAGCTGGCCCGTGAGAACGGGGTGGACCTGCGCGAGCTGACCGGTTCCGGGCCACACGGGCTGATCCTGCGCTCCGACGTGGAGTCGGCGCTGCGGGTGGCGGCCGAGCCCGTCACGGCGGCGCCCGGGCCCGTGCCGGTGGCGGCCGGTTCCGCCACCGCCGGGACGCGGATACCGCTGCGCGGGATACGGGGCGCGGTCGCCGACAAGCTGGCGCGCAGCCGGACCGAGATCCCCGACGCCACGTGCTGGGTCGACGCGGACGCCACCGAACTCATGGCGGCGCGAGCCGCGATGAACGCGGTGGGGGGTCCGAAGATCTCCGTACTGGCTCTGCTGGCCCGGATCTGTACGGCGGCCCTCGACCGCTACCCCGAGCTCAACTCGACGGTGGACACGGCGGCGCGGGAGATCGTGCGGCTGCCGGCGGTGCACCTGGGCTTCGCCGCCCAGACCGAGCGGGGCCTCGTCGTGCCGGTCGTCCGGGACGCGCAGGCGCGCAGCGCGGCGTCGCTGAGCGAGGAGTTCTCGCGGCTGACCGAGGCGGCCCGGGCGGGCGCGCTGACGCCCGGCGACCTGACCGGAGGCACTTTCACGCTGAACAACTACGGGGTGTTCGGGGTGGACGGGTCCACCCCGATCATCAACCACCCCGAGGCGGCGATGCTCGGAGTGGGCCGGATCATGGCCAAGCCGTGGGTACACCAGGGCGAGCTGGCGGTACGTCAGGTCGTCCAGCTGTCGCTGACGTTCGACCACCGGGTGTGCGACGGCGGTACGGCGGGCGGCTTCCTGCGGTACGTGGCGGACTGCGTGGAGCAGCCAGCGGTCCTGCTGCGGTCGCTGTAGCTGTAGCTGCGGCTGTGCGGATGCGGCTGTGGCCGTAGATGGGCCATAGCTGTGGTCGTAACCGCAGCTGTGGCCGGGCGGGGGTAGCGGAGACACGCCGCTACCCCACCCCCGTGCCCGGGTGCGCTGCCGCCTGCCCCCGGGCGATGCCTCTCGTACCCCGAGCGCCCCATACTGCTGGGATGACGACCCCCTATGACGCCATCGTGCTCGCCGGAGGGGCCGCGCGGCGGCTCGGTGGGGTGGACAAGCCCGGGGTGCGGGTGGGAGGCAGGGCGCTGCTCGACCGTGTGCTCGCCGCCTGCGCCGGGGCCGGGGTCACCGTGGTGGTCGGGGGGCGCCGGACCACGGCGCGGCCCGTGGTGTGGACGCGGGAGGAGCCGGCCGGTGGCGGGCCCCTCGCCGCGCTCGACGCCGGGCTGCGGCTGACCACCGCCCCCTCGGTGCTCGCGCTCTCCGCCGACCTCCCCTTCCTGGGTGCGCCCACCGTCGCGTCCCTCCTCGACACGCTCGGCACGGGCGCGCGCGAAGGCGTCCTGTGCGTCGACGAGAGCGGGCGGGCACAGCCGCTCGTCGCCGTCTACCGGACCGAGCCGCTCCGCCGTGAACTCGCCCTCCTCACGGCCGAACACGGCGGCCTCGGCGGGCTCCCCCTGCGGCTGCTGACCGGGGAACTCGACCTCGCCCACCTCCCCGCCCCCCAGCCGCTCGCCTCGTTCGACTGCGACACCTGGGAGGACATCGCGGCGGCCCGGGCCCGGATCAGGGAGCATGGGAACGTGCTGGACGAATGGATCACCGCAGTCAAGGACGAACTCGGCATCGAGCTGGACGTCGACACCGGCGTGCTGCTCGACCTGGCCAGGGACGCCGCCCACGGCGTGGCCCGGCCCGCCGCGCCGCTCACGACCTTCCTGGTCGGCTACGCGGCCGCCAAGGCGGGCGGGGAGGGCGCCGACGTCGCCGAGGCGGCTCGCAAGGCCGCCGCCCTCGCCAACCGGTGGGCCGCCGAGAAGGACGAGCTCAACCCATGACCGGCGCCGAACCGTCCGTGTCGCCCGTCGACGACGGAGTGGAGGAGGCGCTGGCCCTCGTGAGTGCTCCCGTCCCCGCCCCCGGCCCCGCACCGGGGCCCCGCCCCCGCCACCGCGCCGTCCCCTGGCACCAAGCCAGGGACACCGCCGTCGCGGCCGGACGGGCGGCGCCCCGCCGCAGCCATGCGGTGCCGCTGGCCCAGGCCCTCGGCGAGACGCTGGCCGCCCCCCTCGCGGCCCTCACCGATCTGCCCTCCTTCGACACCTCCGCCATGGACGGCTGGGCCGTCGCGGGCCCGGGGCCCTGGCGGATCCGGGGCGCGGCCGAAGGGATCCTCGCCGGGCACACCGCGCCCGTTCCCCTCGCGGACGGCGAGGCCGTGCGGATCGCCACTGGGGCGCGCATCCCCGCCGAGGCGACCGCCGTCATCCGCAGCGAGCACGCCCGTACGGACGAGGCCAAGGCGCTGCTCCACGCCGAGCGGGAGGTCGTCACCGGGCAGGACATCCGTCCGCGCGGCCAGGAGTGCCGCTCGGGCGACCAGCTGCTGCCCGTGTCCACGCTGGTCACCCCGGCTGTCCTGGGACTGGCGGCGGCCGCCGGGTACGACGAGCTGAGCACTGTGCCACGGCCCCGCGTCGAGATCTTCGTCCTCGGCGACGAGCTGCTGGCCGAGGGGCTGCCGCACGAGGGGCTGATCCGGGACGCGCTCGGCCCGATGCTGGGGCCCTGGCTGCGCATGCTCGGCGCGCAGGTCGTCGCCACCCGGCGGCTCAAGGACGACGCCGAGGTGCTGTTGGCGGCCGTGACCGGATCGCAGGCCGACCTGGTGGTGACGACCGGCGGTACGGCGGCCGGGCCCGTCGACCATGTGCACCCCGTGCTGCGGGCGATGGGCGCCGAGCTGCTCGTGGACGGGGTCGCCGTGCGCCCCGGGCATCCGATGCTGCTGGCCCGGAGCGCCGCCGGGAAGCACTTGGTGGGGCTGCCGGGCAATCCGCTCGCGGCCGTCTCCGCGCTGCTCACGCTCGCCGAGCCCCTGCTGCGGGAGCTCGCGGGGCGCGCGGGCGGTGCCGCGTCCACCGGCCCGTACACCGCCGCGCTGCGCGACGAGGTGCACGGGCATCCGTACGACACCCGGCTCGTGCCCGTGGTGCACCGGGCCGACCGGGTGGTGCCGCTGCACTACAACGGCCCGGCGATGCTGCGCGGGATCGCGGCGGCGGACGGGCTGGCGGTGGTCCCGCCCGGCGGAGCGAAGGCGGGGCAGGAGGTCGAGGTCCTGGATCTGCCGTGGGGTCAACTGGGGCCGGGCGACGGGCGTTTCACGTGAAACGTGCGGCCTCCCAGCCCCCTGGATGCTCAAGTCCCGTGTTGCGAGCGGGTGTTTCACGTGAAACATCCCGCCCGGGGCTACGCATGCACCTCCGCCCGGGGCTACGCATGCACCTCCGCCTGGGCCCCTGCCCGCACCTTCACTCTGGTCTCCGTCCGCACCTCCACCCGGTTCGTCGTGTGACCCGTCATGCGTGCCCCAACTCCTGCACGCGACAACGGCGTTTCACGTGAAACTGCCCGGACAGGACGCGATCGCCCGGCAGGCCGGGGAGAACCTGGTCATCCGGCGGGTGAAGCTGCCGCGGCGAGTGGTTGACCGGCCGTTGCGGCAGGTCGGCAAGCGACTGTTGATGGCGCTCGGCGTACTGGTGCTGACCACGTTCATCGTGTGGATCGACCGTTCCGGCTACCACGACAACGCCGACAGCGCTCTGGACCTGCTGGACGCCGCCTACTACGCCACCGTCACGCTCTCCACGACGGGTTACGGCGACATCGTCCCGTACAGCGACAGCGCCAGGCTCACCAACATCCTCCTGGTGACACCGTTGCGCGTGCTCTTTCTGATCATCCTGGTCGGTACGACTCTCGAGGTCCTCACGGAGCGGACCCGGGAGGAGTGGTGGCTCAAGCGCTGGAAGGCGAACTTGCGAGATCACACCGTCGTCGTCGGCTTCGGGACGAAGGGCCGCGGCGATCCAGACGCTGTGTGCGACCGGGCTGAAGAAGGAGCAGGTCGTGATCGTCGACCCCAGCGCGAAGGTGGTCGAGGCCGCCAACGCGGAGGGGTTCGTCGGGGTCATCGGGGGCGCCACGCGCAGTGATGTGCTGCTCCGGGCCGAGCTGCAGAAGGCCCGTCAGATCGTGATCGCCACCCAGCGCGACGACACGGCGGTGCTGGTCGCTCTGACGGCACGCCAGCTCAACCGGGGGGCGAAGATCGTCGCGGCGGTGCGGGAGGAGGAGAACGCGTCTCTGCTGCGGCAGTCCGGGGCGGACGCGGTGATCACGAGCGCGAGCGCGGCGGGGCGGCTGCTCGGGCTGTCCGTGCTCAGCCCGAGCGCGGGCACGGTGATGGAGGACCTGATCCAGCAGGGCAGCGGGCTCGACATCGTCGAACGGCCGGTGAAGAAGAGCGAGGTGGGGCGGGGGGTCCGGGAGACCGAGGAACTCACGGTGAGTGTGCTGCGCGGCCACCGGCTGCTGGCGTACGACGACGTGCGGGCCAGCCCGCTTCAGCTGACGGACCGGCTGATCACGATCGTACGGGCGGGCGGGGCGGCCTCGGAGGGGGTGGCGGAGTAGCGTCGGTCGCATGCATGCGATCACGATTCCTGAGCCGGGTGGTCCCGAAGCGCTGGTCTGGGCCGAGGTGCCCGATGCGGTGGCGGGCGAGGGCGAGGTCCTCGTCGAGGTGGCGGCGGCGGCCGTCAACCGTGCGGATGTGCTGCAGCGGCAGGGGCACTATGAGCCGCCGCCGGGGGCGTCGCCGTATCCGGGCCTTGAGTGCTCCGGGCGGATCGTCGCGCTGGGGCCCGGGGTGTCCGGGTGGTCCGTGGGCGACGAGGTGTGCGCGCTGCTGAGCGGCGGCGGATACGCGGAGAAGGTGGCGGTGCCGGTAGGGCAGCTGTTGCCGGTGCCGGAGGGCGTGGAGCTGACGGTCGCGGCGTCGCTGCCGGAGGCGGTCGCGACGGTGTGGTCCAACGTGTTCATGGTTTCCCATCTGCGGCCCGGCGAGACGCTGTTGGTGCACGGGGGTGCGAGCGGGATCGGCACGATGGCGATCCAGCTGGCCAAGGCGGTGGGGGCGCGGGTCGCCGTCACGGCGGGTGGGCCCGCGAAGCTGGCGCGGTGCGCGGAGCTGGGCGCGGACGTGCTGATCGACTACCGCGAGCAGGACTTCGTGGAGGAGGTCCGCAAGGCGACGGACGGGGCCGGGGCGGACGTCATCCTCGACATCATGGGGGCGAAGTATCTCGACCGGAACGTACGGGCGTTGGCGGTCAACGGGCGGTTGGCCGTCATCGGGATGCAGGGCGGGGTGAAGGGTGAGCTCAACCTCGGGGCGCTGATGGCCAAGCGGGCCGCTGTGACGGCGACGACCCTGCGGGGGCGGCCGGCGGCGGAGAAGGCGGCGATCGTGGCGGCGGTTCGGGAGCATGTGTGGCCGCTGGTCCCTGCGGGGCGGGTGCGGCCGGTTGTGGATCGGGTGCTGGGGATGGCTGACGCGGCGGAGGGGCATCGGGTGTTGGAGGCGGGGAAGCACGTGGGGAAGGTTTTGTTGGTGGTTTGAGCCCCTCCCCGCCCTTTCCCCAAACCCTCCGGGGGTGGGGGTGGGTGGGGGGGGGAGGGGGTTCCCGGGGACTCCGTCCCCGGACCGCTGGGCGGGGGCTACGCCCCGGCACCCCTGGCGGGGCTGCACCCCTGGTGGGGCTGCGCCCCTGCACCCCGCTTGTGTGCGACGGCTGCGGGCCGGTGGGGGCTGGTCGCGCAGTTCCCCGCGCCCCTCAGGGGGATCGTGGTGCTCGCCGTGCACCCTGGCGGCACAAGTGGCTTGGGGCCCAGGCCGTACACCGGCGCGTCACAGGTGGCTTGGGAGGCGGAGATGGCCCTCCAGGCCGTGCGCCCTGGCGGCACAAGTTGCGCGTGGGGCCCAGGCCGCAGTCCCCCTGCCCCCAGCACCCCGCCTGCCACCCACAGCGCGCGGCGCTGCCCCCGGCCCCACAAGCCCGCAGGCAGCCCCGCCCCCGCCTCACTCCTCCTACACGTACGGGTCCTCCTACAAGTACGGGCCCGACCGCATCCCCGGGCCTTCCTCGTCGTCGTGGGAGGTGCCGGGGGGGAGGGCGCGGCGCATTTGTTCCAGTTGGGCTCGGGCTGCCATCTGCTGGGCGAACAGGGCCGTCTGGATGCCGTGGAAGAGGCCTTCCAGCCAGCCCACCAACTGGGCCTGGGCGATGCGGAGTTCCGCTTCGGAGGGGATCGCCTCGTCCGTGAAGGGGAGCGAGAGGCGTTCCAGCTCCTCGACCAGTTCCGGGGCCAGGCCGTCCTCCAGCTCCTTGACCGAGGAGGCGTGGATGCCCTTCAGGCGTACGCGGCTTGCCTCGTCCAGAGGAGCCGCGCGTACTTCTTCCAGAAGTTGCTTGATCATGCTGCCGATCCGCATGACCTTGGCAGGCTGTTCGACCATCTCCGTCACCGGGACCTCGCGCGACTCGTCGTCACCGCCGCCGATGGCCATGCCGTCCTGTCCGACGACCAGGATGTGGGGGCTGTCCGGCGACTGTTCGTTCCTCGGCATCTCCATGCCGCCCATTCTCTCGCACACGTGCCTCACCTCACGTTGTGCCCCCAGGGAGACGTGATCCACCCCCCGGAAAAGGGGCAATGCGTTACGGGCGGCGCAGGCGCAGGGCCAGGAAACCCAGGCCCAGGCCCGTCAGGGTCAAGCCCGCGCCCATCGACAGGACGTGGACCCGGAGGTCCGAGGTGGTGGACATCCGCGACGGCCGGCTCCTGCCGGCCACCGCCGGCTGGGCGCTCGGGGGCGGCGGGGGCGAGCGGAACGCGTCGGCGATCGGCTGCGCCGACTCGTCCGGTACGTACGGGAGGGTCCCCGGCGGGCGGCCCGGCCGGGCCCGGCCCTCTCCGGCCCGGTTGCCCGCGAACCGCTGGTCCAGGGAGGAGGGGGCGGCGTCCGGCGCCGGGTCCTCGGCGTACGCGAGCGGGGTCATGACGGGCGGCTGACTCGTAACGGGTCGGCTCGTAACGGGTCCGCTCATAACGGGTCGGCTCATGGCGGGCCGGGTCACGGCGGGCCGGGTCACGGCGGGTCCGCTCATAACGGGTCGGCTCATGGCAGGCGGGGCCGCCAGCAGCAGGCCCGCCAGCGCGGCGCCCACGCCGAGTGTCCGGAGCCGTGCCCGGAGCCCTGAAGCCATGGAGTCAGCGTCACATGCGCCGACCCGCCAGGCATCCCGGGTGCGTCACCCGGGTGTGCGCCGCCCGGGTCCCCTACCGCTGCGGCTACTTCTGCGGCTACATCTGCGGCTACTGCTGCGGCGGGTTGCCCGACGACAGCGTCAGGTCGAACTGGGCCCCCTTGGGGTCGACGTCGACGCCCGCCGCCGGGAACTGCGTCACCACCACGTCCTGGCCCCACTGCCCGTTGTCCACGACGGTGGTGTTGACCTTCCAGCCCGCCGCCTGGATGCAGGACTTCACCGACAGGATGTCCTTGTAGGAGAAGTCGGGTGCCTGGACCTTCGACGGGTCCAGGGGCGACTTCTGGGGGCTGGTGCACTTGGTGGGGTCCAGCGTCCGGCTGCGCTCCGGGCCCTTGTGGCCCGCGACGTTCTCGCCGGACTTCTTGCTGTCGCCGCCGGAGTCCGAGTCGCCCCCGTTGTTCATGACCAGCGCCGCGACCAGGCCGCCGACCGCGAGGACCGCCACGGCGACCACGCCGACGATCAGCGGGGTGTTCTTCTTCGAAGAAGAACCCGCGGCGGCCGGGGTGCTCGGGGAAATCGTGTACGGCGGCGGCGTGTGCTGCGCGGGCATCGCGCCCTGCGGCTGCATCGGCTGCTGCATCGCCTGCGGCTGCATCGGCTGCTGCTGCGGGTAGCCGTACGAGGGCTGGGGCGTCGGGGCCGGCGTCGGCGGGCCGTACGGGCTCGCCTGGTACGGGGTCTGGACGCTGCCCTGGTAGCCGGGCTGGGCCGAGGAGTCCAGCGGCGGGAAGACCGTCGAGCCGACGCCCTGGCCGCTGGGGACCGGGCCGCCGCCGGTGATCACGGGCGCGGCGGCGGTCTGGCCGCTCGCCGAGATACGGGCGATCTCGTCGCGCATCGCGGCCGCGCTGGGGAAGCGCTCGTTCGGGTTCTTCTTCAGCGCGCGGGCCACCAGCGCGTCCAGGGCCGGCGGGAGGGACCGGTTGATGGAGGACGGCGCGACCGGCTCCTCCTGGACGTGCGCGTACGCGATGGCCAGCGGCGAGTCCGCGTCGAACGGGATCCGGCCGGTGAGCAGCTGGAAGAGCATGATGCCGACCGAGTACAGGTCGGAGCGGGCGTCGACGCCCCGGCCCAGCGCCTGCTCGGGCGAGAGGTACTGCGGGGTGCCGACGACCATGCCGGTCTGGGTCATCGAGGTGACGCCGGACTGCATGGCGCGCGCGATGCCGAAGTCCATGACCTTGACCACGCCGCGCTTGGTCACCATCACGTTGCCGGGCTTGATGTCGCGGTGGACCAGGCCCATCTCATGGCTGACCTCGAGGGCCGCCAGCACGTCGGCGGTCATCTTGAGGGCCTTGTCGGCGGGCATCGCGCCGTACTGCTGGATGTCGCTGTGCAGCACCGAGCCGAGCGGCTGGCCCTCCACGTACTCCATGACGATGTACGGCATGGTCGCGCCGCCCAGCTCGTCCTCACCGGTGTCGAAGACCGACACGATGTTGGTGTGCTGGAGCTTGGCGACGGCCTGGGCCTCGCGGCGGAAGCGCTCGCGGAACGACGCTTCCCGGCCGAGTTCCGTGTGCAGGGTCTTGATCGCCACCTGGCGGTCCAGCGCGGCGTCGTACGCCAGGTAGACCGAGGCCATGCCGCCTTCGCCGAGGAGGTCGCGCAGCTGGTAGCGCCCGCCCGCGATGGAGCCGCCCGCATAGCGGCCCTGTGCGCCGTCCTGGCTCATGACTGTGCATCCCCCTGGGTGCCGGTGGTCCACTGTTCTTCGCGGCGTGCGGGATCCCCGGTGGGTGTCCTGCCGGGGGTCCGGGGGTCGCCCCCCGGGAGATGCAGCCGGGCCAAGTCTGCCGGAGGCGGTCGACACGTCAAGCCGGGTGCCCGTTCCGTGACCGTACGCGCAACAAGCGTCTCGTAAGCGTTACAGGAATCGCATGGAATTTGCATGGGTACACGCGGAACCGATTGGATGGCCGGTCCATCCCGAACCGGTGCCCTGGACGAACGCTGTAGCGTGCACTACTGCACAACCGTAAGACCGTAAGGAACCACCGCGGACGCGGCCAGACACGACGGCGAGGACTGATGGCACCCGAACCCGAGGGAAACGGCGCCGGGATGCCCGATGCGCAGGACCACGAGTCGTGGGTCGGCGGACTCGTCGGTGACGGCCGCTACCGGCTGACGCACCGGCTCGGCCGGGGCGGCATGGCGGAGGTCTTCGCGGCGGAGGACGTGCGCCTGGGCCGTACGGTCGCCGTCAAGCTGCTGCGCGCCGATCTCGCCGAGGACCCGGTGTCCAAGGCCCGCTTCACGCGCGAGGCCCAGTCGGTGGCCGGGCTCAACCACCACGCGGTGGTGGCGGTGTACGACTCGGGCGAGGACGTGGTGGGCGGCCGGACCGTCCCCTACATCGTGATGGAGCTGGTCGAGGGCCGCACCATCCGTGACCTGCTGGTCCAGGCGGACGCGCCGCCGCCGGAGCAGGCGCTCATCATCGTCTCCGGGGTCCTGGAGGCGCTGGCGTACTCGCACCAGCACGGCATCGTGCACCGCGACATCAAGCCCGCCAACGTGATCATCACGCACAGCGGCGCCGTGAAGGTGATGGACTTCGGCATCGCGCGCGCCCTGCACGGCGCGCAGTCGACGATGACGCAGACCGGCATGGTCATGGGCACGCCGCAGTACCTCTCGCCGGAGCAGGCGCTCGGCAAGGCCGTCGACCACCGCTCCGACCTGTACGCGACGGGCTGCCTGCTGTACGAACTGCTCGCGCTGCGCCCGCCCTTCACCGGCGAGACACCGTTGTCGGTGGTGTACCAGCACGTCCAGGACACGCCGGTGCCGCCGTCGCAGGTGGCCGATGTGGCGCCGCCGGAACTCGACGGCCTCGTCATGCGTTCTCTCGCCAAGGACCCGGACGACCGTTTCCAGTCCGCCGAGGAGATGCGCGGCCTGGTCCAGTACGGATTGCAGATGCTCCAGGCGCAGGGCGGCCACACCGGCACCTGGAACACCGGTCCGGTCGAGGTCATGCACGAGGGCGCCCACACCGCTCCCATGGGCATGACCACGCCGACCAGCGCCATGGGCCACCCCGTGCACGGGGAGACCTCGCAGTTCCGCGGCCCGATCCTGCCGCCGATGAACCCGGACGACGGCGGGTACGACGGGGGCTATGGCTCGGGCGGCTACAACGGCTACAACAACGGCGGCTACAACGGCAACGGACGCCCTTCGAGCGGCCGGGGCAAGATCGTCCTGTTCGTGGTGCTCGCGATGATCGCGATCGCGGCGGGCGTGGCGTTCGCGGTGAACGCGGCGGGCAAGAAGGGTGGCGGGGAGACGCCGAAGAAGCCGGCGATCTCCCACAGTCCGTCGCCGTCCGACGAGTCGGAGACGTCGCCGAGCCCCGACGACCAGGCCAGCCGCGGCCAGGACCAGACGTCGACGACGGGTGGCAGCGACTACCCGCCGCCGTACACGCCGACGCCCAAGCACAGCAAGAAGCGCACGCCGTCGCCGGGCACCAACCAGGGCACGACGTCCGGGACGACGTCGGGCACGAACCAGGGGACGACGACCTCGGGCACCGACCAGGGCACGACGTCCGGGACGGATCAGGGCACGACCTCGGGCACCGACCAGGGCACGACGTCCGGGACGGATCAGGGCACGACCTCGGGGACGAACCAGGGGACGACGTCCGGGACGACGTCGGGCACGGACCAGGGCACCACCACGGGGACGACCGCGGGCACCAACGCGGGGACGAACCAGGGCACCACCACCGGCACGACCGCGGGTCAGAGCGCCGGCGGCAGCACGCCCAAGGTCCCCTGACCCAGCGGGAGTCCGTGGCTCACCCCGCGAACGCCTCGCACACCGCCTCGTATTCGCGGGTCCACCAGACCGCCAGGGCCGACGCCGCAGGGAACTGCGGGTCGGCCCTTCGGTCGTCGAGCTGGTAGCGCCAGCGCAGGATCCAGAAGTCGTTGAGCCGTTCCCACCACACGCGGTGGACGGCGGCGGCGAGTTCCGCCGGGTCCGCGCCGGTGGCTCCCCGGTACGCGCGGGCGTACGCCCGTACCTTGTCCAGCTCCAGCTCCCCGGCCGGGCGTACGAAGAAGATCACGGCGGCTCGTACCGCCTCCTCCGCGCGGGGCTGGACGCCGAGGCGGTCCCAGTCGACGATCGCGGCGGGCTCCTTGCCGCGGTAGAGCAGGTTGAGCGGGTGGAAGTCGCCGTGCACCCAGCCGCCTGCCTCCTGCGGTGGCGGGCGGCGGTGGGCGTGCTGCTCGATGAGGTGGCGCCGCTCGCGCAGCCGGTGTTCGGCGAGCTCGTCGAAGCAGTCGCGGGGGCGGCGCCGGCGGGCGCGGGCGAGCAGGTCGTCGATGAGGGCGAAGGTGTCGGCGGGGTCGGCGCTGAGGTGGTCGGCGGCGGGCCCGCGCCCCTCCATCACCTTCTCCAGGCAGATGTGCACGAGCCCGAGCAGCGCGCCGAGCCGCCGCGAGCCGACGGCGCCGAGCTGGGCGCCGTCGCGGTGGCGGCCGTGGACCCAGGGGTGCAGGGCGTAGCAGCGGCCCTCCAGGACGGTGACGGTGTCGCCGTCGGCGTCCGGTACGGGGGGCGCGACGGGCACGCCGAGCGCCTGGAGGCGGCGGGTGGCGTCGTGCTGGCGGGCGATGGCCTCGCGGTCGCCGTCGAGGTGGTGCTTGAGGAAGAACTCGCCGCGGGTGGTGGAGAGGCGGTAGCCGCGGTTGAGGAGGCCCTGGGCGACGGGTTCGCAGGTGAGCGGCTCGCCCAGCGAGGCGTATCGGCGCAGCAGGTTCCTCACGGGCGGGGTTGCATATGAGCGCGGCACGCGCCAGATGTTAGATCACGCGGCGTGGCGCAGGTGTCGCTCTGTGGAATAGTCCAACAGGTGGACCGTTACGAACTGGGGTTCGAGGCATAGATGGGCGGGCGCGAAGGGCTCGTCGTCCAGGCGGCTGCGCCGCGCGGGCACGGGCAACCCTCGCCGGCCCGCAGGCGAACGCGGCCGCCCGGCAGGGCTCAGTGCCGTTCGGCCTGGATGCGGGCCACGTAGGCCGCCGCCTGGGACCGCCGCTCCATCCCCAGCTTCGACAGCAGGGAGGAGACGTAATTCTTGATCGTCTTTTCCGCCAGGTGCAGGCGTTCGCCGATCACCCGGTTCGTCAGGCCCTCGCCGATCAGGTCGAGGATCTTGCGTTCCTGTTCCGTCAGGCTCGCCAGGCGGTCGTCGCGCTTGTTCTCGCCGCCGTCGCGCAGCCGCTCCAGGACGCGGGCCGTGGCGACCGGGTCGAGGAGGGACTTGCCCGCCGCCACCTCCCGTACCGCCGAGAGCAGCTCGCTGCCCCGGATCGCCTTGAGGACATATCCGGACGCACCGGCCATGATCGCATCGAAGAGGGCTTCGTCATCGGCGAACGAGGTCAGCATCAGGCATTTGATGTCCTCGTCCTGGGAACGGATCTCGCGGCAGACCTCCACACCGCTGCCGTCCGGCAGCCGGACGTCGAGCACGGCCACGTCCGGACGCGTCGCAGGGATCCTGACCAGGGCATCCGCCGCTGTGCCGGCCTCGCCGACCACCTCGATGTCGTCCTCGACGGAGAGCATTTCGTGGACGCCACGGCGGACCACTTCGTGGTCGTCGAGCAGGAATACAGTGATTTTGCCTGGTTCGCGCACCGAATCAGTCTCACACATTCGCTCTTCCCGTGCCGTAGGTGACCGGGATAACGTGCCGTTGTTCCGGCGGCCTGCAAGGCTGTCATCAGTGCTGTGACCAGTGGTTGTTCCCCACTTTCTCGATTTACTTGGAAATCCAAGCAAAATCGCAGGTCAAATGGGGTTTCGCAGGAATGCGCAGCACTGGGTAACGTGCCTATGACAGGGCGCTCGCCGGGGCACCTGTCACGCCTGGTTCCCGGTGAGGCGCACCCACCCCCGTGCACCGCGACCGGAAGCAGGCGAGGAGCCGCAACTGGCCACACCGGCGAACCCGGGGGCCGGACAGACGGAGGAGCACGCACGTGACCGTGGAGAGCACTGCCGCGCGCAAACCGCGACGCAGCAGCAAGCGCACCGGTAGCAGCGCCGGGAAGGCTGTCGCCGACCCTCAGCTCGTACAGCTGCTGACGCCCGAGGGCCAGCGGGTCGAGCACCCTGACTACGACGTTGACCTGACCCCCGAAGAGCTGCGCGGGCTCTATCGCGACATGGTGCTGACCCGGCGCTTCGACGCCGAGGCCACCGCACTGCAGCGCCAGGGCGAGCTGGGCCTGTGGGCCTCGCTGCTCGGCCAGGAGGCCGCCCAGATCGGCTCCGGCCGCGCCCTGCGCGACGACGACTATGTGTTCCCGACGTACCGGGAGCACGGTGTCGCCTGGTGCCGCGGGGTCGATCCCACCAATCTCCTCGGCATGTTCCGGGGGGTTAACCACGGCGGCTGGGATCCCAACAGCAACAATTTCCACCTGTACACGATCGTCATCGGCTCGCAGACGCTGCACGCGACCGGTTACGCCATGGGCGTGGCCAAGGACGGCGCGGACTCGGCCGTGATCGCGTACTTCGGTGACGGCGCCTCCAGCCAGGGCGACGTCGCGGAGTCGTTCACCTTCTCCGCCGTCTACAACGCCCCGGTCGTGTTCTTCTGCCAGAACAACCAGTGGGCGATCTCCGAGCCGACCGAGAGGCAGACCCGGGTGCCGCTCTACCAGCGCGCCCAGGGCTACGGCTTCCCCGGCGTCCGGGTCGACGGCAATGACGTCCTCGCGTGTCTCGCGGTGACCCGGTCCGCCCTGGAGCGGGCCCGGCGCGGCGAGGGCCCGACCCTGGTCGAGGCGTTCACGTACCGGATGGGCGCGCACACCACCTCCGACGACCCGACGAAGTACCGGGCCGACGAGGAGCGCGAGGCGTGGGAGGCCAAGGACCCGATCCTGCGGCTGAAGACGTACCTGGAGAACGAGGGCCACGCCGACGAGGCGTTCTTCACCTCCCTCGAAGAGGAGTCCGAGACGCTCGGCAAGCGGGTCCGCGAGGCGGTCCGCGCCATGCCCGACCCGGACCGGATGGCCATCTTCGAGAACATCTACGCCGACGGGCACGCGCTCGTCGACGAGGAGCGGGCCCAGTTCGCGGCCTACCAGGCGTCGTTCGCGACTGAGTCCGATGGCGGCTTCGCCGCGGGGGAGGGCAAGTAGCCATGACCGTACAGAAGCTTCCCATCGCGAAGGCGATCAACGAGTCGCTGCGCAAGGCGATGGAGAACGACCCCAAGGTCCTGATCATGGGTGAGGACGTCGGCAAGCTCGGCGGCGTCTTCCGGGTCACCGACGGGCTGCAGAAGGACTTCGGCGAGGGCCGGGTCATCGACACCCCGCTCGCCGAGTCCGGCATCGTCGGCACCGCGATCGGCCTGGCCCTGCGCGGCTACCGCCCGGTCGTGGAGATCCAGTTCGACGGCTTCGTCTTCCCGGCGTACGACCAGATCGTCACCCAGCTCGCGAAGATGCACGCCCGCGCGCTCGGCAAGATCAAGCTGCCGGTCGTCGTCCGCATCCCCTACGGCGGCGGCATCGGCGCGGTCGAGCACCACAGCGAGTCCCCGGAGGCGCTCTTCGCGCACGTGCCGGGCCTCAAGGTGGTCTCGCCCTCCAACGCCTCCGACGCGTACTGGATGATGCAGCAGGCCATCCAGTCCGACGACCCCATCATCTACTTCGAGCCCAAGCGGCGTTACTGGGACAAGAGCGAGGTCGACACCGAGACCATCCCCGACCCGCTGCACAAGGCCCGTACGGTCGTGGCCGGTTCGGACCTGACGCTGGTGGCGTACGGTCCGATGGTGAAGGTCTGCGTGGAGGCGGCCGCGGCCGCCGCCGAGGAGGGCAAGTCGATCGAGGTCCTGGACCTGCGCTCGATGTCCCCGATCGACTTCGACGCGGTCCAGGCGTCGGTGGAGAAGACCGGCCGGCTGGTCGTCGTCCACGAGGCGCCGGTGTTCTACGGCGCGGGCGCGGAGATCGCGGCGCGGATCACCGAGCGCAGCTTCTACCACCTGGAGGCACCGGTGCTCAGGGTCGGCGGCTACCACGCCCCGTACCCGCCGGCGCGCCTGGAGGAGGAGTACCTGCCGGGTCTGGACCGGGTGCTCGACGCCGTCGACCGCTCGCTGGCGTACTGAGGAGTCCCGTGACCATGACTGAAACTTCTGCCCGCTTCCGCGAGTTCAAGATGCCGGACGTCGGCGAGGGGCTCACCGAGGCGGAGATCCTCAAGTGGTACGTCCAGCCCGGTGACACCGTCACCGACGGCCAGGTCGTCTGTGAGGTGGAGACGGCGAAGGCGGCCGTCGAGCTGCCGATCCCGTTCGACGGGGTGGTGCACGAGCTGCGCTTCCCCGAGGGCACCACGGTCGACGTCGGCGAGGTGATCATCTCGGTGGACGTGGCCCCGGGCTCCGGTGAGCCGGCCGCCGAGGCCGCAGCCCCCGCCCAGGCGCCCGTCCCCGAGGCACCGGCCGAGGAGCCCGAGGCGCCCAAGGGCCGCCAGCCCGTCCTCGTCGGCTACGGGGTCGCGGAGTCCTCCACCAAGCGCCGCCCGCGCAAGGGGGCCTCGGTTCCCGTGCAGGCCGCGGCCGCCGCCGTGCAGGCCGAGCTGAACGGCCACGGCGCCGCCCCGGCCGCCAAGCCGCTGGCGAAGCCGCCGGTCCGCAAGCTGGCCAAGGACCTGGGCATCGACCTGGCGCGTGTGGTCCCGACCGGCCCGGACGGCGTCATCACCCGCGAGGACGTCCACGCGGCAGCCGCCCCGGTGGCCGAGCAGGCCGCGTCGGCCGGTGCCGCGCCCGCCGGTGTTTCACGTGAAACAACTCCCGCGCCCGTCGCGGCCGTTGTCGCCTCGGGCGAGCGCGAGACCCGTGTCCCGATCAAGGGCGTACGGAAGGCGACCGCGCAGGCGATGATCGGCTCGGCGTTCACCGCGCCGCACGTCACCGAGTTCGTGACGGTGGACGTCACGCGCACGATGAAGCTGGTCGAGGAGCTGAAGGGCGACAAGGAGATGGCGGGCCTGCGGGTCAACCCGCTGCTGCTCATCGCCAAGGCCCTGCTCGTCGCCATCAAGCGCAACCCCGAGGTCAACGCCTCGTGGGACGAGGCGGCGCAGGAGATCGTCCTCAAGCACTATGTGAACCTGGGTATCGCGGCCGCCACGCCGCGCGGCCTGATCGTCCCGAACATCAAGGACGCCCACGACAAGACGCTGCCGCAACTGGCGGCGTCCCTGGGCGACTTGGTGTCGACGGCCCGCGAGGGCAAGACGTCCCCGGCGGCGATGCAGGGCGGCACGGTCACCATCACCAATGTGGGCGTCTTCGGCGTCGACACGGGCACCCCGATCCTCAACCCGGGCGAGTCCGCGATCCTCGCGGTCGGTGCGATCAAGCTCCAGCCCTGGGTCCACAAGGGCAAGGTCAAGCCCCGCCAGGTCACGACCCTGGCGCTCTCCTTCGACCACCGCCTGGTCGACGGCGAGCTGGGCTCCAAGGTCCTCGCCGATGTGGCGGCGATCCTGGAGCAGCCCAAGCGGCTGATCACCTGGGCGTAAGCGCGTGTGAGTGCCCCCGGACGTCAGCGTCCGGGGGCACGGCCATGCGGCCGCGAGGCGAGGGGCGTTCGTTCTGGCATCCGAACGCCCGGGGGCGTTCCGGCATCCGGACGCCCCTTTCTGACGTACACCTGTTGTATCTATCCTGTGCCCATGCCGACCGCTCCCGCCTCCGCCGTCACGCCCGCCCCGGCCTCCGTGAAGCAGCCGCCCGCCGCCGACCGCGTCTACATGCACGTCAAGCAGGCCGTACTCGACCGGCGCTACGAGGGCGGCACGCTCCTCACCGAGGGCGAGCTGGCCGAGGCCGTCGGGGTGTCGCGCACGCCCGTGCGCGAGGCGCTGCTCAAGCTCGAAGTGGAAGGGCTCATCCGGCTCTACCCCAAGAAGGGCGCCCTCGTCCTCGCCGTCTCCGCACAGGAGACCGCCGACGTGGTCGAAACGCGGCTCTTGGTCGAGGAGTTCGCGGCGCGCAAGGCCGTTCCCGCGCCCGGACGGCTGATCGCACGGCTCGAAGAGCTCCTGGAGGAGCAGAAGGCGAACGCGGCGGCCGGCGACCTCGCCGCCGTCGCCGTCACCGACCGCTGCTTCCACGCCGAGATCGTCCGCAACGCGGGCAACGAGATCCTCTCCCGGCTCTACGACCAGATGCGCGACCGGCAGCTGCGGATGGGCGTCGCCGTGATGCACGCCCAGCCCGACCGGATCGCCAAGAACATCGCCGAGCACCAGGAGATGCTGGACGCCATCCGGGCCGGTGACGCCGAGCGCGCCGCGCACTGTGTGCGCCAGCATCTGAGCTGGGTCAAGGTGCTGGTCCGGGGTGAGGAACGATGAACTCCGGCGCCTCAGGGGTGAGCGCCTCTCTCCCCGGTGACCCGCCAGGAGGCCGCCGCGCCGCCCTCGTCTGGGGCATCGGCGTCAGCGTCTACTTCGTCGCCGTCATCTTCCGCACCAGCCTGGGCGTGGCCGGGCTCGACGCCGCCGACCGGTTCGGCGTCAACGCCTCGGCGCTCTCCACCTTCTCCATACTCCAGCTGCTCGTGTACGCGGGGATGCAGATCCCCGTCGGCATCATGGTCGACCGGCTCGGCACCAAGAAGGTGCTCACCCTGGGCGTCGTGCTCTTCACGGCCGGGCAGCTCGGCTTCGCGCTCTCGCCCTCGTACGGCACCGCTCTCGCCTCCCGCGCCCTGCTGGGCTGCGGCGACGCGATGACGTTCATCAGCGTCCTGCGGCTCGGCGCGCGCTGGTTCCCCGCCCGGCGCGGCCCACTGATAGCCCAGGTCGCGGCCCTCTTCGGGATGGCGGGCAACCTCGTCTCCACCATCGTCATCTCCCGCACGCTGCACGGCATCGGCTGGACCGCGACCTTCGCGGGCAGCGCGCTCGCGGGCGCGGTCGTCCTGGTCCTGCTGCTGCTCTTCCTGCGCGACCACCCCGAGGGCCACGAGCCGGCGCCGGTCACGCATGCCGGGGCCGCCTATGTACGCCGCCAGATCGCCGAGTCCTGGCGCGAGCCCGGCACCCGGCTCGGCCTGTGGGTGCACTTCACCGGGCAGTTCCCGGCCATGGTGTTCCTGCTGCTGTGGGGGATGCCGTACCTGGTCGAGGCGCAGGGGCACTCGCGCGGGACGGCCGGCGAGCTGCTGACCCTGGTGGTGCTCTCCAACATGGTGGTGGGCCTGGTGTACGGGCAGGTCATCGCCCGCCACCACGCGGCCCGCGCGCCGCTCGCCCTCGGCACGGTCGCGGCGACCGCCGCGCTGTGGGCCGCCGCCATCGCCTACCCGGCCCCGCACACGCCGATGTGGCTGCTGATCGCCCTCTGCGTGGTGCTGGGCGCCTGCGGCCCGTCCTCGATGATCGGGTTCGACTTCGCCCGCCCGGCCAACCCGCCGGAGCGGCTGGGCACGGCGTCGGGAATCGTCAACATGGGTGGTTTCGTGGCCTCGATGACGACGCTGCTCGCGGTGGGCGTGCTGCTCGACGCGACCGGCGACAACTACCGGATCGCGTTCGCCTCGGTGTTCGTCCTCCAGGCGCTGGGCGTCACCCAGATCCTGCGGCTGCGCGGCCGCGCGGCGCACCGCGAGCGGGAGCGCCTGGTCGCGAGCAGAGTGGAGGCGGTGCACGTACCGGCGTGACGGGCCTCGGCGGCTGCGGCGTGCGGGCCGGGGGCCCCGGGCCCTACGGCGTGACCGCGAAGTCCCGCAGGATCGCCGCCGCCAGCTCCTGGTCGCCCTCGGTCTTCACGCGGTCCGCCACCGCGTGCGGGCGCACCCGGCCGCAGGCGAGGCGTACGAACGTCTCCCAGTCCATCGCGATCGTGACGAGCGGGCCGAGCGAGGGCGCGCCGTCGATCGTGCCGTGCCCGTCGGCGTCGACCCGTACCGTACGCAGGAACTCGACCGGGCCGTGGATGTCGAAGACGACCGCCGAGTTCGGCGGGGCGCCCGCGTCCTTGGCGACGACTCTCGGCAGGGTGTGCAACAGGATGTCACGGGCCACGTACGCGCCCGGCGAGTCGAGGTTGCCCGGCTTGCCCAGCGCCCACCGCAGGTCCTGCTCGTGCACCCACACGTCGAACGCCCGCATCCGCAGGGCCAGTTCCAGGGTCTGCTCGGCGCCGAGCGGGGCGCGGACCATGGTGTCGGGGGGCCGGGTCTCGTTGCGCAGCTGCCGCGCCCGGCGGATGACCGTGTACTCCAGCTCCGAGGTCATCTCCGGCGCGGTGTGGTGCCGGCGCACATCGACCTGCATCTCCATGTAGCGCGCGAACTCACTCTGCACATGGTAGAGATCGCGCGGCAGGGTGTGGATCGGGCGCGGGTCGCCGAGCTGTTCGCACTCCATCCCGATGATGTGCGACACGATGTCGCGCACCGACCAGGAGGGGCACGGCGTGGCGCGGTTCCACTCGCCCTCGACGAGCGGCATCACCAGCTCGGTTATCGCCTCGATGGAGTGGGTCCAGGCGTCGGCGTAGGTCTGGAGGCTGGGATGGACGGTCACGGGACCCCTCGGCGGTTCTGTACGTACGCGGGCTGGGCGCTGTGGCAGTTAAGTTACGCTGCCGAAAGGCACCCCGGCAGTGCTTTCGTGTGACGATCGTAGGCCCGTGTTGACGACTCGAATGCCAGGACGGTGGTAGTGTGCGCGCCTCCCTCATCCAATTCGGTGTAGACCCCCAGGAATCGGTCGGTTCGCGCAGGCAGCGGGCGGCTTCGCTGGTGCGGGAGCAGGCGGGCGCGGACCTGGTGGTGCTGCCGGAGCTGTGGACCGTGGGCGCCTTCGCGTACGAGAGCTTCGCGGCCGAGGCGGAACGGGCGGCTGACGGTCCGACGCATGAGGCCATGTCAAAGGCCGCGCGGGACGCGGGCGTCTGGCTGCACGCCGGGTCAATCCCCGAGCGCGGCGCCGACGGCGGGCTCTACAACACCTCCCTGGTCTTCTCGCCCGAGGGCGAACTGACGGCCACATACCGGAAGATCCACCGCTTCGGCTTCGACCAGGGCGAGGCGGTGCTGATGAGCGCGGGCGAGGACCTGGTGACGGTCGCGCTCCCCGAGACCACCCTGGGCCTGGCGACCTGTTACGACCTGCGCTTCCCCGAGCTGTTCCGGGGCCTGGTCGACGCGGGCGCCCAGACGTTCGTGGTCCCGGCCGGCTGGCCCGCCCGGCGCCTAGCGCACTGGACGCTGCTCGCCCGGGCGCGCGCGGTCGAGAACCAGGCGTACGTCCTGGCCTGCGGCACCGGCGGCACCCACGCGGGCGTCCCGCAGGCGGGCCACAGCATCGTGGTCGACCCCTGGGGCGAGGTGCTGGCGGAGGCGGGCGAGGGCGAGGAGGTCCTCACGGTCGAGCTGGACCCGGCGAAGGTGGCGGCGACGCGGGAGCAGTTCCCGGCGCTGAAGGACCGCCGACTCGGATGACGGGGCGGCGGGGCAGCGGGGCGAGGGGGCGACGGGGCGACGGGGCGACGGGGCGACGGGGTCAGTCGTCCTCGTCGTGCCCCCGCTCCCGCTCGTCCATCCGGATCACGCACACCACCACCGCGATCAGCAGCGCCGCGTCCGCGTCCTCGCGGACGACGTTCACCGCGTACGTCTCGCGGACGTGGAACCAGCGGCGCGAGACGTGCGCCAGCAACTCCCCGTCGTACTCGACTGTGAACTCGCGGTCGAAGATCTTGCCCGAGACGTCGAGCTCGGTGCCCTCGACCAGGGCGACGCGGTAGTGGTTGCGCAGCAGCGAGAGCCGCTTGCGGCGGATCGTGGCCAGCGGCCGCTCGTCCCGCTCGATGGTCATCGCGTCCCTGATGCTGAACATCTTCTTGCGCAAGGTGATCAGAACCCGTCCGTTCGGATCCTTCAGCTCCAGGGTGTCCCGCAGCCGCAGCGCCTTGCCGTCGACGAGGAAGGCCTGGCGGCCCTCCTCGGTCTCGATCCAGTAGTCGTCCCCGATCGCGAAGATCTTGTCGCGCACCAGATATTTCATGGCGGAATGCGTACCCCTGCTTTTGGGGTTGGATGGGGGTATGGCTACACGTGCACGCGTTCGGGCCCCCGAGCTGATCGGCAAGGGCGGCTGGCTGAACACCGGTGATCAGCAGTACACCCTCGCCGACCTGCGGGGGAGGATCGTCATCCTCGACTTCTGGACGTTTTGCTGCATCAACTGTCTGCACGTCCTGGACGAGTTGCGGGAGCTGGAGGAGAAGCACCGCGACACCGTCGTGATCATCGGGGTGCACTCGCCGAAGTTCGTCCACGAGGCCGACCACCAGGCCGTCGTCGACGCCGTGGAGCGCTACCAGGTGCACCACCCGGTCCTGGACGACCCGGAGCTGGCGACCTGGAAGCAGTACGCGGTACGGGCCTGGCCCACGCTCGTCGTGATCGACCCCGAGGGGTACATCGTCGGCCAGCACGCGGGCGAGGGGCACGCCCACGCCATCGCGAAGCTGGTGGAGGAGCTGGAGGCCGAGCACGCGGCGAAGGGGACGCTGCGGCGCGGCGACGGGCCGTACGTGCCGCCGGAGCCGGAGGCGACGGATCTGCGCTTCCCCGGGAAGGCTCTGGTGCTGCCCGGCTCGGGCACCTTCCTGGTCTCCGACTCGACGCGGCACCAGCTGGTGGAGCTGGCGGCGGACGGCGAGACGGTCGTACGGCGGATCGGCGACGATCAGTTCAAGGAGCCGCAGGGGCTCGCGCTGCTGCCCGACGGGCGCGTGATCGTCGCGGACACCGTCAACCACGCGCTGCGGGTCTTCGACCCGGAGACCGGCGAGGTGGTACGGGTCGCGGGCACCGGCAAGCAGTGGTGGCAGGGCTCGCCCTCGTCCGGACCGGCGCTGGAGGTCGACCTCTCCTCGCCGTGGGACGTGGCCTGGTGGCAGGGCAAGGTGTGGATCGCCATGGCCGGGGTGCACCAGCTGTGGACGTACGACCCGGAGAGCGGCACGGTCGAGGTCGCCGCCGGGACGACGCAGGAGGGCCTGGTCGACGGCCCCGCCGCCGAGGCGTGGTTCGCGCAGCCGTCCGGCCTCGCGGCCTCCGGGGACCGGCTGTGGGTGGCCGACTCGGAGAACTCGGCGCTGCGGTACGTGGAGCGCGAGGACTCCGGCTACGTGGTGCGTACGGCCGTCGGGACCGGGCTCTTCGACTTCGGGCACCGGGACGGGGAGGCGGGGCAGGCGCTGCTCCAGCACCCGCTGGGCGTGACGGTTCTGCCGGACGGGTCGGTGGCGGTCTCCGACACGTACAACCACGCGCTGCGCCGCTACGACCCGGCGTCCGGGGAGGTCACCACGCTCGCGACGGATCTGCGCGAGCCGAGCGACGCGGTGCTCGTCGGGGACGACATCGTGGTCGTCGAGTCGGCCCGGCACCGGCTGACGCGGCTGCGGCTGCCGGAGTCGGCGGTACGGGTGGACGCCGTGGCACACCGTACGCAGCGGGCCGCGACCGAGGTCGCGCCGGGCGCGCTCCGCCTCGACGTCGTCTTCCAGGCCCCGAGCGGCCAGAAGCTCGACACGCGCTACGGTCCGTCGACGCGTCTGATCGTCTCCTCGACGCCGGCGGAGCTGCTGGTGTCCGGGGAGGGTACGGGGACGGACCTGTCCCGTGACCTGACGCTGAACCCGTCGGTCGCGGAGGGGGTCCTGCACGTCTCGGCGATGGCGGCGTCGTGCGACGACGATCCGGCGAACGAGTACCCGGCGTGCCATGTGCACCAGCAGGACTGGGGGGTTCCGGTGCGCCTGACGGCGGGGGCGGCGTCGCGCTTGCCGCTGGTCCTGGCGGGCCTGGACGGGTAGCCCCCACCCCGCCCCTTCCCTGAACCCTCCGGGGGGTGGGTGGGGGCGGAGGTGGGTCTCCCGGGGGCTACGCCCCCGGACCCCCGTTTGCGGGGCCTGCGGCCCCTGCGCCCCGGGCCCCCGTTTGTCTGCGGCTCCGGTGAGGCTGGTCGCGCCCACGCGGCGGAGCCGCACATGTCACAGCCCCGCGCCCCTGACCACCCAGGGGCGCGGGAAACTGCGCGAGCAACCCAGCACGGTCCGCAGACGAACGGAGACCCGGGGCGGAGCCCCGAAAGTGGGGTCCAGGGGCGAAGCCCCCGGCCGCCCGCCAGAGGGCTTTCGGGAAGGGGCGGGGTGGGGGATCAGCCCTGCAGGAACGACAGCAGGGCGTTCGCCAGCAGGTACGGGTCGTCCGCCCCGCACAGCTCGCGCGCGCTGTGCATCGACAGGATCGCCACCCCGATGTCCACCGTCTGGATGCCGTGGCGCGCGGCCGTGATGGGGCCGATCGTCGTCCCGCACGGCATCGCGTTGTTGGACACGAAGTGCTGCCACGGCACCCCCGCCCGCTCGCACGCCGCCGCGAACACCGCCCGGCCCGAACCGTCCGTCGCGTAACGCTGGTTGACGTTGACCTTCAGGATCGGGCCGCCGTTGGCGCGCGGGTGGTGCGTCGGGTCGTGGCGCTCCGCGTAGTTGGGGTGGATGGCGTGGCCCGTGTCGGAGGAGAGGCAGACGGTGCCCGCGAAGGCGCGCGCCTTGTCCTCGTACGTACCGCCGCGCGCGAACACCGAGCGTTCCAGGACCGTTCCGAGCAGGGGGCCGTCCGCGCCCGTGTCCGCCTGCGAGCCGTTCTCCTCGTGGTCGAAGGCCGCCAGGACCGGGATGTACGGCAGCTCCGAGGACGCGGACGCCGCCAGCGCCGCCGCGCCCGCGTGCACCGAGATCAGGTTGTCCATCCGGGGCCCGGCCAGCAGCTCGTTGTCCCGGCCCAGATACGAGGGCGGCTCGATCGAGTGCACCATCAGGTCCCACCCGGTGACCTCGCCCTCGGGCAGGTCCGCCTCCTGCTCCAGGAAGCGGATCAGGTCGCCCTCCGCGACGTCGCCGAGGCCCCAGATCGGCTGGAGGTGCTTCTGCCGGTCCAGCTTCAGGCCGTCGTTGGCCGAGCGGTCCAGGTGGATCGCCAGCTGGGGCACGCGCAGCAGCGCGCGGTCCACGTTGACCAGCACGTGCGAGCCGTCCCGGAGGGTGAGGCGGCCCGCCAGGCCCAGGTCGCGGTCGAGCCAGGTGTTCAGGAGCGTCCCGCCGTAGACCTCGACCGCGATCTGGCGCCAGCCGTACGCCCCCGTGTCCGGCAGGGGCTTGACCCGCAGGTTCGGCGAGTCGGTGTGCGCGCCCACGATCCGGAACGGGGTGTGGGCGGCCGCGCCCTCCGGCACGTACCACGCGATGATCGCGCCGCCGCGCAGCACGTACTTCCCGCCGCTCGTCGCGTCCCACGCGTCCGTCTCCCGCACCTGCTGGAAGCCGGCCTTCTCCAGCCGCGCGGCCGCGTTCGCCACCGCGTGGTACGGCGACGGGCTCGCCGCGAGGAAGGACATCAGGTCGTCGGTGTGTCCGCGGTCGAAGCGGGAGGGTGTGCTCATGCGTTCACCTTAACCAGGGCCGCTGACAGACAAGGGCCCGCTTCCCCGGAGGGAAGCGGGCCCTTGGTCCGGCGCCCTGGAAGGAGGCCGCCGGAGATCTCGCGGCGCGTCCTAGAACGCCGCCTCGTCAAGCTCCATCAGGGAGTTGTCGACGGTCTCGGCCAGCGCGCGGGCGGTGGAGACGCCCGGCAGGACGTTCGCGGCGAAGAACTTCGCGGCCGCGATCTTGCCGGTGTAGAACGGGACGTCCTTGGCGGAGGCGGACGCCAGCTTCTCGGCGGCGACGGCCGCGCCCTTGAGGAGCAGGTAGCCGACGACGACGTCACCGGAGGCCATCAGCAGGCGGGTGGTGTTGAGGCCCACCTTGTAGATGTTCTTGACGTCCTCGCCGGTGGCGGTCAGGTCGGTGATCATCGTGCCGACGATCGCCTCCAGGTCCACCGCGGCCTTGGCCAGCGAGTCCAGCGCGCCGCCCAGCTCCTCGTGGCCCGACTGCTCGGCGAGGAACTTCTTGATCTCCTCGGAGAGGAGGTTGAGCGAGGCGCCCTGGTCGCGGACGATCTTCCGGAAGAAGAAGTCCTGGCCCTGGATCGCCGTGGTGCCCTCGTAGAGGGTGTCGATCTTGGCGTCGCGGATGTACTGCTCGATCGGGTACTCCTGCAGGTACCCGGACCCGCCGAAGGTCTGCAGCGACTCCGACGACAGCTTCTCGTACGACTTCTCCGAGCCGTAGCCCTTCACGATCGGCAGCAGCAGGTCGTTCAGGCCGACCAGCGACTTGGCGTCCTCGCCCGCGGCCTCCTTGACCTGGATCGCGTCCTGGACGGCGGCGGTGTAGAGCACGAGGGAGCGCATGCCCTCGGCGTACGCCTTCTGCGTCATCAGGGAGCGGCGCACGTCCGGGTGGTGGGTGATCGTCACCTTGGGCGCGGTCTTGTCCATGAACTGCGAGAGGTCGCTGCCCTGGACGCGCTCCTTGGCGTACTCGAGGGCGTTCAGGTAACCCGTCGACAGGGTCGCGATCGCCTTCGTGCCGACCATCATCCGCGCGAACTCGATGATCATGAACATCTGGCGGATGCCGTCGTGCTTGTCGCCGATCAGCCAGCCCTTGGCGGGGTGCTTGTCGCCGAAGGTCATCTCGCACGTGTTGGAGGCCTTGAGGCCCATCTTGTGCTCGACGTTCGTCGCGTACACGCCGTTGCGCTCGCCCAGCTCGCCGGTCTCCCAGTCGAAGTGGAACTTGGGGACGAGGAAGAGCGAGAGGCCCTTGGTGCCGGGGCCGTGGCCCTCGGGGCGCGCGAGGACGTAGTGGAGGATGTTCTCCTCCATGTCGTGCTCACCGGAGGTGATGAAGCGCTTCACGCCCTCGATGTGCCAGGAGCCGTCCTCCTGCTGCACGGCCTTGGTGCGGCCGGCGCCCACGTCCGAGCCGGCGTCCGGCTCGGTGAGGACCATGGTGGAGCCCCAGCGCTTCTCGACGGCGATCTCGGCGACCCGCTTCTGCGCCTCGTTGCCCTCCTCGAAGAGGATGCCGGCGAAGGCGGGACCGGACGAGTACATCCAGACGGCCGGGTTGGCGCCCAGCAGCAGCTCGGCGTAGGCCCAGATGAGGGAGCGCGGCGAAACGGTTCCGCCGATCTCCTCCGGCAGGCCCAGGCGCCAGTACTCGCTGTCCATGAACGCCTTGTAGGACTTCTTGAAGGACGCCGGGACGGGCGCGGTGTTGGTCTCCGGGTCGAACACCGGCGGGTTGCGGTCGGCGTCCGCGAAGGAGTCGGCCAGCTCGTTCTCGGCGAGGCGGGCGATCTCGTCGAGGATGGTCTTGGCGGTGTCGACGTCCATCTCGGCGAACGGGCCGGTGCCGTACAGCTTGTCGCGTCCGAGGACCTCGAAGAGGTTGAACTCGATGTCGCGGAGATTCGACTTGTAGTGCCCCATGGCGACGGCTCCGTAAGCAGGATCGGTTACATCAATACCAGCAAGTAGCTACGATGATGCTACCCGTCGGTAATAAGACGCAACCCCTCTGGGCACATATGTGGCGCACTACTCTTGCGCCCATGTACGGCTACGACCAGAACCAGGGTGCTCAGCAGCAGTACGCCCAGCCGCAGCCTTCCTACGGGGAGCAGCCGCTGTACCCCGAGCCGTCGCCGCCCTCGCTCGCGGACGCGGTGCGGGCGTTCACCACGGGCTCGCTCTCGGCCGAGGACTTCCAGCAGATCTTCGCGGGCTCGAAGGTCTACTGCCCGCGCGGCGACAATCCCGGCTTCCTGGCCCTGCACAACACCCAGCAGCCGGTCATCCCGATGTTCACGTCGCTCAAGGAGCTGCGGCGGTACGCGGGCAAGGAGTCGAAGTACTTCGTGATCACCGGGGCGGAGGTGATCGACCTGCTGCCGACCGGGTACGGCTTCGTCCTCGACATGGAGGGCGACCACCGGATGGTCTTCGACGCGAAGGCGGTCGAGCAGATGGTGGACTTCGCGATGCGGCGGATGTACGGCTGATTCCGGGCATATGGCCGGTTCCGGGCGTCGCGCTCGGGGCGGGTGGAATGCGCACGCCTTGCCGACTGTTCACCATTCAACTACTTTGGATGCTGAGCATCCCGCCGAGGAGGGCGTCCCATGCCTGCTGTGACCGTCGAAAACCCGCTCACCCTGCCGCGCGTGGCCGCACCTCAGGGTGCGGTGCCGCGTCCCGTGCTCGCCGTCACCACGGCGCCGGCCGGGTTCGAGGGGGAGGGATTCCCCGTGCGGCGCGCGTTCGCGGGGATCAACTACCAGTACCTCGACCCGTTCATCATGATGGACCAGATGGGTGAGGTGGAGTATCAGCCCGGGGAGCCGAAAGGGACCCCGTGGCACCCGCACCGGGGCTTCGAGACCGTCACGTACATCATCGACGGGATCTTCGACCACCAGGACTCCAACGGTGGCGGCGGCACCATCACCAATGGCGACACGCAGTGGATGACGGCGGGCGCGGGCCTGCTGCACATTGAGGCGCCGCCGGAGCACCTCGTCGTGTCGGGCGGTCTCTTCCACGGTCTCCAGCTGTGGGTGAACCTGCCGGCCAAGGACAAGATGATGCCTCCGCGCTACCAGGACATCCGCGGCGGCAACGTCCAGCTGCTGACCACGCCCGACGGCGGCGCGCTGCTGCGCGTGATCGCCGGTGAGCTGGACGGGCATGCCGGTCCCGGCATCACGCACACCCCGATCACGATGATCCACGCGACGATCCGGCCCGGGGCGGAGGTCACGCTGCCGTGGCGGTCGGACTTCAACGGGCTGGCGTACGTGCTGGCGGGGCGGGGGTCCGTGGGCACGGACCGTCGTCCGGTGCACATGGGCCAGACCGCCGTCTTCGGTGACGGCGGGTCGCTGACGGTCCGGGCGGACGAGAAGCAGGACGGGAACACGCCGGATCTGGAGGTCGTGCTGCTGGGTGGGCGGCCGATCCGGGAGCCGATGGCTCATTACGGGCCGTTCGTGATGAACACGCGTGAGGAGTTGCAGCGGGCGTTCGATGACTTCCAGAAGGGGCGGTTGGGTACGGTTCCGGCGGTGCACGGGATGTGAGAGTGGCCCCACCCCGCCCCTTCACCTAAACCCTCCGGGGGTGGGTGGGGGCGAAGGTGGTTCTCCCGGGGGCTGCGCCCCCGGGCCCCCGTTTTGCGGGGCCCGCGGCCCCTGCACCCCGCCCCGGGGCTGCGCCCCCGGGCCCCGGTCTTGCGGGGCCTGCGGCCCCTGCACCCCGCTCCGGGGCTGCGCCCCCGGGCCCCGTTTGTCTGCGGACCGGTGGGGGCTGGTCGCGCAGTTCCCCGCGCCCCTAAAAGATCCGTTCGTCTGCGGGTCGCCTGTGGCTGGTCGCGCCCACGCGGCGGAGCCGCACATGTCACAGCCCCGCGCCCCTAAAGACTCGGTCGTCTGCGGGCCCTGCTGGGCTTGCGCGCCCGCGCACCGCTTGGCCTCTCGGGCGATTGAGGGGCGGAGCCCCGAACACTAGGGGCGCGGGGAACTGCGCGATCAGCCCCCACCAGCCCGCAGGCGAGCGGGGCTGGGGCGGAGCCCCGAACAGCCAGGGGCGCGGGGAACTGCGCGATCAGCCCCCACCGGGCCGCAGGTGAGCGGGGATGGGGCGGAGCCCCGTGTGGGAGGGGGCCGCCTCCGGGCCGCGCGGGCGGCACCCGGGCGGGTGCGTCCCGGGGGCAGCGGCGACCCCCGCGTGGTCCGCTGGACGCGTGGAGATCGGTAGGCCACTCCTCCCCGACCCCGCGCGACGAGTCGCCGCGTGGTGTGTCGTCGTGCTGCTCGTCACCGGTGTCGCCGCCGTCGCCATCTGGCTCTGCGTGGTGTTCAAGACCGCCGTCACCCCCGTACTGCTCGCCCTGCTGGGCACGGCCCTGCTCGGGCCCGTCTTCCGGCAGCTGCTGAAGCTGCGGATGAAGCGGTCGCTCGCCGCGGGGCTCACCTGCGTCGCCCTCGTGGCGGTGGTCGGCGGCGCGGGATACGTCGTCGTCAGCGCCCTCATCGACACCGGGGACCAGATCATCGAGTCGCTGCGGCAGGCGGGCCGGTGGCTCGCCGACCACTTCGGGGTCGCCGGCGGCGACGGCGTCTCCAGCCTCGCCGACAACGCCAAGAAGCTGCTCGGGAGGTTCGGCGCCACCGCCGCGTCGGGGCTGCTCACCGGCCTCAGCATCATCGGCTCGCTGATCGCGACCGGGGTGCTCTCCCTCCTCCTGACCTTCTTCTTCCTCAAGGACTCCGACCGGGCCGTCCACCTCGCCCACTCCCTCGCCCCCCGCGGCAGCGGACCCACCGTCGAGGCCATGGCCCGGCGGGCCTTCGAGGCCGTGGAGGGATTCATGCGGGGGACCACGATCATCGCCCTCATCGATGCCCTCTGCATCACCGTCGGGCTGCTGATCCTCAGGGTGCCCGGCGCCGTGGGGCTCGGCGCCCTCGTCTTCATCGGGGCGTACATCCCCTACCTCGGCGCCTTCGTCTCCGGCGCCGTCGCCGTCCTCGTGGCGCTCGCCGACCGGGGGCTCGGCATCGCGCTCTGGACCCTCGGCGTCGTCCTCGCCGTACAGCAGCTGGAGGGGCACATCCTCCAGCCCGTCATCCAGAGCCGGACCGTGCAGATGCACCCCGCCATGGTCATGATCGCCATCACGGCGGGGGCCAGCGTCGCCGGGCTGCTCGGGATGCTGCTCGCCGTGCCGGTCGCCGCCGCCGCGTTCGGGGTGCTCGGCGAGCTGCGCAAGCGCTACTCCGAGGCGGAGCCCCCGTCCGGCCCCTCGTAGAGCTCGAACCAGATCGACTTGCCCTCGCCCCTGGGGTCGACCCCCCAGCGGTCCGCCAGCATCTCCATCAGCACCAGACCCCGCCCGCTGGACGCCATCTCGCCGGGGCGGCGCTTGTGCGGCAGGTCGTCGCTGGCGTCGGCCACCTCCACCCGCAGGCAGCGGGTGCCGGGCGCGCCGGTGGCCTCAGCGACCAGGAGCGCGTCGCCGTCCGTGTGGACCAGGACGTTGGTGACCATCTCGGAGACCATCAGCTCCGCCGCGTCCACCTGCTCGCCGTCCTCCCAGTCGTGCAGCAGCTCGCGCAGCTCGCGGCGGGCCCCCGCGATGCGGTGCGGCTCGGTCTGGGCGACGGTCAGGGCGGTCCGGCGGGCCGGCACGGCCCCGGCGCCCCCGCCCGGCCCGCAGCCGCACACATCGGTGTTGCGGCACAGCAGCAGCACCGCGATGTCGTCCTCGCGGCGGTCGGCCAGCGGCCCCACCGTGTGGTGCGAGGAGGGGCCGTGCACCGCCTGGACCAGCGCGTCCGCCAGCTTCTCCAGGCTGTCCCCGGTGTCCTCCTCCAGGACCGGGCGCAGCCGGGTCCAGCCCGAGCCCATGTCGTGGCCGCCGGTCTCGATCAGCCCGTCCGTGCAGATCATCATCGTCTCGCCCGGCTCCAGGACCAGCCGGGTGGTGGGGTAGTCCGAGTCCGCCTCGATGCCCAGGGGCAGCCCGCCCGAGGTCTGGCGGATCAGCGCGGTGCCTTCGGCCGTACGGATGACCGGGTCCGGGTGCCCGGCCCGGGCGATGTCGAGGGCGCCGGTCGCCGGGTCGACCTCGATGTAGAGGCAGGTGGCGAAGCGCGGGTGGTCGTCGTCCCCCCGGTAGGACTCCCCGTACGACTCGGTGATCCCGTACAGGAAGCGCGAGGCGCGCGAGAGGACCGCGTCGGGGCGGTGGCCCTCGGCCGCGTACGCCCGCAGGGCGATGCGGAGCTGTCCCATCAGCCCCGCCGCCCGTACGTCATGGCCCTGGACGTCCCCGATGACCAGCGCGAACCGTCCGGACGGCAGCGGGATCATGTCGTACCAGTCGCCGCCCACCTGGAGCCCGCCGCCGGTCGGCACATAGCGCGCGGCCACTGTCATCCCCGGGATCTCGGGGCCGAGGGTGGGCATCATCGAGCGCTGGAGGCCGAGCGAGAGCTCGCGTTCGGACTCGGCCTCGCCCGCCCTCGCCAGGGCCTGGGCGAGCATGCGGGCCACCGTCGTCAGGACCGAGCGCTCGTCGGGCGTGAACGCCACCGGGTGCTTGAAGGCCGCCATCCAGGTGCCGATGGTCTTCCCGGCCACGATCAGCGGCAGGAACGCCCAGGACCGGCGGCCGAAGCGCTGGGCGAGCGGCCAGGTGGCCGGGTAGCGGCGGCGGTACTCCTCGGGGCTGGGGAGGTAGATGGCCCGGCCGGTCCGTACGACGTCGGCGGCCGGGTAGTCCGTGTCCAGCTGCATGTCCGCGAAGGGGCCGTCGTCGCCGGGGTTGTGCCCGTGGTGGCCGATGATCGACAGGCGGTCGCCCGCCACCCCGAAGACGGCGAGACCGTCCGGCGAGAAGCCCGGCATCGACAGCGAGGCCGCCACCCGCAACACCTCGGCCGTGGAGTGGGCCTCGGCCAGCGCCCGCCCCGCGTCCAGCAGGAACGCCTCCCGGGAGCGGCGCCAGTCGCCGGTGATGGAGGGGTGCGCGGCGGTGGCGCCCGGCTGCGGCTCCGCGACCTCCTGGAGGGTGCCGACCAGGACGTAGTCCACTCCGTCGGCGGTCTCCTTGCGCAGCGGCTTGGAGCGGCTGCGTACCGTACGCAGCACCCGGCCGTTCTCGTCCATGATCCGCATCCGGGCCTCGGCGAGGGTGCCCTCCGCGACGGCCAAGGCGACGATCTGGTCGACCTCGTTCCAGTCGACCGGGTGGAAGCGGGAGCGCACGGCGGCCTCGGTGAGCACGGCCCGCTCGGGGGGCAGGCCCAGGAGGCGGGCGGCCTCGGCGTCGAGCGTGACCGTCCCGGACGCGTTGTCCCAGCGCCACAGCCCGGTGGCGATCGCAGCCAGGACGTCCTCGGTGCGCATGATCCCCACTCTAGGCAGCCCGATATATACCGGCGAGAGGTGTACGGCCCGGCCGGTAACCTGGAGGGACTGTTTCCCGCCTGTCACGCGAAGAACTGGATGAAGAAATGCATCGGTACAGGTCCCACACCTGCGGCGAGCTCCGCGCCTCCGACGTCGGCACCGACGTCCGGCTGAGCGGCTGGCTGCACAATCGCCGAGACCTGGGCGGCATCCTCTTCATCGATCTGCGCGACCACTACGGCATCACGCAGCTCGTCGCCCGCCCCGGCACGGCCGGCGCGGAGGTCCTGGACAAGCTCTCCAAGGAGACCGTCGTCCGGATCGACGGCAAGGTCGTCTCGCGCGGCGCGGAGAACGTGAACGCGGACCTGCCGACCGGCGAGATCGAGATCGAGGTCGGCGAGGTCGAGGTGCTCGGCGCGGCCGGCCCGCTGCCGTTCACGATCAACGCCGAGGACGGCGTCAACGAGGAGCGGCGCCTGGAGTACCGCTTCCTCGACCTGCGCCGCGAGCGCATGCACCGCAACATCATGCTGCGCTCGGCCGTCATCTCGGCGATGCGCCACAAGATGACCGCGCTCGGCTTCAACGAGATGGCGACCCCGATCCTCGCCGCGACCTCCCCCGAGGGCGCCCGCGACTTCGTCGTCCCGTCCCGGCTGAACCCCGGCAAGTTCTACGCGCTGCCGCAGGCCCCGCAGCAGTTCAAGCAGCTGCTGATGATCTCGGGCTTCGACCGCTACTTCCAGATCGCGCCCTGCTTCCGCGACGAGGACGCCCGCGCGGACCGCTCGCCGGGCGAGTTCTACCAGCTCGACATCGAGATGAGCTTCGTCGAGCAGGAGGACGTCTTCCAGCCCGTCGAGAAGCTGATGACCGAGCTCTTCGAGGAGTTCGGCGGCGGCCGCCACGTCACCTCGCCGTTCCCGCGCATCCCGTTCCGCGAGTCGATGCTGAAGTACGGCAACGACAAGCCGGACCTGCGCGCCAAGCTCGAACTCGTCGACATCACCGACGTGTTCGAGGGCTCGGAGTTCAAGGCGTTCGCGGGCAAGCACGTGCGCGCGCTGCCGGTGCCGGACGTCGCGGGCCAGTCCCGCAAGTTCTTCGACGGCCTGGGCGAGTACGCGGTGGAGCACGGCGCGAAGGGCCTGGCCTGGATCCGCGTCGGCGAGGACGGCACGTTCGCGGGCCCGATCGCCAAGTTCCTCACCGAGGAGAACGTGAAGGTCCTCACCGAGCGCCTCGGCCTGGCCGCCGGGCACGCCGTGTTCTTCGGCGCGGGCGAGTACGACGAGGTCTCCAAGATCATGGGCGCGGTCCGCGTCGAGGCCGCGAAGCGCGCCGGCCACTTCGAGGAGGGCGTCTTCCGGTTCTGCTGGATCGTCGACTTCCCGATGTACGAGAAGGACGAGGAGACCGGCAAGATCGACTTCTCGCACAACCCCTTCTCGATGCCGCAGGGCGGCCTGGAGGCGCTTCAGACCCAGGACCCGCTGGACGTCCTGGGATGGCAGTACGACATCGTCTGCAACGGCATCGAGCTGTCCTCCGGCGCGATCCGCAACCACGAGCCCGACATCATGTTCAAGGCGTTCGAGGTCGCGGGGTACGACCGGGAGACCGTGGAGCGCGAGTTCTCCGGCATGCTCAAGGCGTTCCGCCTCGGCGCCCCGCCGCACGGCGGCATCGCCCCGGGCGTGGACCGCATCGTGATGCTCCTCGCGGACGAGCCCAACATCCGCGAGACCATCGCGTTCCCGCTCAACGGCAACGCGCAGGACCTGATGATGGGCGCGCCCAGCGAGCTGGAGGAGTCGCGCCTGCGCGAGCTCAACATCCAGCTCCGCAAGCCGGTCGCGCCCAAGGGCGCGGAGAAGTAGGCACGGAGAAGTAGGCACGGGGAAGTAGGCGCGGAGAAGTAGTCCGCACCGCACCTCACGGCGAAGGGCTCGGATCCGCAGCGGATCCGGGCCCTTCGCCGCGTCCGGCACGACTGCTCGCGGTACGGGGCGACCCGCCCGCTGTCAGTCCTCGTCCCCGGACGGCAGGTCCGGGGACGGGGGGCCCGTGGGGCGGTTCACGCTCTGGCGGTTCGCCTCGCGGACCTTGCGGATGAGCTCCTCGCGGCGCCGGGCCTCTTCCTCGGCCCGCTGCTGCTCCGTACTCCTGCTCACGGCGCGCACCCCCTCATGCACGTACTCAGTCACGTGCAGCGTGCGCGCACAGAACGCGCCCCGCAACCGGCGACGACACGCGAAGGGCCCGGAACCTGGCCGGTTCCGGGCCCCGCACACGCCTACGTACCGCCTACGCCGGCTTCTCCTCCAGGCGCGGGAACAGCACCGCGCCCTTCGTCACCGTCGCCCCGGCCGGGAGCCGGCCCCAGCGGCCCGCGTCCTGGACGCGCTGGTCCGCCAGCGGCCCGAGGCCGGCGGCGTCGGCGCCGAGCGAGTCCCACAGCTTCTGCGAGGTGTCCGGCATGACCGGGTTGAGCAGGACCGCGACGGCGCGCAGCGCCTCGGCGGCGGTGTAGAGGATGGTCGCCAGGCGGGCCTTGCCCTCCTCGGACTCGTCCTTGGCCACCTTCCACGGCTCCTGCTCCGTGATGTAGCCGTTGACCTGCTTCACGAAGTCGAAGACCGCCAGGATGCCGCCCTGGAAGTCCAGCTCCTCGCCGACCTTGCGGTCCGCCTCGGTGACGGCCCTGGTCAGGCCGTCGGCGATGGCCTGCTCGGCCGGGCCGGACGCGGTCGCCGCCGGGAGCGTGCCGCCGAAGTACTTGCCGACCATGGCGGCCACGCGCGAGGCGAGGTTGCCGTAGTCGTTGGCGAGCTCCGAGGTGTACCGGGCGGTGAAGTCCTCCCAGGAGAACGAGCCGTCCTGGCCGAAGGCGATGGCGCGCAGGAAGTACCAGCGGTAGGCGTCGACGCCGAAGTGCGAGGTCAGGTCCTGCGGCTTGATGCCGGTCAGGTTGGACTTCGACATCTTCTCGCCGCCGACCATCAGCCAGCCGTTGGCCGCGACCTTGCCGGGCACGGGCAGGCCGTTCGCCATCAGCATCGCGGGCCAGATCACCGCGTGGAAGCGGAGGATGTCCTTACCGATCAGGTGGACATTGGCCGGGAACGTCTCGTCGAACTTCTCCGGGTTCGCCCCGTAACCGACCGCCGTGGCGTAGTTCAGGAGCGCGTCGATCCACACGTAGATGACGTGCTTGTCGTCCCACGGGACCGGCACGCCCCAGTCGAAGGTGGAACGGGAGATCGAGAGGTCCTCAAGGCCCTGCTTCACGAAGTTCACGACCTCGTTGCGGGCCGATTCGGGCTGGATGAAGCCGGGGTTGGCCTCGTAGAACTCGATCAGCCTCGGGCCGTACTCGGAGAGCTTGAAGAAGTAGTTCTCCTCCTTGAGGATCTCCACCGGCTTCTTGTGGACGGGGCACAGCTTGGTGCCGTCCTCCGCCTCGATGAGGTCGCCGGGGAGCTTGTACTCCTCGCAGCCCACGCAGTACGGGCCCTCGTAGCCGCCCTTGTAGATCTCGCCCTTGTCGTACAGGTCCTGGACGAACTCCTGCACACGGTCGGTGTGCCGCTTCTCCGTCGTACGGATGAAGTCGTCGTTCGCGATCTCCAGGTGCTCCCAGAGGGGCTTCCAGGCCTCCTCCACGAGCTTGTCGCACCACTCCTGCGGGGTCACCCCGTTCGCGTCGGCCGTGCGCATGATCTTCTGACCGTGCTCGTCCGTGCCGGTGAGGTACCACACCTTCTCGCCGCGCTGACGGTGCCAGCGCGTGAGCACGTCGCCTGCGACGGTCGTGTAGGCGTGGCCCAGGTGAGGAGCGTCGTTGACGTAGTAGATGGGGGTCGATACGTAAAAGGCCTTCACGCCTTCGCTCGCCCCCTGCTTCTCGGATCCAGTGGCCGCCATGGTCGAAATCCTAACGGCCGCGCGAAGATCCACTCACCCGCATAAACCGCGGGCGCCCGGTGGAACCGGTCACGGCCGGGCCCTTCCCACAGGGGCCCGGCCGTGACGGTGCTGCCGTGCCCTTGACTAGCGGCGGGCGAACCCGCCGATGAGTCCCGCCTGGAGCGCGGCGGCGGCCAGCGTGAGGGGCGCGGGTCCGGCGTGGAAGAACGCCGCGTTCTCGGCGTCCAGCTTCCGCAGGAAGTCGAATGCCTTGCTGTCGTCGTCGCCGAACGCCACGAACTGCCAGAACAGCGGCTTGTCCGCCGCGTCGGCGAGCGCCTGGCGGGCGGCCACCTTGGCGTCCGGCGCGCCGTCGGTCTGGAAGACGACCAGCGCCGGGCCGTCGTACTGGTTCTTCTCGTAGTGCTCGACGACCGCCTCGACCGCGCAGTGGTAGCTGGTGCGGCCCATGCGCCCGAGCGCGGCGTGCGTCTCGTCGACGACGCCTTCGTACGAGGTGAGGGAGAGGTCGGCGGTGCCGTCCAGCTCGGTCGAGAAGAACACGGTGTGGACGGCGGCGTCCTCGTCGAGGTGCGCGGCGAGCGCGAGCGTCTGCTCGGCGAGGTGCTGGGCGCTGCCGTCCTTGTAGTACGGACGCATCGACCCGGACCGGTCGAGCACGAGGTACACCTTGGCCCGCGCCCCCACGAGCCCGGCCTTGCGCAGCTGCGTCCCGGCGGCCTTGTAGGGGGCGACGAGGCCGGGGGCCCGGGACTTGACGCGGGCGAGGGCGACGGCGGGCGCCTTGGCGGCGGACGCCTCGGCGGCGGGCTGCGAGGCCGGGGCGGGGTCGGGTTCGGCGACGACCGGCTCGTCCTGAGCCTCGACGGCCTGCGGCTCGGGCTCGGCCGGTACGGGCTCGGGCTCGGGCTGTACGGGCTCCGGCTCGGCTACGACGGCTACGGGTTCCGGGTCCGGCTCGGCCACGGCGGCTGCGGGCTCGGCCTCCGCCACCGGCTCGGGCTCGACGGCCTCCGCCACGGGCTCGGGCTCGACGGCCTTCGCCACGGGCTCGACGGCCTCCGCCACGGGCTCGACGGCTGCGGGCTCCGGCTCGGGCTCGGCCACGACGGCTACGGGCTCCGGCTCGGCCTCCACCACCGGCTCGGGCTCGACCGCCTCCTCCACCGAGGCCTCTACCGGCTTCTCCACCGAGGCCTCTACCGGTTCCTCCGCCGAGGCCTCCACCGGCTCCTCCACCGGCTCCTTCTCCGTCAGCGGCGACTCCCCCCGCGGCTGCGGGACATCGGAGCCGCCCGAAGCCGGGGCGGCGGCCGGGGCCGGGGTCTCGGCCGGGGAGGCGTCCTCCGCCGGCCGTGCCGGGGACGGCACCGCCGGGCGGGACGGGTTCGCGTCGAACGCCGCCGCGACCAGCTCCTCCGCGGGGGAGAGGTCACGCCGTGCCGGGGCCGGCACGGTCGGGGTCGCGGACGCGGACGCGGCCGGTGCGGACTCCTCGGCGGGGGCCGGTACACCGGCCGCGGCGGCGGGGGTCGATTCCTCCGCCGGAGCCGGAGCCGCCGTCAGGTCGGCGCGCTCCGCGTCGCGATCGCGTCCGAACACTTTGCGCAGCAAGCTCCGAATGCCCATGGGCGAGGCCTTTCGCATGAGTTGGGTGCGATGTGCGTTGCATGGTGGTGCGTATCCATACATATCCACGCCGCGTGAGCGGGACCACGAGCGTGGACACGTAAGGTTAGCGATCCGATCCGGTCAACCTTGGCAGGGGGCGGACGACGCCCTACCGGTTACGCCCCCGACGGCATCCGGCGCAACTCGTCCCCGGGCGGCCCTACTGCATGCAGGGGGCGGTACGGGGGCTGTTCAGCGGCCCGGCCAGCCACGCGCGATAGGGCGCGGACATCCGGGCCGCCTCCCAGTACGCCGCGTCGAGCGCCGAGTGGACCGTCCCGTACAGCGCCTCCTCGTACGCCCCCGTCCGCGCGGCGAGCAGCAGCCGTACGGCCAGCGGGTCGCCGCGCAGCGGGCGGATCGCCATGTCCGGGCGCGGGCGGGAGGTCGGCTGGCAGGGGGTGACGACCTCGCCGCTGGCGACCAGGGAGGCGGCGGTGAGGTAATCGCCGTGCAGCACACGGGGGTTGAGCCCGGCGGCGGCGAAGACGCGCCGCAGCCCGTCCCACTCGCCGTCCACGCTGGGGTCGACCATCCACCGGTCCGCCGCCAGCTCGGCGAGGTCCACCACCTCGTGGGCGGCGGCCGGGTGGTCGGCGGCGAGCGAGATGAACTGGGGCTCGCGCTCGACGAGCACGCGGACGTCGAGGCCGTCCGGCACCCGCAGCGGGCAGCCCTCCACCTGGTGGACGAAGGCCACGTCAAGCTCGCCCGCCGCGACCAGGCCGAGCAGGGCGGTGGCGGAGACGGCGACGTGGAGCTGGGTCTCGGTGCCGGGCAGGCGTTCGCGCAGTCGGCGCAGCCAGCCGGGGATGGCGCGGCTGGCGGTCGAGCCGATGCGCAGCCGGGGCCGTCCGTCCACCCCGTCGACGGCCGCCCGTACCTCGGTGACCAGCGCGTCCATCCCGGCGAGCAGGGGGCGGGCGCGGCTGAGGACGGTCAGGCCGAGGGGGGTCGGCCGACAGCCGGTGCGCTCCCGGGAGAAGAGCAGGCCGCCCAGGGAGTGTTCGATGCGCTGGAGCTGGGTGGTCAGGGCCGGCTGGCTGGTGCCGAGCTGCCGCGCGGCCCTGTGCAGACTGCCGGTGTCGGCGATCGCGCAGAGGGCGCGGAGGTGCCTCACGTCGAGCTCCATGCGCCCGAGGGTAAAGGGATTGTCATGTCCGGGCTAGACGGCCGAATCACCGCCGATAACGCGGGGTTATCGGGGGCTGGACGGACGGCCGAATCGCCGCTGATAACACCGGGTTATCGGCAGTTGTCATCATCCCCACGCGCATCCGGCTCCCCGACACTCGCCCTGGTCCCCGGCAACCCACCGGGACCACCCCCACGAAGTGAACGACCAGGAGCCCCCCATGAGACACCAGAGGACTGTCGTCCTGTCCACCGCACTGGGTCTGGCGCTCGCCGGACTCGGCGCGATCCCCGCCACGGCCGCCGCCCCGTCGCCCTCCTCCGCCTCGTCTTCTTCCGCCGCTGCTGCTTCGTACGCGCCGCACGGCTCGTCGTACGCCGGTTCCGCCAAGGAGGCGGCCAACAACAAGGCGTTCTACGACGCCGTGATGAAGTTGGTGGCCAAGAAGCGGGCCGCCAACCCGCTGGCGGCCTCCGTCACCGTCTACTACAGCACCCGCAACGCGCCGAGCTTCCGCTCCCAGATATCGCAGTCCACGCAGATCTGGAACTCCTCGGTGCAGAACGTACGCCTCGCCGAATCCTCCTCCGGCGCGGACTTCTCGTACTACGAGGGCAACGACCCGAACGGCTCGTACGCGTCCACGGACGGCCACGGCGGCGGCTACATCTTCCTCGACTACCAGCAGAACCAGCAGTACTACTCGGTCCGCGTGGTCGCCCACGAGACCGGACACGTCCTCGGTCTGCCGGACCACTACTCGGGCCCGTGCAGCGAGCTGATGTCCGGCGGCGGCCCCGGCACGTCGTGCAGGAACGCGTACCCGAACAGCACGGAGCGGTCGCGGGTGAACAGCCTGTGGCGCAACGGCCTGACGTCGGCGTTCAAGCCGGCGGCGTGAGGGTCGCGAGGGTACGGGTCGGGGCCAGCCCCGGCCTGCGCCACTGACGCGGCGTGCGGCCGGTGGGGCACCTGGGTGTCGTACCCCTCTGGCAGCATGAACGCATGCCGAGTGTCTCTCCCCGCCGTCCGTGCCCGTCGTGCGGCCGTGCCGTGGCCGTGGTGGCGGGCAAGTACGTGCGCCACGATCCGCGTACGCGCACGGGGGGCGGCGGGGAGCTGACGCTCTGCCCGGGGTCGAAGCGGCGGGCACCGGCGTCTCAGGCGCAGCGCACGCTGGACGGCTTCGAGCCGGCCCCGTTCCCGGGCCAGCTGCCGCTGTTCTGACGGCCTTCACCTGCGTACGCCCAGCCCCCTGCTTGTGTGCGGGCGGTGGTGGGCCGGCCGCGCAGTTCCCCGCGCCCCTGGGGGGTTGGGGGCGCGGGGAACTGCGCGAGCAACCCACGATCAGCCGCGGCCGAAGAACGACGCACTCCGCGAAGCGGGCCGGCGCACGGGCGGGTGGGCACCCACGAGAGGCCCGGGCCCACGCAACCCCGCCGCACGGGCGGGCGGGCAAGGCCCAGGCAACCCCGCCGAAACGGCGGGCGGGTGGGCCGGGCCCGGGCAGCCCCGCCGGCCCGGCCCCGCGGGCCGGTCTACTCCCGTGTGTAGAACGTGTAGAACGCCGCCGCCATCATCCCGGCCCCCAGCAGCGCCCCCATCATCGACGCCCCGAACACGCTCTCGCCCGACTGCGCGTACAGGAATCCCGTCCCCGCCCCGAACAACGTGCCGAACGCCGCCGCCCGCAGCTCCCGTGGCAGGCGGCCCTGGATCATCAGCAACCCCAGCCCGAGCGCAGCGATCACCGCACCGGACACCAGGCCGAGCGCGATGTTGCCGCCGGTCACCTCGGCGCCCCTGCGATTGATGGACGCGGCCCAGAAGCCGTAGAAGATCCCGATGACCACCGGCAGGGCGATCAGCGCCGGCGGCAGGCCGAGCCGGGCGGACAGGGCGGACAACGGGCCCGGCCGGGACGACGGCGCCGGCCCCGCCGGCATCGCTGCGTGTGCGGACATGGCGGAACTCCTTCCACTCCACTTCCCCCATACAGCCCACACCCGCGCGCCCCACCCGGCAACCCGGGGTTGGCTGGACCCGTGCGCTCCTCCGTCACCGCCGTCGGCCTCGGCATCGCCGCAGGCGGGCTCGGGCTGCGCGCCCTGGTCGCCCTCGGCCGCGTCCTCACCCTCGCCGACCTCCCCGCCCACGCGGACCCCGGCGTCGCCGCAGGCGTCTACGACACCCTCACCGCGATCCTGCGCACCACCGCCTGGACCGCCGTCGCCGCAGGCCTCGCCCTGGCCCTCACGGCCTGGCTGAGCGGCCGCGTACGCCGGTCTCCCCCGACCAACGAAGCCCCGGCCCCAGCCCCGGATCCGCCCTGACCGCCCGCCCCCCGCCTCACCGGCCGCGTCCCGCCAGCCCCGCCAGCCCCCGCAGCGCCGCCCCCAGCGCCGCCCGCCCCGGCGACGCCAGCCCCACCCTCACCGCGTCCGGCGCCGAAGCCGTGCCCACCGCGAACGCCGCGCCCGGCGTCACCGCGATCCCCAGCTCCCCCGCGGCCGCCGCCACGAACGTCTCCGCCCGCCACGGCTGGGGCAGCTCCCACCAGCAGTAGTACGAGGAGGCGTCCGTGCGGATCGCGTAGGACCCCAGATGCTCCGCCACCAGCGCCTGCCGCGCCGCCGCCTCCGCCCGCTTCGCCGCCGTCACCGCCTCGACCGTCCCGTCCTCCACCCACCGCACGGCCGCCTCCAGGTTGAACCGGCCCGCCGTCCACGCCCCGGACCGCAGCGCCCGCGCGGCCTCATCCCCGTACGCCTCGGGCACGCTCAGGAAGCCCACCGTCAGGCCCGGTGCCAGCCGCTTCGACAGGCTGTCCACGAGGACGGTCCGCTCCGGCGCGTACGCCGCCAGCGGCGCGGGCGTCCCGGGGCGGTCCGCCGCCAGGAACGCCCAGGTCGTGTCCTCGACCGCAGGCAGGTCCAACTCCCGCAGGAGAAGCGCCAGTTCAGCCCGCCGCTCGGCGGGTATCGTCAGCGACAGCGGGTTGTGCAGCGTCGGCTGGACGTACACCGCGCTCAGCGGCGTACGCCGGTGCGCCGCCTCCAGCGCCGACGGCAGCATCCCCGAACCGTCCGTCGCGATCGGCACCAGGGCGATCCCCAACCGCTCCGCCACCGCCTTGACCAGCGGATACGTCAGTTCCTCGACCCCCACCCGGCCCCCCGGCCGTACCAGCGCCGACAGCGCCGCCGCGATCGCCTGGCGGCCGTTGCCCGCGAACAGCAGGCGGTCCGGCTCCGGGTGCCAGCCGGGGCGGGCCAGCACCCGGGCCGCCGCCGCGCGCGCCTCGGGCGTGCCGTCCGCCGCCGCCGGGCGGGTGGCCTCAAGGAGTACGTCCGGGCGGGCCAGGCCCGCCAGCCCGCGCGCCATCAGCTCCGACTGGCCCTCCGCCACGGGGTAGTTGAGCTCCAGGTTCACCGGCGTGCGGCCGCTGTCCTCCGCGAGCACCGACCCGGGGTGCGGAGGCGCCGCCCGGACGAACGTGCCGCGCCCGACCTCCCCCACCACCAGGCCCCGGCGCACCAGCTCCCCGTACGCCCGTATCGCCGTGGAGACCGCCACCCGGTGGCGGCGCGCGAACGTGCGCTGGGGCGGCAGCCGGTCACCCGGGCGCAGCCTCCCGTCGGCTATCGCCTTCGCCACCCCGTCCGCCAGCCGCAGGTAGTCCACCCCGCCCACCCCCTCCTCAATTGCACCGAGAGCAAAGATCTTATTGCACCGAGCAGTTGGGCCCGCCTAGCCTCCTGGCATGGCTCCTGACACGGCACCTGACCCGGCTTCCTACGTGGCTCCTGACATGGCTTCTGAGATCACCCATGCCTACACCGACCAAGGCACGGGCGACGCCCTGCTCCTGGTCCACGGCCACCCCTTCGACCGCACGATGTGGGACCCCCAGATCGAGGAGTTCGCGCGTACGCACCGCGTCGTCGCCCCCGATCTGCGCGGCTACGGCAGCGCGCCCGTCACCCCCGGCACCACCCTCCTGTCCGACTTCGCCGAGGACGTCCGCGCGCTCGCCGACCGGCTCGGCATCGCGCGCTTCACCCTCGGCGGGCTCTCCATGGGCGGCCAGATCGTCATGGAGTGCTACCGGCTCTTCCCGGAGCGCATCAGCGGCCTCGTCCTCGCGGACACCTTCCCCGCCGCCGAGACCCCGGCCGGGCGCACCGCCCGCCGCGAGATGGCCGACCGGCTCGTCCGCGAGGGCATGAAGCCGTACGCGGACGAGGTGCTGGAGAAGATGGTGGCGCCGTACGCGGACGCGGACGTGAAGGCGCACGTCCATCGGATGATGGTCGCCACCGACCCCGAAGGCGCCGCCGCCGCGCTGCGCGGGCGGGCCGAGCGGCCCGACTACCGGGAGCTGCTCACCACCGTCACCGTCCCCACCCTGATCGTGGTCGGGCGCGACGACACCTACACCCCGGTCGAGGACGCCGAGGCGATGCACGCGGCGGTCCCCGGATCCACCCTCGTGATCGTGGAGTCGGCGGCCCATCTGCCCAACCTGGAGCGGCCCGCCGAGTTCAACGCGGCCCTGCGCGCCCATCTGACGGCCTGACGGGCCGACGGCGCACACCGGCGGATACTTGAGGGCGGAACGGCCTGTCGAATCGCCGACCGGGAGGGTCCCTTGGAGGCCAACGCCGACGCCAACGCAGACGCCAATCCCGGCGCCAATCCCGGCGCCCATGCCGACCCCCTTGGCGCCGCGTGGCCGCCCCGGCCCGCCACGGACGCCGCCGCGGCTCCACCCCCGCGGCGCCCGCACCCCTGGCGCCGGGCCAGTGCCGTCCTGGGCGGGCTGGTCCTCGCCGGGGTCAGCGCGGTCGTCGCCTGCCGGGCCGCCGACACCGACGGGATCACGCCCGTGCCGCAGCTGCTCGCCTTCCTGCCGTGGCTGCTGGTGCCGGGCGGCGCCGGGCTCGTCCTGGCCGCGTTCGGGCGGTGGCGGACCGGGATGGTGTGGGCGCTCGCCGTGCTGGCGGTCAGTGGCTGGTACACCCAGCCGTACGGCGCCGAGATCACCCGGCCGATCGGCCGCCCCCTCGGCGAACTGCGCGTCCTGACCTCCAACACCGAATTCGGCCGGTCGACGGACGACTTGATCGCGGCGGTGCGGCGCGAGAAGCCGGACCTCGTCTTCGTCGAGGAGTGCGCCTTCGTCTGCGCGGACGCGCTGGAGCAGCGGGTGGCGAAGGCGGACTACCCCTACCGGAACGTCGTACGCGAGGACGGCTCGGCCGGGTCCGCGATCCTCAGCAAGTACCCGCTCATGCGCGCCCCCACGATCCCGTCCGGGATGGCCATGCCGGGCGCGGTGGCGCGGGTGGCGGGGCGGAACGTGCGGCTCCAGCTCGCGCATCCGGAGCCGCCGCTGCCGGGCCGGGAGGGCACGTGGCGCCGGGAGCTGGGGCGCGTACGGGACGTCGCCGCGTCGGCCAGGGGCGAGGCCGTCATCGTCGCCGGGGACTTCAACGCCACCCAGGACCACGCCGCGTTCCGGTCGGTCCTGAAGGCGGGCGCGCTGCACGACAGCGCCCGGCTCGCGGGCAGGTCCCGCGCGTACTCCTGGCCCGCCGACCGCACCACACCCTTCCGGACCCAGATCGACCATGTGCTGGTCAGCGGCGACGACTTCGCGGTCAGGGCGGCGCGGTTCCTGTCCCTGCGCGGGACCGACCACCGGGCGCTCCTCGTCGACCTCGAACTGTTCGAGGGCCAGCGCCCGTCCGGGGGCGGCTAGGACGGTGCTCCCCGGGGTGCGGGCGGCGCGCTCCTGGGTGAGGATCGGACCGTCCGGAAGCCGGGTTGGCAGGGGGCCGAGCAGGAGGGGTACGCGTATGCGCGCTGTCGCGGTCCAGGCCTTCAGGGCCCCGCCGGAGGTCGTCCATGTCCCCAAGCCGGAGCCCGGCCCCGGCGAGGTCCTGGTGAAGGTCGAGTACGCGGCCCTCAACCCGTTCGACTGGCAGGTCGCCGCCGGCCTCCTCGACGGCCGGGCCCCGCACGTCTTCCCACTGGTCCTGGGCGTCGACTTCGCCGGCCGGGTGGACGTGGTCGGACCGGGCGCGAACCGGTTCGTGGTGGGCGACGCGGTGTACGGGCAGGCGGCGCGGCCGCCGGTGGGGACGGGGACGTACGCGGAGTACGTGACGATGCCGCACGACTCGACGATCGCCGGGGTGCCGGACGGGCTCGCGCTGCGGGCGGCCGCGGCCCTGCCCACGGCCGGGATGACCGCGCTCCAGATCCTGCGCACCGGTATGGCGCTCGAACCGGGCGACTCCCTGCTGGTGGTGGGCGCGGCGGGCGGCGTCGGCAGCGCGCTGACCCAGCTGGCGGCGGCGCGGGACGTGCGGGTCGTGGCGGTGGTGCGGGGCGACGAGCGGGAGCGGATGCGGGCGCTGGGCGCGGCGCTGGCGATCGACTCCACCGAGCAGTCGGTACGCGAGGCGTGCGCGCGGGCCGTGCCGGGCGGGGTGGACGCGGTGGTCGACCTGGCGTCGGCGGACGCGGAGGCCTTCGACGCGTACGCGCGGCTGATGCGTCCGGGTGGCACCGCGCTGAGCACCCGGGGCGCGGCCCCGCCCGGGAGGGGCGTGAACTTCCGGCTCACGGCGTCGGGGGCGCTGCTCGACGCGCTGGCCGCGGTGGCACTGGCGGGGGAGGTGCACGTGCCCGTGGAGGCGGAGTACCCGTTGGAGAAGGTGCCGGAGGCGCTGGAGCGGAACCGGGCGGGCGGGGCGCGCGGGAAGACGCTGTTCGTGCCGTAGGCACGGGAGCTGGAGCTGGAGCTGGAGCTGGAGCCGGAGCCATAGCCGTCGGCGTGGCCGTAGCCGGCGGCATGGCCGGAGAAATGTTTGTCCACACCCTGTGGATAAACATTCGACTTACGGAATGGTCGGGGCGGGCCCGGGCACGAAGATCCATTGTGCCGAGGGCGGCCCGTGGCCCAGTCCGAAGCTCCGCCCGCAGCCCGGCCGCAGCCCCACCCGCAGACCCGCCCAAAAGCCCCGATTCATCGTGATCGCATACTGATGCCATGAGTGCACAGCTCGACGCGGACAAGGGCCCGGGCGGCCGGGGACGGGTGCGGCTGGCGCCGCCGCAGTGGCTGGTCAGCGGGTTGCGCCCGCAGAGCATGCCGATCGTGTGGCCCGCCGTCGCCCGGGCCGGGGTCGCGCTCGCGGCCCCGCTCGCGGTGGGCTTCGCCACCGATCAGCCGATGTACGGCGCGCTGGTGTCGATGGGCGCGCTGTCGGGCGTCATCAGCGACACCGCCGACGCGTACCGGATGCGGGTCTTCAACATCGCCGTACCGCAGCTCTTCGGCGCGATCGGCGTCACGCTCGGCACCCTGGTGTACGGGGACGGCTGGCTCGCGGTCGCCGCGCTCACGCTGGTCGCGCTCGCCTCCGGAATGATCTCGTCCATCGGCGCGGTGGCGTCCGTGTCCGGGCTGCTGCTCCTGCTGAACGCGGTGGTCGGGGCCGGGCTGCCGATGCCGTCGCCGTGGTGGAAGGCGCCGCTGCTGCTCGCCCTCGGCGGCCTCTTCGTCCTGGTGCTCACCCTGCTCGGCTGGCCGCTGCGCAACCGGGTGCCGGAGCGGGCCGCCGTCGCCGCCACCTACCGGTCGGTGGCCGACCTGCTGGAGGCGGCGGGCACACCGGCGTACGACGCCAAGCGGCAGGCGGTCACACAGGCGCTCAACACGGCGTACGACCTGGTGCTCGCGCGCCGCACCCGCGACCACGGACGGCGCAGCCCGCTGGTACGGCTGCTGGCACAGCTGAACGTGGTGATCCCGCTGGTGGAGGCGGCCCCGGCGGCGAACGTGAGGGGCTGCCCGCTGCCCGGGGAAATCCCTTCAGCCGTACGGGAGTTGGCGGCGGCGGTGGAGCAGGGGCGGACGGGACCGGTGCCGGACCTGGCGCTCCCGGAGCCCGCCAAGCCGTCGGAGCGGGCGGTGGACGCGGCGCTGCGGCACGCGGCGGTGGTGGTGCACAAGCCGGACCCCGACCCGTACAACGTCGACGACCGCCTCGGGCGCCCGGCGGCGCTGCGGATCCGGCTGCGGCGGGGCGCGCGCGACGTGCTGTTCTCGCAGGCGTCCTGGCGGTACGGGCTGCGGCTCGCGCTCTGCATCGGGCTCGCCCAGGCGCTGGTGTCGCTGGTGGCGGTGCCTCGCTCGTACTGGGTGGCGCTGACCGTCACGTTCGTGCTGAAGCCGGACTTCGGTTCGGTGTTCTCGCGGGCGGTGCTGCGGGCGCTGGGCACGGCGGTGGGGCTGGTCACGGCGGCGGCGGTGCTGGCGGAGGTACCGCGCGGGTGGTGGGACGTGCCGGTGATGGTGGTGCTGGCGGCCCTGATCCCGGCGTTCTCGGCGAAGGGCTACGCCTTCCAGACGGCGGCGATCACCCCGGTGATCCTGCTCCTGTCGGACGTCCTGAACCACCAGGGCTTCGCCCTGGTCCTGCCACGCCTGTGGGACAGCCTGATCGGCTGCGGCATCTCCCTGGTGGCGGGCTACCTCCTCTGGCCGGAGAGCTGGCACACACGGATCGGGGACCGGTTGGCGGATGCGGTGGAGGATGCGGCGGGGTATTTGGAGTGCGCGTTTTCGGGTGGGGGCGGGGGTGGGGGTGTCGCCGGGGGCGGTGTTGTCGCCGGGGGCGCGCGTGATGCGGGTGGTGTTGGTGCCGGGGGCGGAGACGGTGCCGGGGGCGGGCGGGACGCCGGGGGCGGGGATCACGCGGAGCGGGTGCGGCGGCGGCGCCGGATCTACCGGGACCTGTCGGTGGTCCGCTCCGAGTTCCAGCGGGCGCTGACCGAGCCGCCGCCGACGGGGGCGCGGGCGGCGGCGTGGTGGCCGCTGGTGGTGGCGGTGGAGCGGATCGTGGACGCGACGACGGCTGCGCGGGTGCGGGTGAACCACGGGGCGGCCGCGCCTCTTCCTGCGGAGGTGGCGGAGGTGGCGCGGGAGCTGCGCGCGCTGGCGGAGGGGGTGCGGGCGTCGTCCACGCTGGTGGAGGTACGGGCGTCGCTGACCGGGCCCGAGGAGGGCGTCCTGGCCCCGCTCCGCCAGGAGGTCCGCGCGGCGCGGGCGATCGCGTCCCCGGGAACCTAGCCCACCCGCCCGCCCGTTCAGCGGGGTTGGATCGCCCGGGCCTCTCGTGGGTGGCTGCCCAACGTCGGCGCCCGTCTGCCCGTGCGGCGGCCCGCTTCGCGGAGGGCGTCTTGCCCACCCGCCCGCCCGTTCGGCGGGGTTGCGTAGGCCCGGGCCTCTCGTGGGTGCCCGCCCACCGTCGGCGCCCGTCCGCCCGTGCGGTGGCCCGCTTCGCGGAGGGCGTCGTTCTTCGGCTGCGGCTGGTCGTGGGTTGCTCGCGCAGTTCCCCGCGCCCCTAACCCCCAGGGGCGCGGGGAACTGCGCGCCCAGCCCACCACCGCCCGCAGGCAAACGGGGACCATGGGGAACTGCGTGAACGGTCCCACCTGCCGTAGCCCAACAGGGGCGCGGGGAACTGCGCGCCCAGCCCACCACCGCCCGCAGGCAAACGGGGACCATGGGGAACTGCGTGAACGGTCCCACCTGCCGTAGCCCAC
>NZ_JBFAAD010000003.1:369019-426333 GCF_040639555.1 Streptomyces sp. NPDC023838
CAACAGGGGCGCGGGGAACTGCGCGCCCAGCCCACCACCGCCCGCAGGCAAACGGGGGCCACGTGGAACCGCGTGAACGGTCCCACCTGCCGCAGCCCAACAAGGGGCGCGGGGAACTGCGCGAGCAACCCAGCACGGCCCGCAGACGCCATAAGGGGCGCGGGGAACTGCGCGGCCAGCCCACCCCACGGCCCGCAGGCAAACCGCCCCCGGCACCCGCCCCCCCGTACCCTGAAAGGGAACCCGACCCCCAAGGAGCCCCCCGTGGCCGAGGACGCCGAGAAGAGCAAGGAACGCGGCATAGCCCTCCGCGCCGGCTTCTACATCTTCGGCACACACCTCTTCGCCGGCTTCGTCTGGCTGCTCTTCTACGTGGGCGAGCACGCCCACAGGTGAATGCCGGGAGAATCCCGCAAGAATGCCGCAAGAATCCCCGGGCGAACGCCGAAAGCCCCCGCCCCCCAACCCCCCTCCCCGCTACACTCGCCCCATGACCTCCGTGCACCCCGTCCGCAACCTCTGCTGGTGGCGCTCCTCCTAGGAGCGGCCACCACGGAGGCGTGACGCCTGCACGATCCCGAGGGCCGTTCGACACGGACGGCCCTTTCGCATGCCAGACATGCCCCAGACCCACCCCTCTGGTGGCGAGGCCGTCCCCCGACGCCCGTCAGCCACTCAGAGAGGCCCACCCCATGCCCAGCCCAGCGCCCCGCATGCTCACCGGCGACCGCCCCACCGGCCCCCTCCACCTCGGCCACTACTTCGGCACCCTCCAGAACCGCGTCCGCCTCCAGGACAGCGGCGCCGAGATCTTCGTCGTCATCGCCGACTACCAGGTGATCACCGACCGCGACATCGCCGACGACCTCCTCGGCCACACCCACCGCCTCGTCCTCGACTACCTCGCCGTCGGCATCGACCCCGCCCGCGCCACCGTCTTCACGCACAGCGCCGTCCCCGCGCTCAACCAGCTCCTCCTCCCCTTCCTCAGCCTCGTCTCCGTCGCCGAGCTCGGCCGCAACCCCACCGTCAAGGACGAGATCGCGCACTCGCGCCAGTCCGCCGTCAGCGGCCTGATGTTCACGTATCCGGCCCACCAGGCCGCCGACATCCTCTTCTGCAAGGCCGACGTCGTCCCCGTCGGCCAGGACCAGGTCCCCCACCTCGAAGTCACCCGTACGATCGCCCGCCGTTTCAACGAGCGTTACGGGCCCGTCTTCCCCGAACCCGAGGCCATGCTCTCCGCCGCGCCCGTCCTCCTCGGCACCGACGGTACGAAGATGAGCAAGTCCCGCTCCAACTCCATCCCGCTCTCCGCCACCGCCGACGAGACCGCCGCCCTCATCCGCCGCGCCACCACCGACGCGGACCGCCGCATCACATACGACCCCGCCAACCGCCCCGGCGTCTCCGGCCTGCTCCAGCTCGCCGCCCTCTGCCAGGGCCGCGACCCGCACGCCGTCGCCGCCGACATCGGGGACGGCGGCGCCGCCGCGCTCAAGCGGACCGTCACCGAGGCCGTCAACACGTACTTCGCGCCGGTCCGGGCCCGCCGGGCCGAGTACGCGCAGGACCTCCCGTACGTACGAGAGGTCCTGCGCGAGGGCAACAAACGCGCCAACGCGATCGCCGAAGCCACGCTCGACGAGGTACGCACCGCGATGGGCAGCTTCCGCTAGCCCTCGCTGCCCGACGAGCCCTCGCCGCCCGACGATCCCCCGCCGCCCGACGAGCCCCCTGCGCTCCGCGTGTCGCACTCGAACCACACCGTCTTCCCGCCCCACACGTGCGGCACGACCCCCCACCGGTCCGCCACCGTCGCCACGATGAGCAACCCCCGCCCCGACTCGGCCAGTTCGTCGGGGTGGGAGGGCATCGCCGGCAGCTTCGGGCAGTCGTCCGTCAGCTCCACGCGGAGCCCGCCCGCCTTGGTGAATATCACCAACTGGCAGTGACGGCCGGGCACATGGCGTACGACGTTCGCCATGAGCTCGGTCAGCGCGAGTTCCGCGTCGTCGGCCAGGTCGCTCATGGACCAGTTGGCCAGGTACTGGCGGAGGATCCGGCGCAAATGCCGGGCCGAGTGGTCGCCCACGGTGAAGTTCATGCCGTAGCGCCCACCAACTTCCGCCTCGGAAGAGTGAGTTGCGTGATTCACGTCACCAGAGTGCAGTGATCTGGTTACGCTCGGCTACGGGCCGAAAAATCTGCCCACCGTGTGTGGTTGGGGGTGACCCTTCGTCATGGTCAACATCCGAAACCTTGATCCCGGCGCCTCGCCGCTGGACTACTACGGTTCCGAACTGCGCCGCAAACGCGAAGCAGCCGGAATGACCCAGGAGCAGCTCGGGAACTGCATCTTCTGCGCCGCGTCGCTGATCGGCCAGATCGAAACGGCGCGGAAGGTTCCGACGCGGGACATCTCGGAACGTCTGGACGCGGCACTCCTCACGGACGGGTTCTTCGCCCGGCTGGTGGGCCTGGTCCTGCGCAGCCAGCTGCCGTCGTGGTTCCAGCAGTACGCGGAGATGGAGGCGCGGGCGGCTTACATCTCCTCGTTCCAGGCGCAGTTGGTCTACGGCTTGCTCCAGACCGAGGATTACGCACGTGCGGTGCTCTGCGCGCGGCCCGAAGGGGACATCGACGCGCTCGTCGAGGCGCGCATGGAACGCCAGCGCATCCTGGACCGCGAGACGCCCCCGCTGGTCTGGGCGGTCATGAGCGAGGCGGTGCTCCACCAGGAGATCGGCGGCCACAAGGTCATGCGGGAGCAGCTTGAGCACCTGTTGCACCTGAACACGGCCCGCGAGTGGGTGAAGATGCAGATCCTGCCCTTCGAGGTCGGTGCGCACGCGGGGCTGCCCGGCTCGTTCAATCTCCTGCGGTTCGACGAGGACCCCGATCTCGTGTACACCGAGGACTTCGTCAGCGGTCATATGACGGCCAACGCGCAAGCTATCAGGGAGGGTTCGCTCAGTTACGATCACTTGCAGGCGACTGCCCTCTCCGTGGAGGATTCGGCGGCACTGATCGCGCGCGTAATGAAGGAGCGTTATGGGGATCAACGAGTACCTGACGGACGCTTCATGGCGTAAGTCTTCGTACAGCAGTAGCACGGGTGGCGACTGCGTCGAGTGCGCGCCCCTCGGCGCAGCCGCCTGGCAGAAGTCGTCGTACAGCTCCGACACCGGTGGCGAATGCGTAGAAATCGCCACCCAACCCCACCGCATCGCCGTCCGTGACTCCAAGAACCCGGACGGCGGGGCCTTCGTCGTCGGTCCCGCCGCCTTCACGGCCTTCGTGCGCAGCCTCTGAAAGCTCGCCTCTGAGGGGCAGATCGGTAAATGCGGCAAAGTGCAGCTCTCGTGTCCGGTTACCGTCCCTGCCCCTGGAGTTCTGCAATTCCGACCGGTGAGCACTTCGCGGCGCGAACCGGGCTGGAGGCCCAACAACCAGGCACGTCAGGGTCATTGACTGGTGAGTAACAACCGCTCATAATCGCAGCCATGGCCGGGCCATGGGCCGCTCTGCCCCGTACTCTCGCCGCAGAGCTGCGAAAAGAACAGCGTTCCACCGCGGCCGAGGTAATCCGGGAGATAAGGCACCACGTGCCGGAATTCTCCAGGCCGCTGAAAGGGAAGTTCGGGCAGGGAATCCAGCGCGGTGTGGAGACCGCGCTGGCCGAATTCGCGGACCTCGTGGAGGGCGCGGCCCCGCCCGCCGGCCCGGGTGAGGAGCGGTGGCGGGTCTACTGGGTGCTGGGGCGCGGCGAGTTCGCCGAGGGCCGCAGCCTGGACGCGCTCCAGGCCGCGTACCGGCTCGGCGCCCGCGTCGCCTGGCGGCGGTACGCGCGCACGGCGCGGCGGGCCGGGGTGGGCGCCGACCAGGTGGTGCTGCTCGCGGAGGCCGTGTTCTTGCACATCGACGAGATCTCCGCCGTCTCGGTGCGCGGCTACGCCGAGGCACAAGCCGACAAGGCGGGCGCGTTGGGGCGGCGGCGCCACCATCTGCTGGGACGGATTGTCTCCGGCGCGGACCCGTCCGCACTCGAACAGGCGGCGGTGGCGGCGGGCTGGACGCTGCCGGACACCGTGGCGTGCGTCGCGCTCGGACCCCCCGCCGAGCGCGACCGTACCCACCGCGGACTGCCCCCGCCGGTCCTCGCCGATCTGGACGGTGCCGAGCCGTATCTGCTGGTCCCGGAGCCGGAGAGCGCCTTCGGGGACCAGACGTTCGCGGCGGCGCTGGAGCTGCGCGGGGCCGTGGTCGGGCCCGCCGTGCCGCTCGCCATGGCGGCCGACTCACTGCGCTGGGCGCGCGCCCTCCTCGCGCGCATCGAGCGGCCCGCCGGGATCGTGCGCTGCGAGGAGCGCCTGCCCGAGCTGCTGCTCCTCGGGGACCAGCCTCTCGTACGGCTCTTCACCCACCGGCGCCTTCGCGCCCTGGACGACCTCACCCCGAAACAGGCCGACCGGCTCGCCACCACGCTCCTGGTGTGGCTCCAGTCCCATCGCGGCAGCGCCCCCGAGGTCGCGGAGCGGCTCGCGCTGCACCCGCAGACCGTACGCCAGCGCCTGCGCCGCATCGAAGAGCTCTTCGGGGCCGCGCTCGACGACCCGGACGCCCGCTTCGAGCTCGAAGTAGCCTTACGGTTCCGGCTGTTGGGTCCGGAGCAAGGTGTACCCGGAGTGTCCGACGGGTCTGTGTCCGGCGGGTCTGTGTCCGACGCGACTGGCGGGACCGGGCTCAGACGCCGCCTTCGATGAGGGTCCAGCCCGACGACACGTTCGGGAGCGAGCCGACGTGACGGTTCGTGACGCTCGCGCCCACGCGGCGGAGCCGCACATGTCACAGCCCCGCGCCCCTGGAAGCGCCCCTTCGGGGCGCCCAGGGGATTGCCGCGCAGCGGCACTTAAGGGGCGCGGGGAACTGCGCGGCCAGCCCCCACTCAGCCGCAGACAAAGGCCGGGCTTGAAAGGGGCGCGGGGAACTGCGCGACCAGCCCCCACCGAGCCGCAGACGGAGAACAAGCCACTTCCTGTGCTGGACCTCAGACGAACAGGAACGCCGAAGCCGTCGCCGCCCCCAGCGCCGCGCCCGCGACCGTCTGCGCCACCGTGTGGTAGCTCAGGGCCACCCGCGACCAGCACACCGCGATCGTCAGCGCGTACAGGAACAGCCAGCGCGGCTCGTGCTGGACCGCGGCGAGCAGCGCCACCACCGCCGACGCCACCGACGCGTCCACCGAGATCTTCCAGACCGTGTTCACCGCCAGCAGCCCGACCGTCATCACCCACAGCGCGAGCATCGCCGCCAGGATGCCGACGGGCGCGTCGCCCAGGACCATGACGAGCGAGCCGGCGCCGATCGAGCCGAGGATGACGAAGAAGATCGGGGCCCGCTTCGTACGGTCGACCACGTGCCGATCGCCCCAAGTGCCGCGCCCCCGCTCCCACTCGATGTACCCGGCGGGGATGAGGCCCGCGCAGAGCGCCCCGAGGAACCCCCACAGCAGCCCGGTCCAGTCACCCGCCGCCGCCAGCCCGATGCCGAGCATGCCGACGAGGAGGCAGTTGCGGGGCTGGAGCACGTTGGTGACGGCGAGGGCGACCGGCCGCCGGGTGGGGTCGTCGAGCCCGGCGGTGCGGCTCTCGGTGGTGCCGGAACCGGTGTCCGGACCGGCGTCGGTGTCGGGACCGGCGTCGGAAACGGCGTCGGTGTCGGGACCGGCGTCGGTGTCGATGTCGGTGTCGGGAGTCGTACGGGTCACGCGGGGCTCTCCTGGGCCTGGGCATCCGGCTGCGCCGACGCGAGCACCTCGCGGGCCCGGCCGGCGCCGATCGTCTTGTACGCGGCGGCCACCCGCACCAGCCAGGCGACCTCGCCGTCCTGGTCCGTGACGTGCTGCGACTCGATCGCCGCGGCCCGCCCGGCGGGAGCGCCGGCGGCCTTGGCCGCCAGGGCGGCCTTGATCCAGTGCGCGTCGGCGAGCGGCCCGGCCGCCTCGGGCCCGGCGGCCCGCTTGGCGGCGTCCAGGAGCTCGTCCGGCACGTAGTGGCGCAGCTTCTCCACCGCGTCCGCGATGTCCGCAGCCCACCGGTCGATCCGCAGGTCGGCCGGGGTGTCGAAGCGCGTCAGCTCCCGTACGAGAGAGGCGGGCGGCTCGAACGGCTGGTCCGGGAAGGCCGTCATCAGCTCGTACCAGAGCGGGTGCAGCCGCGCCTGCGCCCGCCACAGCCGCACGCGCCGCCAACCCTTGCTGAACGCGGGGATGGACGCGCCGAGCGCGAAGAACGCGAAGAGCACGACCTGCGAGGCCTCGGTGATCTCGTCGAAGCGCAGCGCGAACGACTTGCTCGGCTGGTCGGCCACGCTCACCCACAGGAACAGCGTCCGGCTGAGGGTGTAGGCCACGCCGATGAACATGGCGAAGGTCATCATCCCGAGCCCGACGCGCAGGTGCCGCACCCGCGCGTTGCCGGTGGCCAGCGCCCACTGGTACGCGCACACGGCCGAGGAGGCGCCCAAGTACAGGTAGAACACGCTCATGTAGAGCGTCGCGCCCCATTGCCCCGCGTGGTCCGAGACGAACCGGTCGGAGGGGACGGAACGGTCGACGACCGTGAAGAACAGCACGGTCAGCAGGATCAGCGTCGCCACCGACGCCTTGGTGGCGACCCGCTGTACGGTCCGCGCGAACCGCACGTGCCGGGGGATGGCGCCCTCGTCCGGGAAGTGGCCGTAGATCGCCACGATGTAGCTGAGGATCGCCAGGATGGCGATGGTGGCGGTGTAGTGCTTGATGAGGACGGCGAGGTCGGTCACCTCACTGTCGTTCAGTGTGATCCGTACGACCTTGGTCTTGGTCCACAGGGCGACGGCGAACCCGGCGTAACAGCCCCACAGGGCGCGCCGGCGCTTGTCCTCCTCGTCGCCCCACAGGGCGGCGGGCATGCGCCACAGGGCGACGGCGGTCATCAGCGCGGCTATGAGATAGCCGGCGAGGTCGAGGGGAGTCATTCGGGGGGATTCCTCGGGGGCAGGAATGGGGGGGACGGGATCCGCGCCGGGAAGCGCGGGGGCGGTGCGGAGCGGCTGCGTTCTCTGCGGCTGCGTTCTCTGCGGCTGCGTTCTCTGCGGGTTCGTTCTCTGCGGCTGCGGTCTCTGCGGTTCAGTCTCTTCGGAAGGGGTTCAGCCCCAGGCCCCGGCGGCGGTGGGCGACGGGCCGGGAGAGCGAGTTGGCGAGCCGGCCGACCATGTCGTCGCTGGTCACGTCCAGGGCCATCCGGGGGATGAGGGAGGCCCCGAACTCGGCGACGCGCTCGTCGTGGGTGTCGTACTGCGCGCGGGCCTGCACGGTGGCGCCGGAGCTGACGACGCGCTGGATGAGCGAGGTGTCGAACATCGGCAGCAGCGCCTTGAGCTGCTCGGCGTCGAGGGAGGTGCCGTGGTCGAACCACTCGTGGCACAGCTCGTGGAGGATGACGTGCTGGGTCTGGTAGTCGGTGGGCCGCTTGCGGTAGAGGACGAAGCTGGTGGTCCCGGCCTTGAGCCGGAGCCCGCAGGCGGCGTTGACCCGCGCCAGCCGGTCGGGCAGCTCCCGCAGCACGATGGTGCGGCCGCGGGCCTCCTCCATGTTCGCGACCAGGCCCTCGATGCTGAACGGGGCGGGGATCGGCAGGTCGGCGAGCCCGGCCTCGCACTCTCTCCGCAGCTCACGCATGGACATGGAAGTGTCTCGGTCCCTCTGGGCGTAGTCACGCGTGCGTCTGGACATGCGGTCGACCGACTGGACAGCTGAGCGGTCGGCGCATCTTAACGAACGAGAGTGAATACGGGGGGTCCGGCGACGTCAGGAAGGCGTCAGAAGGCGTCAGGAAGGCGTCAGGAGTTGGACGGGCCCTGGGCGTCGGAGCCGCCCTCGCTGTCCTTCTTGCCGCTGCTCTCCTCAAGGAGCGAGAGGGCGAACTGGAGGAGCTCGGCGGAGAGGCCGTCGTCGTCGACGCCGCGCCCCGCGATGCCGCTGATCTCGCCCGTACGCCGCTTGGCGAGGAACTGGAGTCCGGCCACGACGTCGTCGACGACCTCGGACTCGTCCTTGAAGAACCGCCAGTCGACACCGAAGCCGAGCCCGAGCGCCTTGAGGATGTCCTCGGAGGGCTGGGTGACCTTGCCCGCGAGGATGTTGGAGAAGTAGCTGTGCGACAGGTGTCCGCCGCGCTCCTTCACCAGGTCGGAGAACGCCCGCCCCGAGACGTTCTCGCCGGGGAAGGTCTTCTCCACCATGTAGGCGACCTTCTGCTGCAAGGTCGCCAGTTCAGGCGTGTCGTCTTCCATCGGATCCCCACCCCGTCTGGTCAGAACTGGGCTTGCACAAACACTCTACGCCACTGTTAACTCGAAAAAACACGGGCAGGGGGCCACGAGGGGAGTCCCTTGCCCGTGTGAAGGCCCCGCCATGCCCGAAGCCGGGCGGGGCGCCCGCGCGGCCGTGCTCAGGCGTGCCCGCACATAGATGTAGCCCTTCGCGACGGGGGATGCACGAAGGGCTACCCATACATTATGACACCGCATCAGGCGTCAGGAACAGTCGCCTCGCCGATAGCGCGTGCGTACGTACGTACGCAACCGCGCCGACGGGAGGGGTCCGCCCGCCGGTCGTGCCGATAGCAGATGCACAGCCGCCCGCCTACGTACCTCGTGGTAACTCCCGTACGGGGAACGTAAGATCAGGCCGATGAGCGAGCCCACGACCGTACGACCGACCGCTTCCCCGGCCTTGCTGGTGCGGGAATTCCACACCGCGTTCGGCCTGGACGCCCGGACGACCCCCACGGAGGTCCCGCCGGACCTCGCGGCCCACCGCCGGGACCTGCTGGTGGAGGAGGCGGCCGAGGCGGCGGAGGCCGCGGTCGAGGGCCCCCTGGACCACCTGGCCCACGAACTGGCGGACGTCGTGTACGTGGCGTACGGCACGGCCCTGGTCCACGGCATCGACCTGGACGCGGTCATCGCGGAGGTCCACCGCGCCAACATGACCAAACTGGGCCCCGACGGCCGCCCGCTGCTGCGCGCCGACGGCAAGGTCCTCAAGGGCGAGCACTACCGGGCGCCGGACGTGGCCCAGGTGCTGCGGGGGCAGGGGTGGCAGGGCTGAGCGCCCGCCACTTCCTCGACTTGCTGGTCGACGGGGACATCGCCAACAACCAGTTGAACTGGCAATGGATGGCCGGAACAGGGAACGACACCCGCCCGAATCGCATCCTCAATCCTGTGAGCCAAGGCAAGCGCCTGGACCCGCGCGGCATGTACGTACGCCGCTGGGTCCCGGAACTGGCGGGGGTGGCGGACCGGTTCGTCCACGAGCCGTGGAAGCTCCCCGCTGCGGACCGGGCCGCGACCGGCTATCCGCCCCCGCTCGTCGAACCGGGGGAGGGGCGGGCGCGGTTCGAGCGGGCGGGCGGGGGCTGAAGCGGCACGGCAAAACCCCGGTGTCCGGGGACGCGGCTTTTATGATCTTGGAAAGCAAATGCAGGACGGCCAAAAGGGAGACAAAACGCCCCGTGCGGCGAACATGACGCGCCGTTGAATATGAATCTTGTGAGAAATCTGTGGATTGTCATACCATTCGCAGGCGCGCCGAAGCCTTCTGACCAGCGGCTGTCCGGCATATGGATTCACTGCACCCCAGGGGGACTTACCACCATGCCCGACACGGCTCGCCATGCGCTCATACCCTCGCCTCGAATCGAGCCGAGAGCGCCTGCCGAGACGCCTCGCTCCGGGCGACTGTACGCGCTGGACGGGCTGCGGCTGTTCGCCGCACTCACCGTGGTGCTCTACCACTACATGGCGCGCGGCGGAGGCTGGCACGGTGATGTGAAGGCGCTCTTCCCGACGGCCTTTCCGATCGCCGCCTACGGCTGGCTCGGCGTTCAACTCTTCTTCCTGATCAGTGGCTTCGTCATCTGCATGAGCTGCTGGGGCAAGACGCTCAAGGATTTCTTCGTCTCCCGCGTGGTGCGGCTCTACCCGGCGTACTGGTTCGCGATCCTCGCGACCACGCTGACCGTCGCCCTGATCCACGGCGGCGCCAAGCCGCTGCCGCTGAGCGACATCCTGTCCAACCTGACGATGCTTCAGGAGGCGTTCGGCGTCGAGCACGTGGACGGCGCCTACTGGACCCTCTTCGTCGAGCTGCGCTTCTATCTGCTGTTCGCCGTGGTCGCCTGGTGGGGACTCACCTACCGCCGGGTGCTGCTCTTCTGCTGCGTCTGGGCCGCGGCCAGCGCCATGTACGCCAAGGCGCCGACGGACGACCCCGTGCGGATGCTGATCATGCCGGACAACAGCTGGTACTTCATCGCGGGCATGGCGTTCTACCTGATGTACCGGTTCCGCCCGAACCTGATGCTGGCCGGCGTGGTCCTGCTCTGCTTCTGCTCGTCGCTGCCGTTCGCGCACAGCACGTGGAAGAACACCAACCGGTACATGGGCCACACGGTGCCGTCCTGGCCGGTGGTCCTCATCATCGCCGCCTGCTTCGGGGTCATGGCGCTCGTCGCCACCGGGAAGCTCTCCCGGATCTCCTGGCGCTGGCTGCCGTACGCGGGGGCGCTGACCTATCCGCTGTATCTGCTGCACCAGGTCATCGGGCGCGAGCTGTTCAGTCTGCTGGCGCCGCGCATGCCGGCCCATGTGCTGCTCGTCTCGGTGATCGCGGCCATGCTGGCCGCCGCCTGGCTGCTGCACCGCTATGTCGAACGGCCCCTGGCCAGACGTCTCAAGCGGGGACTCGCCCAGCTCTGAGCGACTCGCCGCGCCCCTGACCCGTACCGCCTTCTCCTCTCGCCGGGAAACCCCACGCCCCGGCGGAGCGCACGCGCGACGGCCGGCCCACAGCCGCCGCGCGCCCGATCCACCGAAGAACAGCCGTCGCCCGGGAGCGTGTTCCCGCCAGGCGCGCTGCCCACCTGTCCCTGAACCGACCGTCCCCACCGATCGGAGAGTTCAGAAAGGCCCATCCACACCATGCGTCTGTTCAACCGTTTCGCGGCGGCCCCGTCCCTGCCCCGTCAGCGCGGGACCACCGGACCGGCACCGCACCTGCAGATCTGCGCCCACACGGACGACGACCTGTACTTCATGACGCCCGACCTGCTCCAGTCCGTCGAGGCGGGGGTGCCCATCGTCAGCGTCTACCTGACGACCGGCGAGGCCGACGGCATCAACCTGGCCATGGACGACCCGGCCCGCAAGACCGCCGTGCCCGACTTCGCGGGCTACACCGCCGCCCGCCAGCACGGCATACGCGCCGCCTACGCCGCCATGGTGACCGGCAGCCGCCGCGCCCCGTGGCAGCGCTCCACCCTGAAGGTGCGCGACGGCGTCACCGCGGAGATCAGCACCCTGGGCGAGAACCGCGTCGTTCTGATCTTCCTCAACCTGCGTACGGGGCACGGCGCCGCCGGCTCCAGCATCATCGGCCTGTGGCGCGAGACCAGCGCCGACCTGGCCACCCTGCGCCCCACCGACAGCCCCATCCCGGCCAAGAGCGACGGCCGGCGGATGACCCGGTCCGCGGTGATCGACACCCTCGCCGACCTGCTGAAGCACTACGCGCCCTCGGTGGTCCGGATCATGAACCCGGACCCCGACCGCACCGCCATCGACCAGAAGACCGGCGAGATCACCTACGCCGACAACCCGGACCACACGGCCACCGCGTTCTTCGCCATGGCCGCCCTCGACGTCTACGAGCGCACCGAGCCGGAGCAGCCGCCCGCCGTCGAGAGCTACCTCGGCTACTGCAACAAGCTGCGCCCCAACAACCTCAGCGCCCAGCAGGCCGCCAGGAAGTTCTCGTACCTCAGCGTCTACGGCGGCGAGGACGGCCACGACTGCGAGCGGCCCCCGGGCCTGTGCGGCGACCGGCCGCTGGGCAACCGCGCGTACAACCGCTTCTACGGCCAGAGCACCAGCTACCGCTGGCAGCCCAGCACCAGCTGGCTCCAGCAGCGCGCCGACGGCCGGCTCACCGCCTTCGGCGTGCGCGGCGGCCGCCCGGTGATGTGGACCCAGGACCGGCCCGGCGGCGAGAGCTGGTCGGGCCCGGAGCCGCTCGGCCAGTGGCCCGCGGCCGAGGGCCGCTGCCTGTCCCGCCTCGACGCGGTACGCGACGCCAGCGGCCGCATCCACGTCATCGCGGTGCGGGCCAGGGTCGGCGCCGCCCCCGAGCGCCAGCAGCGCGACCTGATGCACGTCGTGCAGGACGCGCACACCGGCGCGTTCGGCGCCTGGACCGACCTCCAGAGCCCGTACAGCACGGCGGCCCAGCATGAGCCGCGCCGCCGCGCCCTGGGCATGCCGATCGTCGCCGTCACCGGCAACCACGTCCGGGTCGTCATCCGCAACTTCGGCGGCGGCCTCAGCACCCGCCTGCTGACCGAGGACGGCTGGCAGCCGTGGGACGACCTGCAGGGCGGCGCCCTGGAGGGGGCCGCGGCGGTCACCCTGCGCCGGGGCACGGTCGAGTTCTACGCCACCAGCCGGATGATCGGCATGGGCATGCTGCGCTGGCACCAGCGCACCCCCGGCGGCGCGTTCGAGCGCGACTACGGCACCCAACTCGCGCGCCCCGCCGCCCCCGTGACCCTCGTCGAACAGTCCGACGGCAGTCTGCTGATGTTCTCGCGCCAGCCCGGTACGGGATGGGTGCTGGCCAACCGCCAGGACGGACAGGGCGGCATCTGGGACACCCAGCCCGAGATCGCCGACACCACGCCCGGCTTCGGCCCGCTCGCCCACGCTGTCCTGCCCACCGGCGAGGCGGCCCTGGTCCAGCGCAGCGACGACCACGGCCTGACGCTCTCGATCCAGCCCCTGGACGGCAGCCCCCTGACCCACGAGTGGACCCCCCTGGGCGGCAGCCCCTTCCTCCACGCCCCCTCCGCGGCCCTGGACGCGGCCGGCAACCTGGTGGTGGCCCACCTGGACGCCCAGGCCCGCCTCAACACCCTGACGCTCCCGGCCGCGACGGGCTACCGCCCGTCGCAGACCCCCACCTGGTCGCCCCACCCGACGACCGACCGCGAACCGGACCGCACCACGGCTCCGGTCCGGGCCTGAGGGGGGAAAGCCCCGGGCCGGCGGCCCGGGGCTCCCGCCGCCGGACGGCCCGCCTCACCCACCGTGCCGGTCCCCGTGAAGGGCGGTGCTGATGGTGAAGTGGGCAAGCTTCTCCGCGAGTTCACGCGCGGCCCGGGTGGCCTCGGCGTACGACTCGTGGTGCTGATCGAGGCGTGGGGCCAGGGCGGGGTCGACGTGTGCGTTGACCAGTTCGGCGCTGATGATCTCGGCGTCGTCGACGGCGTAGTGCCCGCGGAAGAAGTCCAGGAGGTAGCGGCCCTGGTGGTCGTACGGCTCGCGCGGCAGGCCGGGGCCGTAGGCGCCGCCGCGTGCGGAGGCGACCACGAACTTGCGCGGTGCGAGCACCATCTTGGGGAAGGTGACCTGGTCGATCCACGCTTTGAGGGCGGCCGGGACCCCGAAGTTGTACATCGGCGCCCCGATGAGGACGACATCGGCGGCGACCAGCTCGGCGAGGAGCGGCTCGACGACCGCCCAGGCCGCACGCTCCTCGTCGGTGCGGACGGCCTCGGTGTACCGGTCGATGTCGGTGATGCCCTCGCGCAGGAGCGTGTCGCAGATGCGGGTCCATGCCTCGCGGATCGGCGGCACCGGCTCGGCGGCGAGATCCCGGTACGTCACGGTGCCGCCGCCGGCCGCCCGCCACGTGGCGGCGAACGCCGCCCCGAGCCGCCGGGAGAAGGAGTCGGGGCGTGCGCTGGAGTCGAGGTGGAGGAGGCGCGGCATGGGGAACTCCCGGGGCAGGTGTGGGCGTTGCGGGCCGAGCGAGGTAAGTGGACGCAGTGTCCACTTACCTCCGCCGCAGGACCGTACACCTAAGTGGACAGTGCGTCCACTTAGCTTCTAGGGTGCTGTCATGAGCGAACTTCCGCTGCTGTCCCAAGCCGGGACCGCACCCGGCGCGCCGCCCGAGCGGGCGGACGCCGCGCGCAACCGGGCCCGGATCCTCGCGGCCGCCGAACGGCTCTTCTCCGAGCGCGACCCCGCCTCGGTGACCATGGACGACATCGCGAAGGCCGCCGGGGTCGGCCGCGGGACGCTGTACCGCCGCTATCCCGACCGCGCGGCGATCGCCCGCGCACTGCTCGACGAGCACGAGCGGGCCCTCCAGGAGAAGCTGCTGCGCGGCGCGCCGCCGCTCGGCCCCGCAGAGCCGGGCGGGCGCCCCGTGTCACCGGGCGAGCGACTGGCCGCGTTCTACGCCGAGATGGCGGAACTCCTGGAGGCCCACCTCCCCCTGGCCCTAGGCGCGGAGACCGGGGCGGTCCGCTACGGGACGGGCGCGTACGGCTTCTGGCACGCCCACGTCGCCCACCTGGTACGCGAGGCCGGCCTCGCCGACCCACAGCCGCTCGCCGACCACCTACTGGCCCCGCTGGCCCCCGAACTGTTCCGACACCAACGCGAACGGGGCGTCAGCACGGAACGCATCACGGCGGGGCTCACCACGCTGGCACATCACACCCTGGGCTCTTGACTCGGCCGGTCAAGGCTTTCCGGCCACGCAACCCCTCTGCTGACCACCACCGCGGATCCCCTCGCAGCCGTCCGCAGTATGGCAACACGGCTACCTTGGCTGATTCCCACGCCGAAGAGCGCCGGACCGCCCAGGCTGCTGGGTGCCTCACCGAAGTCGGTCTCGGCGTGCGGGATTTACGTGAGTGAGGCGCGGAGAGGGGTGAGACACGGTTTCATCAGTTGAGTCCCGAGCCGGCTGCCGGGGACCTTAATTCCCACCCCTCATGACCGCGGAGTCCTGTACGGACGTACCTGACCGGCCCAACAGTTCAGACGCTAGCGGACGCCACTGACAGCGGAGCCTGGAACGAGGCCCATCCAGGTCGCTCCACAGCCTTCAAGGAGCAGCATCGGGCCCCTGGCGCCGGAGCTCCACCGTGATCGTCCGTCCCGGCTTCCGAGTACGGGCGCGACGTCCCAGCCGTGTGCGCCTGCCGGCGGCGGTGCCGCCGCAGAGGGGCGGGCCCGGAACAACTGGGCCCGATGAACCCGCATAGTTGGGCTGACCACCTGAGGCTTGCCTGGGATCCAGAATGGGCCAATCCGGACGAAATAAACTTCTCCCAACGCACCGTATCCCCCAACGGCTACGTGGAGGCCGGTAATCATTGAGCGAGTAGATCAGGGCGGAGCAATTCAGGAAGCGTATGAATTCCGGGCCGAAGAGAAATGCACTGGGCGGGCCGGTCCCTCCAACGGGACTGCAAGAAAGGCCACAGCAGCCACAGCACGTGCGCAACGGGACGTGTAAGCAAAAATGACCACGATTGAATGCCTCTGGGCAGATTTTCACCTTCCCGTCAGAGATGCCCTGCATTATGCAGATGGGAGGTCCTTTGGTGTCGACCTCGACCCCGGCGTGCCGAGCGGTTTGAGGGTGCTCGCCCCGTTTCATCTCGATGAAATGCTGGAGAGTGATCCCTCTGGGGTTTCTTCGGTTGATGGGCTGGTCGCAGTAGACCTGGGGAGTAAGGGACTGCTGTGGGGCGGCGAAGGTTCGTACGGGTCGGAGGGGTTCATTGCGCGGTTGACTGTTGACCGTGCGCTCATCTGGGCAATTTTCTTCACGGAATCCAATCCATTTGATCGGATCCAGCTGTCCGGAAACGTGGCCACCTTCAGCTCAACCTCGGGGTTCGAGATCACAGTTGACATCGACGATCCAGGAACTTGGCCCTCCGGACAGTGTTCCGGGCATGGGCATGGGCATGGGCATGGGTGACGAGGACGTCGACGAAGAGGTCGACCCACCGCCGCCGGGTCTGTCGGCGGCGGTAACACGGACGCGCCTGCACGTAGGCGAAGGGCGAGAGCGGGCCGCCCGGTCCCCGGCCCTTACCCGGCAGCCCGGATCTCGGCCGCCCCTCGCTTGTGCCTGACCCGTCGGCGTCCGTGTCGGTCGCGGGTGCGTTCGGCCGGGCCCCGGCGCGGGCACGAGTGGCGTCGACGACAGCGAACGGCTCACAGGCATGGCGCAGGACCGCTCCCATGGCCCGGGCAGCCCAGCGGTCGAGCAGAGCGGGCAGCGGGGCGGGAGCGGTCAAGGTCGAGCTGGCGGGCGGCCCACGGCGGGAGTAGCCCGCTGGCGCTGTTCAACAGAATGCGCAGGGCCACGCGTTCCACAGGGCCGCTGCCCAGTTCGCGCAGGAAGCCGACGGTGGCCAGGGCGGTGTCGGTGGCTCTCGGCTCGCTGCGGACGCAGGCGAGTCGGCGACGGCAGATCCCGCTTTCCGCTCTCCCTTCCGGCGCGCAAGCTCGCTACCAGCGGTATTTCATACCGTGGGGAACCATGCTCCGCTCCTAGGCCGTCGCGCGTCGGCTGCATCGGACTTCCAAGGGGCTCAGCGGCGGCCTCGCCGATCCTCGTAGTTGACGAAGTAGCTCACAACAGTGAGCACGCCGAGAATTCCCATGCCGAAGAGGGCGAGGATCGTCGAGATCCCCTTCCCGTCCAGCGCGGAGCGCACCCCACCGGCGAGCCCGCCGACGCCGAAGCAGATGCCGAAGACGAGAAACCGCGAACTCTGGGGTTTCAGCCAGTGCCGCAGCTCCGGGCGCCGGCGCCTGCGCGTGGGCGGGCGTGCGGAGTGCGTCATCGGTACCTCACTTTTCCCGGTTCCGCCGGGGCGGTCACATGGGTGTCGCTCGGGTTCCTGGGCTGGTTCGGCGTGTAGTAGAAGTCGATCCCTGTCGCGGCCAGGGCGACCGGCGCGCCGAATATCTTCTCTCCGAACCTGCCGACCGTGTTGATGAACGTGGGGCGATGGTGTTTGCCGCGTACGTCGCCCAGGAGCGAGCCCTTGGCGAGGTGCTTGCTGGCCTCGCCGCCGGCCGCGGAGGGGGAGCCGCCGATCGCGCCCTGTATCGCGCCGTTGACGTCTCCGTGCAGTGCCGCCTCGCCGCCGCCCATCCAGGAACGGTAACTGAGGAACTCGGCAATGGGCTTGATGGTGCCGCTGCCCCACTTCGAGGGTGGCGTGTAATCCTGCGAGTCCGTCTTGGTCTGCTGCGCCTGCTGGGCGTCGGCCCCCGCATCCTTCACAGAGCCGTAGTACGTGCCGCCGAACTGATGCTTGTCCTTGGTGAGTTGCCACAGGCCCCAAGAGCAAGTCGAGTCCGCTTCCGCCGCGCGACCGATGATCGCGTCGATGCGCCGCTGCAGTGCGTCGAAGTCGTCCTGAGCCACCACGTACACGGGATCCCCGTGGGACATGCGCTGTGGCGGGGCGCTACGGGTCAGCGTGCCGTCGGCGTGGATCGTGATGCCGGCGGGCGGATTCTCGCAGAGATCCTTCAGGTCGTCCCTAGCCGCCTTGATCTTGTCGTCCTATCCATGACGGTGTAGGGAGCCCTCAGCGGTGCCGCTAAAGCCTGTCTCAGTCTCGGGATGCACAGCCCGATTCGGGGTCCTGCTCTATGAGGCTGCCCCCTGTCCGAACAGATTGCCGTTGCAGCGTCACTCCGGTCATCCGTCAGAGTCTCCTTCGGTGCCTCCGAGTTCCGCGGTGATCTCGCTGATCCGCTGCTCCGTCTTGGACGCGGCCCTGCGCTGCCGATCAAGCTTCGTCTCAGCTTTCCGAAGCTCGGTGGCCAAGCGCTCCCGCTGGTCCTCGCCCTCGGGGTCTTCTGTGGGACCGATGTGAACGGCCTCGACCCCGCCTCGCCGCTTCCCACAGCTCGGGCACTCCACAACGGATGCCGAGTAGTACCGGTGATCGCGGTATTGGGTACGGCGGACGCTGTGGTCGCAAGTGAGTGGGAGGTCCCAGGAGTGTTGGCCCCCGACAAACGACTCACAACGGCGGTCGCACCTTCCCTCGCCCGCGCACCTTTGCATCAGCGGTATGCGGCGCACTGATCACGCTGTGCTCGGGGACGATGCGGGCGGCGAGCGTGACGCCGCTGTCGATGCGGCAGTTGCGGCCGACGGCGACGCCGGGTCCGAGGGAGATGTTGTTGCCGGTCTGGGTGCCGTCGCCGATCAGGGCTCCGAACTGCGTGGTGCCACATCGGTACAGACCCCAGTCGACTCGCATGAGGACTTCGCGGTCGGGGCGGCGCATGTTCTCGCACATGTTGATCGCGGCGACGGTGACGGACGCCGAGAAGTGGACCCCGGCGCCGATGATCGTGTGATTGATGCCGATGCGGTGGCCCAGTACCGACCCTTCTCCGACGAAAGCCCTGGTCACCTCGCAGTTGAAGCCGATCAAAGCTCCGTCCGCGAGGACGGAGCTCTTGCGGACGGTGGTGAACTCGTGGATCTGAACGTGAGGGCCGACGATCACGTCGTCACCGACGATCGCGGTCGGGTGGATGTACGCGGTGGGGTGGATGCGCTGATCGCCGAGGTGGTCCAGCGCTGCTGCGTGCAAGGTGGGCCACTGGGCGAGGAAGTCGGCAGGTCGTACGCGGCGAGGTCGCCGTACGGGGTGGCGGCCAGGGCGCCCTTGCTGCTTCCTCGGGTGTAGTCGGCCAAGTGGACGGAGGGCATGGCTGGGGCTCCTTCCGGGTGAACGGCGGCCCTTGCGCAGCCGCTAGCATCACGGGCTTCGGGGGTGCCGCCGAGGACGGGAGTGGGTCGTCGTGACGCGACCGCGTGTGGGTGTGGCCGTACTGACCATGGGCAACCGGCCCGCCGAACTGGCCGCTCTGCTGGACTCGGTGGCCAAGCAGGACGAGGCGGCGGCCCGCGTCGTGGTCGTGGGCAACGGCTCGCCCCTGCCCGACCTGCCCGACTGGGTCACGGCCGTCGAACTCGACGAGAACCTGGGCGTGTCCGGCGGCCGCAACGTGGCCATGGACCGGCTCCGCGCGTACGGAGACGTGGACATCCTGGTGGACCTGGACGACGACGGGCTGCTCGTGGACGCGGACGTCGTCCGGCGCATCGCCGACCTGTACGAGCAGGACCCGCAGCTTGGCATCGTGTCGTTCCGGATCGCGGACGAGAGCGGGGAGACGCAGCGGCGGCATGTACCGCGGCTGCGGTCGTCCGATCCGATGCGCCGCGGCGAGGTGACCACATTCCTCGGCGGCGGCCACGCGCTGTCCATGGCGATGCTGGAGCGGGTCGGCGGCTGGCCGGAGGAGTTCTTCTTCACCCACGAGGAGACCGACCTGGCCTGGCGGGCCCTGGACGACGGCTGGAAGGTCCTCTACGAGCCCGCCCTGCTGCTGCAGCACCCCAAGACCAGCCCGGCCCGGCACGCCGTCTACTACCGGATGACCGCCCGCAACCGGGTCTGGCTGGCCAAGCGCCACCTGCCCGCTCCCCTCGTCCCGGTCTACCTCGGCACCTGGACCGCCCTCACCCTGGCCCGTACACGCTCGCTCGGGGGCCTGCGGGCCTGGGCCGGCGGCTTCGCCGAAGGGGTGCGCCAGCCGTGCGGCGTGCGGCGGCCCATGCGGTGGTCGACGGTGTGGCGGATGACCCGGCTCGGCCGTCCGCCGGTCATCTAGGCGCCCCGGCCACCTGGGCGACCCGTTCGTCCAGCCATTCCGGGATCGCCTCCGGGGTCTTGCGCAACCACTCCACGTACCGGCGGATCCCGTCGGCGACGGTCACCTTCGGGGCCCAGCCCAGCATGGCCTGCATGCGGCGAGTGGCCGCGTATCCACCGAGCGGGTCGCCGGGTGGCATGGGCGTCTCCATGAACTGGGCGTTCGGATGGTGGTCGCGGATCAGCTCCGCCACCTTGCGGATGCTGGTCGCCACGCCCGTGCCGATGTTGACCGTCTCCGTGTGGGTCTGCGCCGACACCATCGCCCGGATGGTCGCTTCGGCCACGTCGTCGACGTGGATCAGGTCCCGGACCTGGTGGCCGCCGCCGTTGAGGTGCAGCGGCAGGCCGAGTGCGGCGCGGGCCGCGAACCAGGCCACCACCCAGGAGTGGCTGCCGGGCTTGACGGTCTGGGGCTCTCCGTAGACGGAGAAGTAGCGCACGACCGTGTACGACGTGCCGACCGCGCCGAGCGTGAGAGCCGTCTGCACCTCGCCCCACGCCCCCGGCCCGCGGGGGGTGGACCCGGCGATGACCGCCGCGCGCCGCCGCTCGGCACTGTTCGAGGTCGATTACCTTACTGCCGCACGCACGAAAATCTATGGTGGCCGGAGTAGACATTGGGCAGTGGTGTGGTTATGGTTTCTCTCGTAGCTCAGAGAGATCGCAGGGCCTGGCAGAGACGAACTGCCGGGCAGCAGTACCCGCAGTACAGGTAGTTGCAGTGTGTAGGACGGTGCGGTGGTGGAGTTCCGAAGCCAGGGTTGTTGCAGGACGGCGACGGGACTGACGACCGGACCGGGTGGCCCGCAGTGATCAGGGGCCGCCGCAAGCAGTACCGCATTAACGCAGGTGGAAGTACCCGTAGTAAGCGCAGTTCGCAGTACCCAGCAGTGAAGCAGTGAGCAGTACCTCGGTGAAGGCGTCGGCTGCGGGCGCGCGCACCGGGAAGTTCGGCAGTGGGGTTCCAAGCCAGAGCAGACGCAGGACGGGCGACGGGGCTGGCTGCCGACGCGTGGCGCTTGATCAGGTCACGAGCAGTACAAGCGGTTCGCAGTACAGCAGTACGCAGTCCCCTTAGTAAGTATCCAGAGGAAAGAACGGAGGAGCCAGCGCCATCAGGATCGCCCGGACGGAAGATCTGAGTCCGGGTACCGCAGGACATCGATAGTGAGGTGGTCTCCGGTCACGCATCCGCGATCCCCGCAATCCCGACAGCATTCACGTCGGGTCTGCGGACACAGAAGGCCGGTGCAGTATCAGGGCCGGCAGATGGTGTAGCAGTTCCTTCGGGGCCCTGGTGCCAGTACGGCGCCAGGGCCCCTCGGCGCGTTCCACAGAGAGGTGCAGATGACAGCAGACGACTCCTACGGCCGACTCGACGACGATGACTATCCCGCCTACACCATGGGCCGGGCCGCCGAGATGCTCGGCACTACCCAGGGCTTCCTCCGCGCCATCGGCGAAGCCCGCTTGATCACCCCGCTCCGCTCCGCCGGGGGACACCGCCGCTACTCCCGCTACCAGCTGCGCGTCGCCGCCCGCGCCCGAGAGCTCGTCGACCAGGGCACGCCCATCGAAGCCGCCTGCCGCATCGTCATCCTCGAGGACCAGCTCGAAGAAGCACAACGCATCAACGCCGAATACCGCAGCGCTGCCGAACCGGGGAAGCCGTCGACCGCAGCCTGAGCCAGTGCGCGCCCGCCGGGCGGGGGCAGGGCGTCGAGGGTTTCGGCCAGTGCGGTGATGTGGGCCTGGGCGGCGGGCGCGTCGTCGACGCAGGCGCCGCAGATCGGCCATCTTGCGCACGACCTCGGCATCGGCTGTGTCGCATGCGCGTGGACGGAAGGGGTGGACAGTCGTCCGCCCCTTCGCCTGACGGGGCATGAGCGCCCGCAGGTTCTGGGCCGGCGTCCCACTGGTCCGGCCCTGTGGCGTGTCCAGTCACGACCCTCGCTAAGAGGTGGTTCTGGTTGGCCTGGAGCCGCGCTGTGGTGGGGCCCGGCGGGTCAGGCGATCGGGAGCAGCGCCTGTTCGGGGCTGGCGGGGCAGACCCAGGCCGCAGAGTCATCCACCGCGGCAGCGGACATCGGGTGAGGGTGCCCCGGACACAGCGGAATGGCCTGGCCATGTGTCAGCTCGATGGCCCAGTCCTGAAGTCGGTCAGCGAGGAGCACCAGAGCCTCGACGTGATCCATGTCCAGTGGCAGGTGGACCCGCGTCGACTCGTCGGCGCTGGTTACCAGCACGTGGACGCCGTCGTCCAGGGGCGGCTCATCGTCGAGCGGCCCTGGCCCTGACTGCACGGCAAGCCGGGAGCTGTACGCCCCCGCAGGGAGGGGCGGAGTGCTGGGATGCCCGTGTTCCGGCGTGATGGCTGTCGAGTCGTATCCGACGGTCACGACCGAGGTCTTGCACCGGCCTGCCAGGCCGAGACGGTTCACGATCGCTTCGGCCTGACGGGTCACCAGCTCAGTGGGATGCATGCGGGAATCATCCGCGAAACGGGCTTTCCGGGGGGCGTGATCAGTGCGGCGCCGGGATCCACGCTCGCCCGGTCTGGCGCCGTCGCGTTCCTGTCGTCGGATATGCAGGTACTTCGCGCGGCGCCTTATGGCACGCGAATGGCACGTGCCCCAGAAATGGTCCAGACAACAAAAAAGGCCCCGGTCACCGACCAGGGCCTTAGCTGTGGAGCGAGTGACGGGAATCGAACCCGCGCTCTGAGCTTGGGAAGCTCATGTTCTACCATTAAACTACACTCGCGTAACGACCCCCCGAAGGGGACTCGCATCGTTGCTCACCCTACCCCATCCCAGGCCCCCGGCGTATCAGCCCGGGGCCTTTGTGCTGGGTGGGTGCGGCGATGTGGCCGAATCCGGGTGCGGGAGGCCGGAGTTGGGGCGTACCGTGCTGGGGGTTCGGGTGGGTGGGCGTGGTGTCGGAGTGCCGCCTGGAGTGGCGTCCCGTTCATCCCTTAATGTGGTGGTTTCTTCGTCCATGCTTGTTGTTGGGGAAGGGACTTGAGCCACTTGATGGACTCGCTGGAGCGCACCGTCGTCCGCTGTGCCGAGGGGCACGTCTTCACCACCGATTCGTTCCCGATGCAGCAGCTCGGGGCCGAGCGGATCGGGCCCGGCCGGCTGCTCCGGTGCCCTCGCTGCGCCCGGCTGCGGCACGCCGTCCCCGTGGTGGGCGGGCAGCGGTAGGGGGTACGCCGTGGCGCGCGCGGGTCTGTCCGATTACGGCAGGCCCGCGCACCCTGCGTATCCTCGGGACGTGCTTCTCTCAGACAAGGACATCCGGGCCGAGATCGACGCGGGTCGCGTCCGTATCGATCCGTACGACGAATCCATGGTCCAGCCATCCAGCATCGACGTGCGGCTCGACCGCTACTTCCGGGTGTTCGAGAATCACCGGTACCCGCACATCGACCCCGCGATCGAGCAGGCGGACCTCACCCGGCTCGTCGAGCCGGACGGCGACGAGCCCTTCATCCTTCACCCGGGTGAATTCGTCCTCGCCTCGACCTACGAGGTCATCTCCCTCCCCGACGACCTCGCCTCCCGCCTGGAGGGCAAGAGCTCGCTCGGGCGCCTCGGGCTGGTCACGCACTCCACGGCCGGCTTCATCGACCCCGGCTTCTCCGGGCACGTCACGCTGGAGCTCTCCAACCTCGCGACCCTCCCGATCAAGCTGTGGCCCGGCATGAAGATCGGGCAGCTGTGCCTGTTCCGGTTGACCTCATCGGCGGAGTCGCCGTACGGCTCGGAGCGGTACGGGTCCCGGTACCAGGGCCAGCGCGGACCGACCGCCTCGCGGTCGTACCTCAATTTCCATCGGACCCAGGTGTGAGCGGCAGCGAGAACATGAGCGACGTACGAGAGAACCTCACCTACGAGAAGTTCGGGGGCGCCATCCGCGACCTCGCGCAGACCATCGCGGACGACGGCTACGAGCCCGACATCGTCGTCTCCATCGCGCGGGGCGGCGTCTTCGTCGCGGGCGGTCTGGCGTACGCGCTCGACTGCAAGAACATCCACCTCGTGAACGTGGAGTTCTACACGGGCGTGGGGACCACCCTGGAAATGCCCGTCATGCTCGCGCCCGTTCCCAACGCGATCGACTTCTCCGGCAAGAAGGTCCTGATCACGGACGACGTCGCCGACACCGGCAAGACGCTCAAGCTCGTCCACGACTTCTGCGTCGACCACGTCGCCGAGGTCCGCAGCGCCGTGATCTACGAGAAGTCGCACTCCCTGGTGAAGTGCGAGTACGTCTGGAAGCGCACCGACGAGTGGATCAACTTCCCGTGGAGCGTCGAGCCGCCCGTCGTACGCCGTGAGGGGCAGGTTCTGGACGCGTAGGACGCGCAAGGAGTACGGGGAGGGGCCCGGGGTTCATGTGAACCCCGGGCCCCTCTCCGTACCCGTACCCGCTAGATCGTGCCCAGTTTGATCAGGCTCAGCAGCGCCACCAGCTGGATCGCGCTCGCGCCCAGCGCCCTCGGCCACGGCAGGTCGTGCGACTTGCTCACCATCGACGTGAACAGCGCGCCCGCCGCCAGCCAGGTCGCCCAGCCGACCACCTGGACCAGGCCGTTGTCGCCGCCCAGGAACAGGGCGAGCAGCAGCCGGGGCGCGTCCGTGAGGGACATGATCAGCATGGAGAGGCCGACGGTCGGCTGCCAGGAGCCGTCGCCGCCGAGCTGGCGCGCCATCGTGTGCGTCACCGCGCCGAGGATCATGCCGCCGAGGACGAAGACCACGCCGGTGGTGAGGACGACCGGCACGGCCTTGCTGAGCGTCGTGTTGATGACGTCCGCGCGGGCCTTGTCGAAGCCGAAGATCGCCAGCAGGCCGTAGAGGAAAGTGATGGTGAGCGCCGGGCCCCACACGGGGTAGTCGCGCATCTGCCAGAACGTCGGGCCCGGCCGCATCACGATGCCGTTGAGCAGTTCCTTCCAGCGCAGCCGGGGGCCGGACGGGGGCGCCGTGGCGGCCCCGGCGCGATAGGTCGCCCCCGCGCCGTACGGGTCCTCGCCGATGCTGAAGGCCTGGGTGTGGCCCGGGTTGTTGGCGTACGGGTCCTGGGCCGGCGCGTACACCTGGGGTATGCCCTGGCCGTATCCGCCGCCGTGCCCGCCGTGCCCGCCCTGGCCGCCGTGACCACCCTGGCCGTACGGATCTCCGAAGTACTCCGGCTCGCCCTGCTGCGCGTACGGCTGGGGCGGCTGCTGCTGCCCGTACCCGTACTGCTGCTGTGCGCGCTGCTGGGAGCCGGGACCGGGCCACTGCTGTCCCTGGCCGTGTGCCTGGCCCTGGCCGTGCCCCTGCCCCTGCTGCGATTGCCGTCGCGGGTTGTTCCGGTCGTCCCGGGCGCCGCGCCCCATCCTGAATCCTGCCACGCTTTCGAACGTACCTGTTCTGACGGGGCGCCAAGCCCGGGGCGGCGGGAAGAGGCCGTGTTTGCGGCTGACCTGTGACATCCCCTAGGGGGACCCGGACCCCGACCCGGACCCCGGCCCGGACCCCGACCCGGACACCGGCCCGGACCCCGGCCTCCGGGTGGTCCGCCCCCAGGTCAGCGGCGCGGCCGGCGCACGTACGCGCAAGCGGCCAGGCACGTACGCGCAAGCGGCCAGGCGCGTACGCGAAAGCGGCCAGTTCCGCCTCGGGGGCAGGACTGGCCGCTTTCGTTTCGGCTGCGGGCCGACGTGGGCCGGTCGCGCTAGGGCGCCACCGTCTCCGTCGCCGCTTCCTCGTCCGCCGCCGGGTCCGCGGGGGTCTTGACCGAGTCGAGGAGCAGCTGCGCCACATCCACGACCTGGACCGACTCCTTCGCCTGGCCGTCGTTCTTCTTGCCGTTGACCGAGTCGGTCAGCATGACCAGGCAGAACGGGCAGGCCGTCGAGACGATGTCGGGGTTGAGGGACAGGGCCTCGTCGACGCGCTCGTTGTTGATGCGCTTGCCGATCCGCTCCTCCATCCACATCCGCGCGCCACCGGCGCCACAGCAGAAGCCGCGCTCCTTGTGGCGGTGCATCTCCTGCTGGCGCAGGCCCGGGACGGCCGACATGATCTCGCGCGGGGGCGTGTACACCTTGTTGTGACGGCCCAGGTAGCACGGGTCGTGGTAGGTGATCAGGCCCTCCACCGGCGTCACCGGGATCAGCTTGCCCTCGTCGATGAGGTGCTGGAGCAGCTGGGTGTGGTGGATGACCTCGTACTCGCCGCCGAGCTGCGGGTACTCGTTGGCGATCGTGTTGAAGCAGTGCGGGCAGGTCGCGACGATCTTCTTCGCCGACTTCGGCTTCTTGGTCTCGGGGGACTCGTCGTCCTCACCGAATGCCATGTTCAGCATCGCCACGTTCTCCTGGCCGAGCTGCTGGAACAGCGGCTCGTTGCCCAGGCGGCGCGGGGAGTCGCCGGTGCACTTCTCGTCGCCGCCCATGATCGCGAACTTGACGCCCGCCATGTGCAGCAGCTCCGCGAAGGCCTTGGTGGTCTTCTTGGCGCGGTCCTCCAGGGCGCCCGCGCAGCCGACCCAGTACAGGTAGTCGACCTCGGACAGGTCCTCGACGTCCTTGCCGACGATCGGGACCTCGAAGTCGACCTCCTTGGTCCACTCGACGCGCTGCTTCTTGGCCAGCCCCCAGGGGTTGCCCTTCTTCTCCAGGTTCTTGAGCATCGTGCCCGCCTCGGACGGGAACGCGCTCTCGATCATCACCTGGTAGCGGCGCATGTCGACGATGTGGTCGATGTGCTCGATGTCGACCGGGCACTGCTCGACACAGGCGCCGCAGGTGGTGCAGGACCACAGGACGTCCGGGTCGATGACGCCGTTCTCCTCGACCGTGCCGATCAGCGGGCGCTCGGCCTCGGCGATCGCCGACGCGGGGACGTCCTTCAGCTGCTCGGGCGTCGCCTTCTCGTTGCCCTCCATGTCCTTGCCGCCGCCCGCGAGCAGGTACGGCGCCTTGGCGTGCGCGTGGTCGCGCAGCGACATGATCAGGAGCTTCGGGGAGAGCGGCTTGCCCGTGTTCCAGGCCGGGCACTGCGACTGGCAGCGTCCGCACTCCGTACACGTGGAGAAGTCGAGGATGCCCTTCCAGGAGAAGTGCTCGATCTGGGAGACGCCGTAGACGTCGTCGTCGCCCGGCTCCTCGAAGTCGATCGGCTTGCCGCCGGAGGTCATCGGCTGGAGCGCGCCGAGGGCGACGTCACCGTCCGCCTCGCGCTTGAACCAGATGTTGGGGAAGCCGAGGAAGCGGTGCCAGGCCACGCCCATGTCGGTCTTGAGGGAGACCGTGATCATCCAGATGAACGAGGCCGCGATCTTGAGGCCCGCCACCGCGTAGGTGAGGTTCTGGATGGCGGTCAGGCTCAGGCCCTTGAGGGCCAGGATCAGCGGGTACGAGGCGAAGAACCCGGGCTCGTAGCTGTCCACGTGGTGCTGGACGCCCTCCAGGGCGCGCAGCGTCATGATGCAGACGCCGACGACGAGGATGATCGTCTCGACGAAGTACGCCTGGCCGGTGTTGGAGCCCGCGAACCGGGACTTGCGGCCCGGCTTGTCGGCCTTGCTCAGCTGGCGGACGGTGATCAGCGTGAGGATGCCGAGCGTCGTCATCAGGCCGAGGAACTCGACGAAGATCTCGTACGGCAGCCAGTCGCCGATGACGGGGATCAGCCAGTCGGCCTGGAAGAGCTGGCCGATGGCGTTCACGATCGTCAGCAGCAGCGAGAAGAAGCCCACCGCCACGAACCAGTGCGCGACGCCGACGATGCCCCAGCGGTTCATCCGGGTGTGGCCGAGGAACTCCTTGACCACGGTCACGGTGCGCTGCACGGGTTCGTCGGTCCGGGTGCCCGCGGGCACCGGCTGGCCGAGCCGTACGAATCGGTAGATCTGCCAGATGGCGCGGCCGAACAGCGCTACGCCGACCGCGATTAGGACCAGCGACACAATGATCGCGGCGAGTTGCATGTGGGGGCTCCTCGGGCCTGCCAGGGATTACTAAGCAGTAACTTATCGAGCTCGTCTGAGCGTACCCATTTATGCGGCGGCGCTGTAGCCGCGCACGCGGTGATCTGTGTCGCTCAGGCGGCCCTCAGTGAGGGGGTCGACGACGAATCGCCGACCGGGTCGGGGGCCAGTTCCGGGATCAGGGGATCAGTACGCGGGACCAGTTCGGGATCAGTACGGGGACCAGTTCGGGATCAGTACGGGGACCAGTGTCGGTCAGGGTTTCGGCACTTTTGAAATGGCCATCGTGTTATTCAGCCCATACACGGACATAACAATCTAACTTGGTTCGCATGATCTCCGGGCTCATGGCCGCCGTCGCCGCCCTGCTGTGCACCGCCCTGCTGGCCGCGGTGGTCCGCGCGGCCGTCCTGCGCGCCGGGGCCCGGGGCCGGGGCGCCCGCGCCGCCCGCACCCCGCACCTGGGCGGGATCGCGGTCGCGGTGGGCACGCTCGGCGCCGTCGGGGCCGGGCCGGTGCTCGGGCTCGCCGCCCTCGGGGACGGAGTGGGGCCGCTGATCGGCGCCGCCGGTGCCGTGGCGCTGCTCGGGCTCGCCGCCGACCTGTGGCCGCTCGGGGCCCGCGTCAGGATCGGGGTGCAGACCGCCGCCGCCACCGTGGTGGTCGCCCTGGCCTCGGGGCTCTCGCCGGGCCCGGGCGCGCTGGCCGTGCTGTGGATCGTCCTCGTCACCAACGCCTTCAGCCTGCTGGACGCCTCCGACGGGGCGATGGGGACGGTGGCCGCGGTGACCGCGCTCGGCCTCGCCGTCTGCGCCATCGCGGACAGGCTGCCGGGACTCGCCCTGCTGCTCAGCGTGCTGGCCGCGTCCCTCACCGGCTTCCTGGTGCACAACTGGCACCCCGCGCGGATCGTCCTCGGCCACGGCGGCTCGCTCTTCACCGGGTTCCTGCTCGCGTCGGCCACCGTGCTCGTCCACACCGAGGCCGGCCCGGCGCGGGCCGGCGCCTCGCTGTTCGCCCTGACCGCCGTGGTGCTGGCCGACGCGGTGCTGGTCCTGGTGTCGCGGCGGCGCGCCGGGCGGCCGCTGTCCGAGGGCGGAGCCGACCACATCGCGCACCGGCTGCGCCGCAGCGGGCTGACCGTGCAGGGCACGGCGGTGGTCCTCGGGATCGCCACGGCCGCCGGGACGGTCACCGCGCTGCTCGTCCACGACGGCAGCCTCGCCCCGCCCGCCGTGCTGCCGCTGGTGCTGGGCACGGCGGTCGCGGTGGTGGCCCTGCTGAGGGTGCCGGTCTACGGCGACGAGGCCCTGCGTACCGAACAGGCCCCCGAGGCCGCCGCCCGCGAAGGAGCACCGGCGTGAGCATCGACGTGAAGGACCGCGCGCGCACCGCCCTGCGCCGCCTCGCCCGCCCCCTCGGCCCGCCGCGCGACCCGGCGGCGGACGAGGGCTCGCGCCTGGTGCGGCTGCTGCGGCGGTACGAGATCGACCTCGTCCTCGACGTGGGGGCGTACTCCGGCGCGTACGGCACGATGCTGCGCCGCTGTGGCTACGAGGGCCGGATCGTCTCCTTCGAGCCGCTGCGCGAGCCGCGCGCCGAGCTGCGGCTGCGGGCCGCGGAGGACCCGTTCTGGTCGGTCCTGCCGTACGCGCTCGGCGACCGCACCGGTCCGCTCACCCTGAACATCGCGGGCGACGCGGGGCTGAGCACGTCGGCGCTGCCCACGCTGCCCCGCCACCGCGCCGCCGCGCCGCACGCCGCGTACACCGGCACGCGCAGCGTCGAGGCGCACCGGCTCGACGCGCTGTGGGAGGGCGTCACGGCCCCCGGCGAGCGGGTCTTCGTACGGCTGGCGGTGCAGGGGTACGAGCACCAGGTGCTGCGGGGCGCGGGCGCGTACGCCGACGAGATCGTCGGGCTTCAGGCCGGGGCCGCGCTGGTGCCGCTGTACGAGGGCGGGGCGGGCTTCGACGACACGCTCGCGTTCGCGCGGGAGGAACTCGGGCTGACCCTGATGTCGGTACGGCCGGGCCTCGCGGACCCACGGGACGGCCGCCTGCTCCAGTGCGAGCTGGTACTGCTCCGCGAGGACGCCCCGACCCCGGCCGAACAGTTCCCCGCACAGGCGACGCCCACGCCTTGACGCGCTTTCACCTGCGACCCGGTGGGGGGGGCTGGCCGCGCCCACGCGGCGGAGCCGCAAATGTCACAGCCCCGCGCCCCTATAGGCGCCCCTGCGGCGACCCCGACGGACCAGGTCCCGCGCAGGCGGCGCCCACGGCCTGACGCGTTTTCGTCTGCGGCCCGGTGGGGGCTGATCGCGCAGTTCCCCGCGCCCCTAAAGGCGCCCCTGCGGGGCGATCCTCGCGGCGACCCCGACGGACCAGGTCCCTGCGCGGGCGGCGCCCGCCGGCTGACGCGTTTTCGACTGCGGCCCGGTGGGGGTTGCTCGCGCAGTTCCCCGCGCCCCTATAGGCGCCCCTCCGGGGCGATCGCACGCCCCGCGGGTGAAGGATCGCCCCGCAGGGGCGTACTGAAGGGGCGCGGGGAACTGCGCGACCAGCCCCCACCGACCTGCAGGCAGAGGCCGGGCCAACGGAGGCGCGGGGAACTGCGCGAGCAACCCCCACCGGCCCGCAGGCAAAGGCCGGGCCAACAGGGGGCGCGGGGAACTGCGCGATCAGCCCCCCACCTGCGCCCGAAGACACCGCGCCCGCAGGCGACTGCGGATAAGGCCGATATAAAAGTTGAGCCGAGGCGACTCAGCTCTGTTGACCGCTCGGGACGAGTCATGCATCCTTGAGTCAGTTCCACTCAAGATGGTCAGTTGTTGGAGGAATCAAAATGGCACGTGCGGTCGGCATCGACCTGGGCACGACTAACTCCGTCGTCAGCGTTCTCGAAGGCGGCGAGCCCACCGTCATCACCAACGCCGAAGGCGCCAGGACCACGCCGTCCGTCGTCGCCTTCGCCAAGAACGGCGAGGTCCTCGTCGGTGAGGTCGCCAAGCGGCAGGCCGTCACCAACGTCGACCGGACCATCCGCTCGGTCAAGCGCCACATGGGCACCGACTGGAAGATCGACCTCGACGGCAAGACCTTCAACCCGCAGCAGATGAGCGCCTTCATCCTGCAGAAGCTGAAGCGCGACGCCGAGGCGTACCTGGGCGAGAAGGTGACCGACGCGGTCATCACCGTCCCGGCGTACTTCAACGACTCCGAGCGTCAGGCGACGAAGGAGGCCGGTGAGATCGCGGGCCTCAACGTCCTGCGCATCGTCAACGAGCCGACCGCGGCCGCCCTGGCGTACGGCCTCGACAAGGACGACCAGACCATCCTCGTCTTCGACCTCGGCGGCGGCACCTTCGACGTGTCGCTCCTGGAGATCGGTGACGGCGTCGTCGAGGTGAAGGCCACCAACGGTGACAACCACCTCGGTGGTGACGACTGGGACCAGCGCGTCGTCGACTACCTGGTGAAGCAGTTCCACTCCGGCCACGGCGTGGACCTCTCCAAGGACAAGATGGCGCTCCAGCGCCTGCGCGAGGCCGCCGAGAAGGCGAAGATCGAGCTGTCCTCGTCCACCGAGACCTCGATCAACCTGCCGTACATCACGGCCTCGGCCGAGGGCCCGCTGCACCTGGACGAGAAGCTGACGCGCGCTCAGTTCCAGCAGCTGACCGCCGACCTGCTCGAGCGCTGCAAGCACCCGTTCCACAACGTCATCAAGGACGCGGGCATCCAGCTCTCCGAGATCGACCACGTCGTTCTCGTCGGTGGCTCCACCCGTATGCCCGCCGTCGCCGAGCTCGTGCGCGAGCTGACCGGCGGCAAGGACGCCAACAAGGGCGTCAACCCGGACGAGGTCGTCGCCATCGGCGCCGCCCTGCAGGCCGGTGTCCTCAAGGGTGAGGTCAAGGACGTCCTGCTCCTCGACGTGACCCCGCTGTCCCTCGGCATCGAGACCAAGGGCGGCATCATGACCAAGCTCATCGAGCGGAACACGACGATCCCGACCAAGCGGTCGGAGATCTTCACCACCGCCGAGGACAACCAGCCCTCCGTGCAGATCCAGGTCTACCAGGGCGAGCGCGAGATCGCGGCGTACAACAAGAAGCTCGGCATGTTCGAGCTGACGGGTCTGCCGCCGGCCCCGCGCGGCGTCCCGCAGATCGAGGTCGCCTTCGACATCGACGCCAACGGCATCATGCACGTGACCGCGAAGGACCTGGGCACGGGCAAGGAGCAGAAGATGACCGTCACCGGCGGCTCCTCGCTGCCGAAGGACGAGGTCAACCGCATGCGCGAGGAGGCCGAGCAGTACGCGGAGGAGGACCACCGCCGCCGCGAGGCCGCCGAGTCCCGCAACCAGGGCGAGCAGCTCGTCTACCAGACGGAGAAGTTCCTCAAGGACAACGAGGACAAGGTCCCGGGTGAGGTCAAGACCGAGGTCGAGGCCGCCGTCGGCGAGCTGAAGGAGAAGCTCAAGGGCGAGGACACCGCGGAGATCCGCACCGCGACCGAGAAGCTCGCGGCCGTCTCGCAGAAGCTCGGCCAGGCGATGTACGCCGACGCCCAGGCCGCCCAGGGTGCCGCCGGCGCCGAGGGCGCCGAGGCCCCCAAGGCCGAGGACGACGTCGTCGACGCCGAGATCGTCGACGACGAGAAGCCGGGCGACGCGAAGGGTGGCGCGGCCTGATGTCTGAGGAGACCCCGGGCTTCGAGGAGAAGCCCGACGTCCCCTCCGGCGCACAGGAAGACGCCGAGCCGAAGGCCGCCGACTCCGCCAAGGAGGAGAAGGCGGCCCCGGCCGGGGACGCAGCCAAGGAGATCGCCCTGCAGGCCCAGCTGGACCAGGCCCAGACGGCGCTCGGTGAGCGCACGACGGACCTCCAGCGCCTCCAGGCGGAGTACCAGAACTACCGCCGCCGCGTGGAGCGGGACCGCGTCACGGTCAAGGAGATCGCCGTCGCCGGCCTCCTGACCGAGCTGCTGCCCGTGCTCGACGACATCGGCCGGGCGCGCGAGCACGGTGAGCTGACCGGCGGCTTCAAGTCGGTGGCCGAATCTCTGGAGACGGTCGCCGCGAAGATGGGCCTGCAGCAGTTCGGCAAGGAGGGCGAGCCCTTCGACCCGACGGTGCACGAGGCCCTGATGCACAGTTACGCGCCGGACGTCACCGAGACGACGTGCGTCGCGATCCTCCAGCCCGGGTACCGGATCGGCGAGCGCACGATCCGCCCCGCCCGGGTCGCCGTCGCCGAGCCCCAGCCGGGCGCGGCCAAGGAGGGCAAGGAAGGCAAGGCCGACGAGGAGAGCGGTGGCCCGGAGAAGGGCTGACGCAGCGGTCATGGATGAAGTGATAGTCCGGAAGGAGGGACGTCGATGAGCACGAAGGACTTCGTCGAGAAGGACTACTACAAGGTTCTCGGCGTCCCCAAGGACGCCACCGAGGCCGAGATCAAGAAGGCGTACCGCAAGCTGGCCCGGGAGTACCACCCGGACGCCAACAAGGGCGACGTCAAGGCGGAGGAGCGCTTCAAGGAGATCTCCGAGGCCAACGACATCCTCGGCGACCCGAAGAAGCGCAAGGAGTACGACGAGGCACGCGCCCTCTTCGGCAACGGGGGCTTCCGGGCCGGTCCCGGCGCCGGCGGCGGCAGCTTCAACTTCGACCTGGGCGACCTCTTCGGGGGCGCCCAGGGCGGGGCGGGCGCCGGCGGCGGCGGCTTCGGCGGCGGCCTGGGCGACGTGTTCGGCGGCCTCTTCAACCGGGGCGGCGCGGGCACCGGCACCCGGACCCAGCCGCGCCGCGGCCAGGACCTGGAGTCCGAGGTGACGCTCAGCTTCACCGAGGCGGTCGACGGGGCCACGGTCCCGATCCGGCTCTCCAGCCAGGCTCCCTGCAAGGCCTGTTCGGGCACCGGCGACAAAAACGGTACGCCTCGGGTGTGCCCGACGTGCGTCGGCACCGGCCAGGTCTCGCGCGGCACCGGCGGCGGCTTCTCGCTGACCGACCCGTGCGTGGACTGCAAGGGCCGGGGCCTGATCGCCCAGGACCCTTGCGACGTCTGCAAGGGCAGCGGCCGCGCCAAGTCGTCGAGGACCATGCAGGTCAGGATCCCGGCGGGCGTCTTCGACGGCCAGCGGATCCGGCTGCGCGGCAAGGGCGCGGCGGGCGAGCGCGGGGGACCGGCGGGCGACCTCTATGTGGTCGTGCACGTCGACAGCCACCCGGTGTTCGGCCGCAGGGACGACAACCTCACGGTCACCGTGCCCGTCACCTTTGTGGAGGCGGCGCTCGGCGGCGAGGTGAAGGTGCCCACCCTCGGCGGGCCCCCGGTCACCCTGAAGCTCCCCGCGGGCACGCCCAACGGCCGTACGATGCGGGCCCGGGGCAAGGGCGCGCTCCGCAAGGACGGCTCGCGCGGCGACCTCCTGGTCACCGTGGAGGTCATGGTGCCCAAGGACCTCGACGACAAGGCGCGCGAGGCCCTGGAGGCGTACCGCGAGGCGACCGCGGAGCACGACCCGCGGGCAGAACTGTTCCAGGCCGCGAAGGGAGCATGAGATGGACGGCCGACGACGCAACCCGTACGAACTGACCGAAGAATCGCCGGTGTACGTCATCTCGGTCGCCGCTCAGCTCTCCGGTCTGCACCCGCAGACCCTCCGTCAGTACGACCGCCTCGGCCTGGTCTCGCCCGACCGCACGGCCGGGCGCGGCCGGCGCTACTCGGCCCGCGACATCGAACTGCTCCGTACGGTGCAGCAGTTGTCGCAGGACGAGGGCATCAACCTGGCCGGCATCAAGCGCATCATCGAGCTGGAGAACCAGGTGGCCGCGCTCCAGCAGCGCGTCGCCGAGCTCTCGGCGGCGGTGGACGGGGCGGCGGCCGCGATGCGGCAGCGCGAGGCCCAGGTCCACGCGTCGTACCGGCGCGACCTGGTCCCGTACCAGGACGTGCAGCAGACCAGCGCGCTGGTGGTGTGGCGGCCCAAGCGGCCAAAGGACTAAGGCCTCAGGCCCTGGCAGGCCCTGGCAGGCCCTGGCAGGCCTGGCAGGTCCTGGCAGGTCCTGGCAGCCCTGGCGCACGCGCAAAAGGGCCCGCAGCCCCTCACGGGGGCCGCGGGCCCTTTCGCATGCGCGCACGCGGGGGAGGCGGGAGAGGCGGCCAGGGGCGCCGCCGGGAACTCTCGTGATCCGTAATGGAGTTGAGAGCACGGGCGGTCTGCTCGGGGGCTGCGCAGCCGATACAGTCGGTGTCACCTCTTCGGGTGAGGCAGGGGAAAAGTGACCGTGAACGTGGACGAGGGCGAACGGCTCGCGGAGCGGTTCGAGGCCAACCGCACCCACCTGCGGGCCGTCGCCTACCGGATACTCGGCTCGCTGAGCGAGGCGGACGACGCCGTTCAGGAGGCGTGGCTCCGGCTCAGCCGTACCGATGCGAGCGGCGTGAAGAACCTCGGCGGCTGGCTGACCACCGTCGTCGGACGGGTCTGCCTGGACATGCTGCGCTCGCGCGACTCGCGCCGCGAGCTGCTGTACGACGAACCCGTGCCGGTCCACGCGCGCGGGCACGAGGAGCCGGGCGACCCCGAGCACGAGGTGCTGCTGGTGGACTCGGTGGGCCTGGCCATGCTGGTCGTCCTGAACACGCTGGCGCCCGCCGAGCGGATCGCGTTCGTGCTGCACGACATGTTCATGGTGCCGTTCGACGAGATAGCCGCCGTGGTGGGCCGCTCGACGGTGGCCACCCGGCAGCTGGCGAGCCGGGCGCGGCGCCGGGTGCAGGAGTCGGCTCCGGTGCCGGACGCGGACCTGGCCCGCCAGAAGGAGGTCGTGGACGCCTTCCTCGCCGCCTCGCGCGGGGGCGACTTCGACGCGCTGCTCGAACTGCTCGACCCCGATGTGGTGGTCCGGGCCGACCGCGCGACCGTGGCGGTCGGCGCGATGGGCGAGGTGCGGGGTGCCCTTGCGGTGGCCGGCACGTTCAAGGGGCGTGCCCATACCGCTCAACTGGCGTTGGTGGAGGGCGCGGTGGGTGCCGTGTGGGCCCCGGCCGGGTGCCTCAAGGTCGTCATCGGGTTCACCCTGGTGGACGGCAGGATCACCGAGATCACGCTACGGGCGGACCCGGAGAGGCTACGGCGGCTGGATTTGGCGGTACTGGCGGCGTAGGCCCGGGCCCGGTGTTTGTCTGCGGGCCGGTGGTGGGCTGGTCGCGCAGTTCCCCGCGCCCCTGAGAATGCCGCTGCGCGGCAATCCCCTGGGCGCCCCGGAGGGGCGTTTCCAGGGGCGCGGGGCTATGACATGTGCGGCTCCGCCGCGATGGGGGTCCCCCCTGTTCGAGCGAAGCCGAGAACTTGGGGGAGCGACCAGCTCGGGACGGCCCGCAGCCAAAGGCACCGCCCTCAGTTCAGCAGATCCGCCACGATCTCCGTCGCCGTCATCCACATCGGCTGAGCCCCCGTACCGAACGCCGCGGCCAGCGCGTACCCGACGCTCACGTCCAGCGCCAGCACCTTCGCGTTCTCGCGCCACGACGCGTCCACGCGGCCGTCCCCGTCGCACATGAGCGTTCCGAGGCGGCGGCCGTCCCGCAACAGACGGCTGCCCGCGAACGAGTCGGGAACGAGCCGGTAGCGGACGCCGTCGCAGACCGCGTCGACCCGGTAGGACCGCCTCGTGATGCGTCCCTTGGCCAGAGCGAGCGCGGCCGGTTCGCCGTCGACGGTGAGCGCGAGCCGGTCGGCGGCGCGGGTCCCCACGGGCGTGTGGGCGTCCGCCTCGCCGCCGGTGCGGCGCAGCTCGACGCGGGGGAGCCCGTCGCCGGAGACCGTGACGGCACCGGCGACGGGATCGAACTCCACGAGCGGCTCTCCGGGCTCGTGGGTGGGAAGCGCGTTCAGTTGTCCTGCTCCAGAATTCCGGACTGGGCGATGAGATAGCCGAGCTGGGCCCGGCTGCCGCTGCCGAGGGCGGCGTTGAGCTTGGCGATGTGCGCGCGGCAGGTACGGACGTTCATCCCGAGCCGCCGTGCGATCGAGTCGTCCACGTGGCCCTCGACCAGCAGCTTGGCTATCGAGCGCTGGACGCCCGTGATGCCCTCCGCCTTCTGGGCGTACGGGACTTCCTCCTCCCACGGCACCGCGTGCAGCCAGAACTGGTCGAAGACGCCGACCAGATACTGCACCAGCCCCTCGTGCCGCAGTTCCAGCGCGACCCGGCGGTCGCTGCGCGCGGGGATGAAGGCGACCCGGCGGTCCACGATGATCAGCCGGTCGATGATCTCTTCCAGCGTGCGCACCTCAAGCCCGTACGGCGCGATGCGCTCCACGTATCCGATCGTGGCGGAGTGGTGGCGGGAGGTGTGCTGATAGAGGGTGCGCATGTCGACGCCCCGGTCGAGCAGCGGCTGGACCCGGCGCAGGCCCGACTCCAGGGTCTCGGGTCTGCGCCCGCTGCCGGGCTGGATGGTGAGCAGCTCCTTGGTGCACTCGTCGATGACGCGGTCCAGCGTCGCGTTGATGAGTTCGAGCCCCTCAAGGACCGTGATCGCGTGGGTGCTTGCCGCGTCTTCGCTGGTGATGGCCATGAATGGCTCGAAAGTGCTGGCCAGCGACATCGACAGCTTCCTGCGCTCCTGGATCTCGCGCTCCAGCGGCTGCACGAGCTGGTTCAGGACGACGGAGGGAGGGACCGGCCGCAGCTGTTCCGCGTCCTCCGCGTCGGGCCGCAGCAGCGCGAGATCGATGAGACAGGGAGCGGCCTGGGCTTCCGTGCGAGTTATTCCGCCGGTACGCAACGCGGTGGCGTAGAGGGTCTTGCCCATCTCGCACAGGTCTGTAGGGCCATGACTATGTCCGAAGTGCCCCTGATACAACCGGATTACACCCCCCTCATACTCCTGAATTACAGGAACATGATGCCTGGCCTCGCTGGTGGAAGCGCTCAGAGTGAGCCATCGTCTTATGCGCGGGGGGAGGGAATGATCATAAAGAGGTGGAGATCGGCCATGAGCAGGATGGTTCGAGCACTCAGCGCTATAGCCGTTGTCACGGCTGCTCTTTGCGCTCTCGCCGCGAATGGGGAACCCACGTGGGAGAGCAAGCCGTCCCACGGAACCGTCGCGGCTCCGGGAGAGCCCACCTGGGAGCACAAGCCGGTGACGCGGGTCCTGGCGGCTCCGGTGGAGCCCACCTGGGAGGTCGCGCCCGCGGGTGTCGGCGCATGAGCCTCCCGCCGGACGACCGGGTCTTCCGGCGCGAGATGGCCACGGCCTACCGCTCGGGGTGGCACTTCATCGACCTCGTCACGGCGATTCCGCACCGTGGCGATTCGTTGATGGTCACCCTGTTCGGCGAGCCGATCCTGGTCGCTCGCGAGGACGACGAGGACGTCCGTGCCTACCGGTGCCTCCGCCGGCCACGAGGGGCGCCGCAGCCGATTCGCTGTGCCGTGAGGTACGGCATGGTGTTCGTCAATCTGGACCAGCGTGACCACCAACTGTTCGACCCCGAGTCATCTACCGCCACCCCCCGCAGCGCCTGAAGCGATTCCCCCGTCGTTGTAAATCGCTCAGGCGCTTCCCCCACACAGCGGCGCCATCGTGGACCTGAACACGGTGGCGCCGCTGTGCTGTCCGCGTACGGCCGAGGGCCGGGGCCCGCTCAGCCCTTCCCCAGCGCCCGCTCCAGGACGATCTCGATCAGCACCCGGTCCGGGTTCTCGCGCGGCACCCGTCCGTACCGCTCGGCGTACCGCGCCACCGCCTCGGCGACCGGCCCCGGCTCCGTACGCACGTACGCGCGTCCCTCAAGCGTGGCCCAGCGGCGCCCGTCCACCTGGCAGACCGCGACGCGCGCCCCGTCCGGCCCGGCGGCCAGCACGTTCCTGACCTTCTTGCTCGCCTTGTCGGCGATCACCCGGGCGACCCCGGCCTCCGGGTCGTACGTGACGCCCACCGGCACCAGGTGCGGGCTGCCGTCCGGGCGCGGGGTCGTCAGCGTGCACAGGTGCCGCTCCCGCCAGAAGCTGAGGTAGGCCTCGTCGGGCTGACGGGGGTCCAGAGGGGTACGGGTGCGGGTGGCCGGGACGGCGGCCGTCTCCGTGGTCGTGGTCATGGGCCGAAACCTACGCCGAACCCGTTCCCCACACCTTGAGCGGAATAGGCTCAACTTTATGTACGCTGGATGAGTCATGGAGTTCGGACCCCTACGCCGAGGAGGAGAGACCGCACGTGGACGCCGAGCTGACCAACAAGAGCCGGGACGCGATCAACGCGGCCAGCAACCGGGCCGTGTCCGACGGGCACCCGGACCTGACGCCCGCGCACCTGCTGCTCGCCCTCCTGACGGGCGAGGAGAACGAGAACATCGTCGACCTGCTGGCGGCCGTCGACGCCGACCAGGCCGCCGTACGGTCCGGGGCGGAGCGGCTGCTCGCCGCGCTGCCCAGCGTGACCGGCTCCACGGTCGCGCCGCCGCAGCCCGACCGCGACCTGCTGGCCGTCATCGCCGACGCCGCGCAGCGCGCCAAGGAGCTGGGCGACGACTACCTCTCCACCGAGCACCTGCTCATCGGCCTCGCCGCCAAGGGCGGCCGGACCGGCGAGCTGCTCTCCCAGCAGGGCGCGACGGCGAAGAAGCTCCTTGAGGCATTCGAGACAGTACGAGGAGGACGGCGGGTGACCACCCCCGACCCCGAGGGTCAGTACAAGGCGCTGGAGAAGTTCGGTACGGACTTCACGGCCGCGGCCCGAGAGGGCAAGCTCGACCCGGTGATCGGCCGGGACCAGGAGATCCGCCGGGTCGTGCAGGTGCTCTCCCGGCGCACGAAGAACAACCCGGTGCTCATCGGTGAGCCCGGCGTCGGCAAGACCGCGGTCGTGGAGGGCCTGGCCCAGCGGATCGTGAAGGGCGACGTCCCGGAGTCCCTGAAGAACAAGCGGCTGGTCTCGCTCGACCTGGGCGCGATGGTGGCCGGGGCGAAGTACCGGGGCGAGTTCGAGGAGCGCCTGAAGACCGTCCTCTCCGAGATCAAGGCGAGCGACGGCCAGATCGTCACGTTCATCGACGAGCTCCACACGGTCGTCGGCGCGGGCGCCGGCGGCGACTCGGCGATGGACGCGGGCAACATGCTCAAGCCGATGCTGGCCCGGGGCGAGCTGCGGATGGTGGGCGCGACGACGCTGGACGAGTACCGCGAGCGCATCGAGAAGGACCCCGCCCTGGAGCGCCGCTTCCAGCAGGTCCTGGTCGCGGAGCCCACGGTCGAGGACACGATCGCGATCCTGCGCGGCCTCAAGGGCCGGTACGAGGCCCACCACAAGGTGCAGATCGCGGACAGCGCGCTGGTGGCGGCCGCGACCCTCTCCGACCGCTACATCACCTCCCGCTTCCTCCCCGACAAGGCGATCGACCTGGTGGACGAGGCGGCCTCGCGCCTGCGGATGGAGATCGACTCGTCCCCCGTCGAGATCGACGAGCTCCAGCGCGCGGTCGACCGCTTCCGTATGGAGGAACTGGCCCTCTCCAAGGAGACGGACGCGGCGAGCAAGGAGCGGCTGGAGAAGATCCGCCGCGACCTCGCCGACAAGGAGGAGGAGCTGCGCGGCCTCACCGCCCGCTGGGAGAAGGAGAAGGAGGGCCTGAACCGGGTCGGCGAGCTCAAGGAGCGCCTCGACGACCTGCGCGGCCAGGCCGAGCGCGCCCAGCGCGACGGTGACTTCGACACCGCCTCCAAGCTGCTGTACGGCGAGATCCCGACCCTGGAGCGCGAGCTGGAGGCGGCGTCCGAGGCCGAGCAGGAGGCCTCGAAGGACACCATGGTCAAGGACGAGGTCGGCCCGGACGACATCGCGGACGTGGTCGGCTCCTGGACCGGCATCCCGGCCGGGCGCCTCCTGGAGGGCGAGACGCAGAAGCTGCTGCGCATGGAGGACGAGCTGGGCCGCCGGCTGATCGGCCAGGGCGAGGCGGTCCGCGCGGTCTCGGACGCGGTCCGCCGCACCAGGGCGGGCATCGCGGACCCGGACCGCCCCACCGGCTCCTTCCTCTTCCTGGGCCCGACGGGCGTGGGCAAGACAGAACTGGCCAAAGCCCTGGCCGACTTCCTCTTCGACGACGAGCGGGCGATGGTCCGCATCGACATGTCGGAGTACGGCGAGAAGCACAGCGTGGCCCGTCTGGTCGGCGCCCCGCCCGGGTACGTCGGCTACGAGGAGGGCGGCCAGCTGACCGAGGCGGTCCGCCGCCGCCCGTACAGCGTGGTCCTGCTCGACGAGGTCGAGAAGGCGCACCCGGAGGTCTTCGACGTCCTCCTCCAGGTCCTCGACGACGGCCGCCTCACCGACGGCCAGGGCCGCACGGTCGACTTCCGCAACACGATCCTGGTCCTGACGTCGAACCTCGGCAGCCAGTACCTGGTAGAGCCCCTGACCTCCGAGGAGGAGAAGAAACAGCAGGTTCTGGAAGTGGTGAGGGCGTCCTTCAAGCCCGAGTTCCTGAACCGCCTGGACGACCTGGTGGTCTTCTCGGCCCTCACCAGGGACGAGCTGGCGCACATCGCGGAGCTCCAGATCGCCCGCCTGGCCAAGCGCCTGGCCGACCGCCGCCTCACCCTGGAGGTCACCCCCGAGGCCCTGGCCTGGCTCGCCGACAAGGGCAACGACCCGGCCTACGGCGCCCGCCCCCTGCGCCGCCTCATCCAGACGTCCATCGGCGACCGCCTCGCCAAGGAGATCCTGGCAGGCGAGGTCAAGGACGGCGACACGGTCCGGGTGGACCGGTTCGGGGAGGGTCTGATCGTGGGGGCGGCGACCGGAAAGACGCTGTAGCCGTTCGTATCTGGTTGTGGACAGGCCCGTCACCCTCGTGGGTGGCGGGCCTGTCCCTGTTCGCGAATGGGGATTACGTTCGCCTTGAGCCGGTTTTCGCGATTCACTTGTTCACAAGCGGGTGTGGGAGGGATGAGCACATGCTCTTGAGCTTCCGTGTCGCCAACCACGGCTCCCTGCGCGAACCGCAGGAACTGAACTTCGTCCCGGCGTACGAGGACGACCGGCCGGCGGTCCCGGTAGTGGCGATCTATGGGGCGAACGCGTCGGGGAAGTCGACAGTGATCGACGCCTTCCGGTTCTTCGCCGAGGCGGTCCAGGAATCGCAGGCCAAATGGCTGCCCGGCGCGCCCGTACCGAGGCGCCCTTTTCTGCTCGATCATGTGAGCCGGGGCGAGTCCTCGTCGTACGCGGAGGCATCCACCGGGGTCTGGTGCCTCACCGATCGCATGACGAAGCGCTGACGCGCTTACGCCACACGTGAGGGGATTCGGTCAGCCGTCAGCGGATACCCGTGGCGGGGGTTGCCAGCCCCCGCCCGGCATGGGGGAGGATGACCGGAACCGTACGAAGGAAGATTCACGATGAGCATCGACCCGTCCTCGATTCCGAATTTCGGGGCTCAGCCCGGCCCGCAGCCCACCGGTGGACCGGCCGGGCCCGTCGTACCCGACCAGGATCTGGTCAAGCAGCTCCTGGACCAGATGGAGCTCAAGTACGTCGTGGACGACGAGGGCGACCTCGCCGCGCCGTGGGAGGAGTTCCGCACGTACTTCATGTTCCGCGGCGAGGACGACCAGCAGGTCTTCTCGGTGCGGACCTTCTACGACCGCCCGCACAGCATCGACGACAAGCTCGCGCTGCTGGAGACGATCGACGACTGGAACCGCCGCACCCTGTGGCCCAAGGTCTACACGCACACCCACGACGACGGCGCCGTCCGGCTCATCGGTGAGGCGCAGATGCTGATCGGCACCGGCGTCGCCCTGGAGCACTTCGTGTCGTCGACCGTCAGCTGGGTCCGCGCCTCGATCGAGTTCGACAAGTGGCTCGTGGAGCAGCTCGGGCTGGAGAAGGACGTCGAGGGCGCGGAGGGTGACGACGACGGGGACGCCCCCGGCGACGACGCCTGACTCACAGGTCCCACGACGCCCACGGCGTCACAGCGCCATCGGGGCCAGCGTCAGCAGATACGCCCCGTACGCGAACGACAGCCCGGCCAGGGCCGCGGTCACCGTGACCGCCGCCCTCGGCCGGGCTTTCGTCAGCGCGGCCGCCAGCGGCAGCAGCAGCGGGAAGGCCGGGAGCAGGAACCTCGGCTTCGATTCGAAGAATCCCGAGCCGCCCACCGTGATCACGACCAGTACCGCCGTGTAGACGAGCACCAGCAGCGGCGGGCGCTCCAGCAGGAGCAGCGCGAACAGCAGCAGCGCCGCCACCGTGATCACGAACGCCATCGTGTAGCCGAGGTCGAACGGCCCCGTCGCCAGCTTCCGTACGAAGCGCAGCGAACCCCTGCCGAAGTCGAAGCGTGAGGTCCACGCGGCCTGGACCGCGAAGTAGCCGCGCAGCGGATCACCTCTTCGGGCGCCGACCGACAGGACGTATCCGCACCAGCCGAGCGGCGCCGCCGCCCCCGCCGCCCACACCCGCCAGTCCCGCCGTACGCCCCGCCCGCCGCGCCACAGGGCCGCCGCGGCCGCCGCCGTGACCGCCGCGGCCACCGCGATCGCGTTCGGCCGCGAGAGGCCCGCCAGGGCCGCCAGCACGCCCGCCCACAGCCAGCGCCGCTCCAGGACCGCCCACAGGGACCAGGCGGCCAGCGCCGTCATCACCGGTTCGGTGTACGCCATCGAGAGCACGATGGAGTGCGGGAGCAGGCCCCAGAGAAGGACGAGGGCCGTCGCCGTGCGCCGGCCCGCCAGGCGCTCCCCGACCGCGTACACCCCCCACGCCGCGGCCCCCGCCGCCGTCCAGGAGACCAGCAGCCCGGCCGTGCCGCCCGCCACCGGCAGCACCGTCGTCACCAGTCGCATCAGGCTCGGGTAGAGCGGGAAGAACGCCAGGTCGCTCTGGACCGTCCCGTCCGGCCAGTACAGCGTCCGCCCGTAGCCGTTCGCCGCGATCTTGATGTACCAGTCGGCGTCCCACGCCTTCGCCAACAGCGCGCGCGGCGAGCGCCCCAGGTGCCAGGCCCACCCCGCCAGACACAGCATCCCGGCCAGCCGGGCCGCGGCGAACAGCGCGAGCGCGGGGACCGCCCGGCGCAGCGCGGTCAGCCTGCGCGGCATGGCCAGGGCGGCGCCGGACCGGCGTACGAGAGCGGTGATCTCGGCGGACAGGGTGCACCTCCGGGCGCGCGCGCAGTCGGTCCCGCGGCCCCCCGGCCCTCAGCCCGCGAGCGCCTTCAGCCGGGAGACGGCCTCTTCGAGCACACTCTCCCTCTTGCAGAAGGCAAATCGGACGAAAGGCGCGCCCGCGTCCCGGTGGTCGTAGAAGACGGCGTTGGGAATCGCCACCACCCCGCAGCGCTCCGGCAGCGCGCGGCAGAAGGCGAAGCCGTCGCCGCCGTGCGAGAGCTCCTCGCCGAGCGGGCGGATGTCGGTGGTGACGAAGTACGTGCCCGCCGGGCGGTACACCGCGAAGCCCGCCGCCGTCAGGCCCTGGCACAGCAGGTCCCGCTTGGCCCGCAGGTCGTCGCGGAGCCCGTCGGTGTACGCGTCCGGCAGCCGCAGCGCCTCGGCGACCGCGTACTGGAAGGGCCCGGAGGCCACGTACGTCAGGAACTGCTTGGCCGAGCGGACGGCCGCGACCAGCTCCGGCGCGCCGGTCACCCAGCCGACTTTCCATCCGGTGAACGAGAACGTCTTGCCCGCCGAGCCGATCGACAGGGTGCGCCCGCGCATCCCCGGCAGCGTGGCCATCGGTACGTGCTCGCCGTCGAAGACCAGGTGCTCGTACACCTCGTCGGTCACCACCAGCAGGTCCCGCTCGCACGCCAGCTCCGCCACGGCGGTCAGCTCCGCGCGCGTGAGCACCGTCCCGGTCGGGTTGTGCGGGGTGTTGAGCAGGATGAGGCGGGTGCGCGGGGTGACGGCGGCGCGCAGCTCGTCGAGGTCGAGGACATAGCGGCCGTTGTCGGGGTGGAGTGTCACCGGGACGCGGGTGCCGCCCGCCATGGCGATGCAGGCCGCGTACGAGTCGTAGTACGGCTCCAGTGCGATCACCTCGTCCCCCGGCTCCACCAGGGCCAGCAGCGAGGCCGCGATCGCCTCGGTGGCGCCCGCCGTCACCAGCACCTCGCGGTCCGGGTCGACCGCGAGCCCGTACCGGCGCAGCTGGTGGTCGGCGATCGCGGTGCGCAGCTCGGGCACGCCCGGGCCCGGCGGGTACTGGTTGCCGCGCCCGTCGCGCAGGGCCCGCACGGCGGCCTCGCGCACCTCCTCGGGGCCGTCGGTGTCGGGGAAGCCCTGGCCGAGGTTGATGGCTCCGGTCGACGCCGCGAGGGCGGACATCTCGGCGAAGATCGTGGTGCCGAACTCGGCGAGGCGGCGGTTCAGGAGAGGGCGCGCGCTGGAGGTCATGGCGGCCATCCTGCGCGGAACCTCTGGAGTTGCTCAAGTCCGCTTTCGCGCGCGGTGGCCGAGGGCATCCCCCTGTCACGCACAGGAGAAGAGCGAAGGACGGTGGGGGAGATGGGATATGTCGTCGGGGGCGCCGTACTGGTACTGATCTGGTACGTCGCCGGCAAGGTGACCAGCGGAAGCCGCGCCCGGCGGCGACGGGGGTGGTACTCGTCCAAGCCGGGCCGCTCGTCCGCTTCGGCCGGCTCGTCCGCCGGCTCCTGGTGGGCCGGTGACAGCGGTGGCGGCGGTGGCGGCCACGGCCACCACGGCGGCCACTCGTGCGGCGGCGGCCACTCCTCCTGCGGCGGCGGTTCGTCCTGCGGAGGCGGCTCGTCCTGCGGGGGCGGCGGCTGCGGCTCCGGCTGACCGCGCGCGGCGGTCGCGGCTGACACGGGGCAGCCGATTCCGTCCGCACACCCCCCCCCGCGCGCCCGGCGGCCGACAACCCGCCGGGCGCCTTCGCGCGCACCCCTGCGGTTGAACAGGTGAACCGGCTTGCATCCCAGGGGATGGAAACCACGTCAAGTTGGGTAAAAACGCTGTGAGCGCCGCGCACTTCATGATTCCCTCGCTGTTGAGAACGCAGCCCACGGACCCCCCACCCGGCGGACCTGAGCAGGCGGTCCCTCCTTCCCTCGCACCGGTTCCGGGGTGACCCCGGTCGTCCACCCTCCCCATGTGTGTTTTTGCGGAGCCCACCCATGCTCACGACTCTCCAGACCGCCTATACCGACACGCGTGCCAGTGACCTCGCCTGGGCTCTGGGCAGGGAGCCGCTGCCCGCGCTGGCCGTCCTCGACCTCGAACTCTCCGGCGCCAAACTCCAGTTGAGACTTCTCGGCGCGTCCCACCAGGTGCTCCTCGAAGAGGAGCAGGGCTCCTGTTCGGAGACCGTCGCCTGCATGCCCGGCAGCAGCACCCCGCTCCCCCTCGGGGTGGCGAAACGTCTCGGGGAGTGGGAGTACGAGTTCGCCGCGCGCGTGGAGACGCTGTCCGCGGGCTCGTTCGCGGGGCGCGCACAGGAGCTCCTCGCGCTGGTCGCGGACCACCCCCACGGCCTCGCGGGGACGTTTCCGGGCTCGCCGCACGCGTTCACCGCGATGCTCGCGCAGCGCGGCGACGGCCAGGTGCGCTGGCGGACCTGGCACGCGTACCCGCAGGAGGGGCAGTTGGTGGTGACCCGTACGAGGGTCGGTGTCCGGATGGCGGCGCCCGTGGCGCCCTGAGAATGCGTGCAGGCAGGAGGGGGTGTACCGCCACTCCGGGAGCCGTAATTCCCTCCGCAGTGCGCTAGTTGCACCCTTGTGGGTGACGTGATGCCAGCGAGTCGTGACGTAGCGTTCCCATCATGATCGAACCGTCTCTGCCCGTCCTGCCCTGTGGCATCCCGCCGCCGGCGCCCCGGCGCAGCACCGCGCGGTTCATCGTGCTCGGCACCGTGTTCATCTGCGCGGCCTGCGGGCTGGTGTACGAACTCGAACTGGTCGCCCTCGCCTCGTACTTGATCGGCGACTCCGTCACCCAGGCCTCCGTCGTGCTGTCCGTGATGGTCTTCGCCATGGGCATCGGATCCCTGCTGGCCAAACGGCTGCGGCTGCACGCCGCCGTCGGCTTCGGCCTGATCGAGGCGGCCCTCGCGCTGGTCGGCGGCTGCTCGGCGATGGTGCTGTACGCGACGTTCGCCTGGCTCGGCGGCGCGCGGTACGCCCTGGTGGCGTTCTCGCTCGGGATCGGCGTGCTCATCGGCGCGGAGATCCCGCTCCTGATGACCCTGATCCAGCGGGTCTCCCGGCAGGACCCCGGCGGCACGGTCGCGGACCTCTTCGCCGCCGACTACGTGGGGGCGCTCGTCGGCGGCCTCGCCTTCCCCTTCCTCCTGCTGCCGCTGCTCGGCCAGCTCACGGGCGCGCTGCTGACCGGCGCCGTCAACGCGGTGGCGGGCGGCGCGCTGGTGCTGTGGCTGTTCCGGCGCGATCTGACCCCACGCGCGCGATGGTGGCTTCTCGCGGCGAACGTGCTGGTCCTCGCGGTCCTGGCGACCACCGCCGCCCTGGTCGGCGCCTTCGAGCAGGCGGCGCGGCGCGCGGTGTACGGAGATCAGGTGCGGGTCGCGGTGCAGACCGGGGTGCAGGAGATCGTCCTCACCGGCAGCCGCACCGGCCACGGCCCCGGCGGCCCGCTCGACCTCTTCCTCGACGGCCGGCTGCGCGTCAGCGGCCGCGACGAACACCGCTACCACTCGGCGCTGGTGCGCCCCGCGATGGACTCCGGGCCGCACAGGCGCGTACTGATCCTGGGCGGTGGGGACGGACTGGCCGCGCGCGAGGTGCTGCGCTATCTGTCGGTGCGCTCGGTGACCCTGGTCGAACTCGACGCGGGCGTGGTCGACTTGGCGCGCCACGACCCGGCCCTGTCGGCGCTGAACAGCCACGCGTACGACGACCGGCGGGTGCGGCCGGTGGTCGCGGACGCGTTCGGCTGGCTGCGCGGGCCGGGACACTCGGCCGGACCGTTCGACGTGGTGATCTCCGATCTGCCGGACCCGGGCATCACCCCGAGCACCAAGCTCTACTCGCAGGAATTCTTCGGCCTCGCCGCGCGCGTGCTGGCGCCGGGCGGGCGGATCGTGGTGCACGCGGGCCCGGTCGCGACGCGGGCGCACACCTACTGGACGGTGGAGTCGACGGTCCGGGCGGCCGGCCTGTGGACCGTGCCCTACCGCGCGACGGGCCGCCTCACGGGCTTCACGGCGGGCCCCGACCGCGCCTCGGACGCCACGAAGTCCCCGCACGACTGGGGCTTCGTCCTGGCCTCCCCGTCCGGGCCCCCGTGGGCCCCGCTCGCCCCCGAGCTGGAGCCGCTGGCGGACGCCCGCCCCCGGGACGAGCTGCCCCCGTCGACGCTGGTGCATCCGCGCTATACGGGGTGAGGGCGCTCGGCGGGCGAGCGGCCGGGCGGAACCAGAGCGGCTCGACGCAAGAGCGGCTCGACGGAAGAGCGGCTCGACGCAAGAGCGGCTCGGCGCGGGCCGTGGCGGCGTTTGCGGAGACGGGACGGCCGCCCCTGAGTAGGCTCGTTTGCATGGAGCACGAGGTGTTCGTTCCGGTTGAGGTCCAGTCACTCCGCCAGACGCTGCGGGACCCGGCGAGGGTCGCCCGCTGCGTCCCCGGCCTGCAGCAGGACGCGGGCGAGCCACCGGTGGCCGGGCGGCTGAAGCTGCGCGTCGAGGGGCACACGATCACCTACCGGGGCACGCTGCGGATCACCGAGCTCGACGAGGACACGTTCGGCGTGGAGGCACAGGGCACGGAGGCGCGCGGCACGGGCGCGGCGAAGTGCTCCCTCACCCTGCGCCTGGCCCCCGAGGCCGAGGGCACCCGGCTGTCCTTCACCGCCACGGCGACGGCGGACGGCCGCGTGGCCACGGCGACCCCGGAGGGGGCCCGGGCGTCGGTCTCCCGCCTGCTGGACCGTTTCGGCGCGGCGCTGGCCGCGGATGAGGGCGGGCAGAACGAGGAGGCCGCCCAGGAGGCCGCCACGCCCGGCGACGAAACCGCGGCGGACCCCGCCGGGCCGACCGCGTCCGGGACCGGGACCGCCCCCGGCGCCGACGCCGCCGCTGACGGCGCCGGCCACTCCGTCTTCGACGCCGTCGTCCCGCCGCCCTCGCTCGACCCCCTCGCGGAGGAGGAGTTCGACCTTCCCGGGGACGCGGACTACGTACCCGCCGAGGCCGCGCACGCGCGCCGGACCATGATCGGCCGCAGCGCCGAGGAGGTCGACCACGCCCCGCCGCGCGGGCGGTACGCGCCCGTGCCCGCCCCGGGGGGCGCCGGAGCGGGGGCCACCCTGCGCTGGGTCGCCCCGGCCGCGGCGCTCGCGCTCGCCTCCGCCGTGGTGGTCGGCCGCGTCCTGCGCCGCCGCCGCTGACCCGGCGCTGACCCGCCGTTGACCGCGCCGCCGGGGCCAACACGGCGGCGCGCGCGTCGGCGCGTGCGGTGACGCCAGTAGTGTCGGGGGCGTGAGTAGCGACAAGAGTGTCCGGCTGGCGGCCGGCGACGTCGAGTTGACGGTCCGTCCGGACCTCGGATGCCGGATCGAAAGCCTGCGCATCGGCGGTACGGAAGTGCTGCGCCAGGGCGACAAGTACGGCTCGTTCCCGATGGTGCCCTGGTGCGGCCGCATCGAGCGCGGCGAGTTCCGCAACGGCGGCACCAAGCACCAGCTGCCGGTGAACGCCCCGCCGCACGCCATCCACGGCACCGGCCGCGACACGGCCTGGAAGCGCGTGCGCACCGGGGAGACCGAGTCCGGCCACGCCGAGGCCCACTTCACGTACGACCTGGCCGACCCGTGGCCGTACACCGGCCGCGTCACCCAGATCTTCGAGCTGTCCGAGAACGCGCTGACGCTCACCATGGGCGTCGAGACGTACGGCGACTCCTTCCCCGCGCAGGTCGGCTGGCACCCCTGGTTCCGGCGCAGCCTGGGCGGCGGGGACGTGCGGCTCGGGTTCGCGCCCGGCTGGCAGGAGGAGCGCGGCGACGACCACCTGCCCACCGGCCGTCGCATCGACCCCCTGCCGGGCCCCTGGGACGACTGCTTCGGCATGCCGGACGGCGTGGACGTGACCCTCACCTGGCCCGAGCAGCTGGAGCTGAAGGTGACCAGCCGCAGCGAGTGGGTGGTCGTCTACGACGAGCAGGAGGAGGCGGTGTGTGTGGAGCCCCAGTCCGGCCCGCCCAACGGCCTCAACACGCTCCCGCGGCTGGTGACGCCGGTGGACCCGCTGGAGATGGCGACGACCTGGAGCTGGCGGCGGCTCTGAGGCGGCGCCTTTAAGCTGGCGGGCATGACTGACGTACGCGCTGACCTGCTCCAGCAGATCAAGGACAAGGCCGTGGTGCACGGCAAGGTGACCCTCTCGTCGGGTCGGGAAGCCGACTACTACATCGACCTGCGCCGGATCACCCTGGACGGCGAGGCCGCGCCGCTGGTCGGTCAGGTCATGCTCGACCTCACCGCCGACCTGGACTTCGACTGCGTCGGCGGGCTGACGCTGGGCGCCGACCCGGTGGCGACGTCGATGCTGCACGCCTCGGCGGCGCGCGGCCGGCGCCTGGACGCCTTCGTCGTACGCAAGGCGCAGAAGGCGCACGGCATGCAGCGCCGGATCGAGGGCACCGACGTCAAGGGCCGCCGCTGCCTGGTCGTCGAGGACACCTCCACCACCGGCGGCTCGCCGCTGACGGCCGTCGAGGCGGTGCGCGAGGCGGGTGGCGAGGTCGTCGCCGTGGCCACGATCGTCGACCGGGGCGCGGCCGACGCGATCGCCGGAGCGGGACTGACGTACCTCACGGGCTACCAGCTCGGGGACCTGGGCCTGGCGTAACAGGCGAAATGCCGCGTTCATCCTTGTGGCCGTAACCGGTCCGGGGTACTCGGCAAGATCGACTGACGGGCACTCCGAAAGTGGTGCCCGAGCTCCCCGATCGCCCGCATACCGGCTCTGACCTGTGCTTTCCCCGAGGGGGCGGCTGTTTCACGTGAAACAGCCGCCCCCTCGTCCGTCCGCAGGGTGGAGCCGGGCGGAGAGTCTGGAAAGATGGGCCGCGACGATGACGTCGCCCCCAGGTCAGGGCCAGCACATATCGCACACCCCGCACATCACAAGGAGCGGACAGATGCCCATCGCAACCCCCGAGGTCTACAACGAGATGCTCGACCGGGCGAAGGCAGGCAAGTTCGCCTACCCGGCCATCAATGTGACCTCGACCCAGACCCTGCACGCTGCGCTGCGCGGCTTCGCGGAGGCCGAGAGCGACGGCATCATCCAGATCTCCACCGGTGGTGCCGAGTTCCTGGGTGGCCAGTACAACAAGGACATGGTCACCGGCGCGGTCGCCCTGGCCGAGTTCGCGCACGTCGTCGCCGCCAAGTACGACATCACCGTCGCGCTGCACACCGACCACTGCCCCAAGGACAAGCTGGACGGTTACGTACGTCCGCTCCTGGAGGTCTCGGCCGAGCGCGTCGCCAAGGGCCTGAACCCGCTCTTCCAGTCGCACATGTGGGACGGCTCCGCCGAGACCCTCGCGGACAACCTGGCCATCGGCCAGGAGCTGCTCGCCAAGGCCGCCGCCGCCAAGATCATCCTTGAGGTCGAGATCACCCCGACCGGCGGCGAGGAGGACGGCGTCACCCACGAGATCAACGACGAGCTGTACACGACCGTCGAGGACGCGCTGCGCACCGCCGAGGCCCTGGGCCTGGGCGAGAAGGGCCGCTACCTGCTGGCCGCCTCCTTCGGTAACGTGCACGGCGTCTACAAGCCGGGCAACGTCGTGCTGCGTCCGGAGCTCCTCAAGGACCTCCAGGAGGGCGTCGCCGCGAAGTACGGCAAGGCCTCCCCGTTCGACTTCGTCTTCCACGGCGGCTCCGGCTCCACCGAGCAGGAGATCGCGACCGCGCTGGAGAACGGCGTCGTGAAGATGAACCTCGACACCGACACCCAGTACGCCTTCACGCGTCCGGTCGCGGACCACATGTTCCGCAACTACGACGGCGTCCTGAAGGTCGACGGCGAGGTCGGCAAGAAGTCGACGTACGACCCGCGCACCTGGGGCAAGCTCGCCGAGGCGTCGATGGCCAAGCGCGTCACCGAGGCGTGCGCGAACCTGCGCTCGACCGGCACGAAGCTGAAGTAACGGGCGCGCGGGCCCATCGCCCGCGCTCCCCCGTGCGAGGCCCGGTGTCCCCTTCGTGGGGGATGCCGGGCCTTGTGCGTTCGGCGAGAGTGGAACGCATGAGCGACGTGAGCGTACGGATGGGCACGGCGGCGGGCCGGTGGGTGCTGTTCACGACCGTGCTCGGGTCCGGGATGGCCATGCTCGACTCGACCGTGGTCAATGTGGCCCTGCCGAGGATCGGGGCGGACCTGGACGCGGACATGGCGGTGCTCCAGTGGACCGTCAACGCGTACATGCTCACGCTCGCCGGGCTGATCCTGCTCGGCGGGGCGCTGGGCGACCGCTATGGACGCCGCAGGGTCTTCGTCGTCGGCGTCGTCTGGTTCGCCGTGGGCTCGCTGCTGTGCGGCCTGGCACCGGGCGCGGGCGTCCTGATCGCCGCCCGGGCCCTCCAGGGCATCGGCGGCGCGCTCCTCACGCCCGGCTCCCTCGCCCTCATCCAGGCGAGCTTCCACCCCGACGACCGGGCCGGGGCCGTGGGCCTGTGGTCCGGCCTCGGCGGGGTCGGCGCGGCCGTCGGCCCGTTCCTGGGCGGCTGGCTGGTGGACGGCCCCGGCTGGCGCTGGGTCTTCCTGCTGAACGTGCCGCTGGCCGCGCTGTGTGTGCCGGTGGCGCTGCGGCACGTACCGGAGTCCAAGGACACGCGCGTGCACACGGCCCGGTTCGATGTGACGGGCGCGGTGCTGGGGGCGCTGGCGCTCGCGCTGGTGACGTACGCGCTGATCGAGGCGCCGGGGCAGGGGGCGTCGCCGGTGGTGGTGGGCGCGGCGCTGGCGGGGGTGGTGCTGGGGGCCGCCTTCATCCGTCTGGAGCGACGCCTGGCCGACCCCATGCTGCCGCCGGAGATCTTCGCGTCGCGCCAGTTCACGGCGGTGAACGTGGTGACGGTGTGCGTGTACGCGGCGTTCGCCGGCTTCTTCTTCCTTGCGGCCCTCCAGCTCCAGGTGGTGGCGGGGTACTCGGCGCTGGGCGCGGGGGCGGCCCTGCTCCCCACCACGGTCCTGATGCTCCTGCTGTCGGCCCGCTCGGGCGCGCTGGGCGAGCGGATCGGCCCGCGCGTGCCGCTCACGGTAGGGCCGCTGCTGTGTGCGGGCGGGATGCTGCTGATGCTGCGGGTGGGGGTGGACGCGTCGTACATACGTGACGTGCTCCCCGCGGTCGTCGTCCTGGGCCTGGGCATGGTGACCCTGGTCGCGCCGCTGACCGCCACGGTGCTGGGGTCGGTGGACGCGGGGCGGGCGGGGCTGGCGAGCGGCATCAACAACGCGGCGGCGCGGGCGGCGGGGCTGATCGCGGTGGCGGCGCTGCCGCTGGTGGTGGGCATGTCACCGTCGGCGTACCGCTCGGCGGCGTCGTTCGGGGAGACGCTCCGGCGGGCCATGCCGGTGTGTGCGGGGGTGTTGGTACTGGGCGCGGCCGTGGCGTACGCGACGGTTCGCCGCCCGGCGGCGGGGGTGTGCCATCCGGAGTGCCGGGTGTCGTGCGGGGTCACGGGCCCCCCACTGGAGCGCGACCGGGGGGTTTGACCCCACCCCGCCCCACCCCGCCCCTTCACCTGAACCCTCCGGGGGTGGGTGGGGCGCAGACCCGGGAGAAGCACCCCCACCCACCCCCGGAGGCCACGCGGCGGAGCCGCCAGTGTCACAGCGGGGAGGGGCGGGGTGGGGGTGAGCCTCCGTTGGCAGCCGGACGCGGCAGACTGGGGCCATGTCCATTCACGAGAACCTGCTCGGCGGCCCCGCCCCGACGCACCTGCCCGACGATCCCGAACCCCGCGAGCTCCTCGCGACCGGCGCCGCCCCCGCCGACGTCGCCGCCAAGTACCCCACGTCCTCCCTGGCCTGGGCCCAGCTCGCGGACGACGCGTTCGACGCGGGCCGCACCGTTGAGTCGTACGCGTACGCCCGCACCGGCTACCACCGCGGCCTCGACTCGCTGCGCCGCGCCGGCTGGAAGGGCCACGGCCCGGTGCCGTGGGAGCACGAGCCCAACCGCGGCTTCCTGCGCGCCCTGCACGCCCTGGCCCGCGCCGCCCAAGCCATCGGCGAGCAGGCCGAGTTCGAGCGCTGCACCACGTTCCTGCGGGACTCATCCCCGCTGGCCGCCGACACGCTGGGCTGACCTGCGCGGATCCGTACCGTCCGGACGGCAGCTCCCGTACGGACGGTACGATCGCACGCACCATCGATTACAGGACGACCGGATCGCATCCGGCGCTGGCGCACGAGGCCCCACACCTCTCCCCCCAACTCCAGCCACAGCAAGGGGAGAAGTCTGTCTTGGGCAAGCGAACATCCCGCAACAAAACCCCGCGCGCTCTCCTCCCCGTCGGCGGCCTCCTCGGCCTCGCGCTCGTCTGCGGCGCCGCACTCGCCGAATGGCCCGGCACGGACAACGATGTCTCCGAGCCGGCGCACGCCCCCGGCACCTTCACCGCCGCCCGCGCCTCCGGCGCCCCCGTCGGCACCGGCGGCCCCCTGCGCCGCTACAAGGTGCTCGTCGAGGACGGCGTCGACGTCTCGCCGGGCCGGGCCGCCACCGAGATCCAGGCGATACTCGCCCACCCCCGCAGCTGGGCCGCGCACGGGCGTGGCCGCTTCCAGCTGGTCTCGGGCGAAGACAGCGCCGACGTGACGATAAAGATCGCCACCCCCGCCACCACGGACCGGCTCTGCGCGGCCAACGGCGACACCCACGGCGAGCTGAACTGCGAGGTCGCCGACGGGGTCGTGGTCAACCTCAAGCGGTGGGTGCTGGGCTCGCCGCAGTACGACGGGGCGCCCGCCGAGTACCGGCATCTGATCATCAACCACGAGATCGGCCATCTGATCGGCTTCCGGCAGCACATGTCCTGCCCGGGTCCGGGCAAGGCCGCGCCGGTGATGATGCAGCAGATCAAGGGCCTGAACGGCTGCAAGTCCAACGCCTGGCCGTACGCGCCGGACGGCACCTTCGTGGAGGGCCCCTCCGTGCCCTGACGGCGGTGCCGGGGGCGTGCTTATGATGCGGGTGGGGACCGGGGCTCCGATGCCGATGAAGGAAGGGGCGGACCGCTACCCGGACACGTCGAGGAGACAGCGATGTCATCAAAGATGTCCGAACCGGTCGAAACCGAAGCCGCCTCGCAGGCCGAGACGGCCCCCCATCTGGACTTCGCGGGCACGACGCCGTACGAGGACTACGTCCAGGCGGACGTCCTCACCCACCTCCAGCACCTGCGCTCGGACGACCCCGGCGAGATGGTCTTCCTGGTCACCACCCAGGTCATGGAGCTGTGGTTCACGGTGATCGTCCACGAGTGGGAGACTGCCACGCGCGCGTTGCGCGAGGACCGGGTGCCGGTGGCCGTGGACGCGCTCAAGCGCTCCGTACGCGAGCTGGAGGCGCTCAACGCTTCCTGGACGCCGCTCGCGCAGCTGACCCCGGCGCAGTTCAACTCCTACCGCGCGGCCCTCGGCGAGGGCTCCGGTTTCCAGTCCGCGATGTACCGGCGGATGGAGTTCCTGCTGGGCGAGAAGTCGGCGTCCATGCTGGTTCCGCACCGGGGCGCGCCGCGCGCGCACGCCGAGCTGGAGAAGGCGCTCCAGGAGCCGAGCCTGTACGACGAGGTGCTCGCGCTCCTCGCCCGCCGCGGGTACGCCGTCCCGGCCGCGGTCCTCGACCGTGACCTCTCCCAGCGGTACGAGCCGTCGCCCGAGGTCGAGGCGGTCTGGGCCGGACTGTACGCCGGGGACCAGAACGGGGAACTCGTGCGCCTGGGCGAGGCGTTGACCAATGTGGGCGAGCTGGTGTGGCGCTGGCGCAACGACCATCTGGTGGCGACGAGGAGAGCGATGGGCGCGAAGACCGGCACGGGCGGTTCGGCGGGCGTGGCCTGGCTGGAGAAGCGCGCGGCGAAGAACGTGTTCCCCGAGCTGTGGACGGCGCGCAGCCATGTCTGAGACGGGAGAGGTACGAGGCGTACGAGGCGTACCGGACGTACGAGAGGCGCGAGAGGTACGGGACGTGCCTGAGGTGCCTGAGGTGCCTGAGTCGCGTGAGGTGCGTGAGTCGCCTGAGGTGCGTGAGGTGCGTGAGGCGCTGGTCGGCAAGGCCGCCGCGCTGGACGCCGCGGACGAACTCGCCAAGCACCGCGACCTGTTCGCGCTCGACGAGTCCACGGTCTACCTCGACGGGAACTCGCTGGGCGCGCTGCCCCGCCATGTCGCGGCGCGGATGCAGGAGGTCATCGCCCATGAGTGGGGCGAGCTGCGCATCCGCTCCTGGGACGAGAGCGGCTGGTGGACGGCGCCGGAGCGGATCGGCGACCGCATAGCGCCGCTGGTCGGGGCCGCGCCCGGCCGGATCGTGGTCGGCGACTCGACGAGTGTGAACGTCTTCAAGGCCCTGGTGGCGGCGGTGCGCCTGGCGCCGTCCGGCCGGGACGAGATCCTGGTGGACGAGTCGACGTTCCCGACGGACGGGTACGTGGCGGGGTCCGCGGCGCGGATGACGGGCCGGACGATACGGGCGGTCGCGCCCGGGGAGATGGTGGCCGCGCTGGGTCCGCGTACGGCGGCGGTCCTGGTCAACCACGTCGACTACCGCACGGGCCGGCTGCACGACCTGCCCGGCATCACCGCGGCCGCGCACGCGGCGGGGGCACTGACGGTCTGGGACCTGTGCCACAGTGCGGGCGCGCTGCCGGTGGGGCTCGACGCGCACGGGGTGGACTTCGCGGTGGGCTGCACCTACAAGTACCTGAACGGCGGGCCGGGTTCGCCCGCGTACCTGTACGTACGGGGCGACCACCAGGCGTCCTTCGACTCCCCCCTGCCCGGCTGGAACTCGCACGAGGATCCCTTCGGGATGCGTACGGAGTACGTGCCGGGGGCGGGGGCGGTGCGGGGCCGGGTGGGTACGCCGGACATCCTGTCCATGCTGGCGCTGGAGTCGGCCCTCGACGTCTGGGACGGCGTCTCGATCGACGCCGTCCGGGCGAAGTCGCTGGCGCTGACGGACTTCTTCCTGGAGTGCGTGGCGGCGTACGTGCCGCCGGGGCGGGTCGCTTCGGTGACGCCGGTCGCGCACGGGGAGCGGGGGAGTCAGGTGGCGCTTCGGTGTGAGGGGGCCGGGGAGGTGATGCGGTCGCTGATCGCGGCGGGCGTCGTCGGCGACTACCGGCGCCCGGATGTGCTGCGGTTCGGCTTCACGCCGCTGTATGTGGGGTTCGGGGATGCGGAGAGGGCGGCGCGGGTGCTGTCCACGTCCCTGCGGTAGCCCCGACCACCCCCGGGGCGGGGCCTGCCCCCCCGCACCCCGCTTCGGGGCTGCGCCCCGGGCCCGTGTTCGTCTGCGGCTGTGTGGGGGCTGGTCGCGCAGTTCCCCGCGCCCCTTAGATGCCGCTGCGCGGCAATCCCCTGGGCGCCCCGAAGGGGCGCATCCAGGGGCGCGGGGA